>CAZNLT010000122.1:0-18034 GCA_964573705.1 uncultured Desulfobacterales bacterium
ACTCCATTAACCATATATGGTAACTTCAAAGGGCAATCACCGAATGCGGTAACCAAATGATGGACGAAAACCTTTTTTTCAAACAAGCCACGCTTCTCATTTGCAGCAGCCTCGAAATCGAGATGGCCCTGGCCAGATGCCGGAAGTTCATCGCCCGCTATCTGCCGGCGGATGAAATTTATCTTAACATCTACGAACCCGAACTGGGCGGATTGAAATATGTGGCCCGGGCCGATTCCACAGGCGGCGAAAAATTGAACCGGGTCATCGGTCTTCCCGAATCTCTGATCGATGCCATCGAAAGCGGCCGGCGATTGAAAGACTACCTTATCATCAATCGTCCGGACCTGGATCCCATGGGCAGGATACTATCGGCGGAATTCGGGCTGAACGATGCCTCTTTTATCGCCCTGCGACTCAGAATCGAAGGTCATAAACTGGGTGTCATCGACTTTTTCGCAAATGGGAAAGACCGGTTCAATCCTGAGCATGCCCGCATTCTTTCACTCCTGAGAGAACCCTTCGCCATCGCCATGGCCAATGCCCTCAAACACCAGGAGGTGGTGAGGCTCAAAGAACAGCTGATTTCGGACAACCGGTACCTGCACAGCGAACTCCTGTCCAGATCCGGGGATGAGGTGGTGGGCGCCGACCAGGGGCTCGAGGCGGTTATGGAGAAGGTGAACCAGGTGGCCTCCCTCAAAACCACGGTGCTCCTGTTCGGAGAGACCGGCGTGGGCAAGGAGGTGATCGCCAATGCCATCCATCGCCTGTCTCCGCGAAAAAACCATCCCTTTATCAAGGTCAATTGCGGCGCCATTCCGGAGAATTTAATCGACAGTGAACTCTTCGGGTATGAGAAAGGCGCCTTCACCGGGGCGGTGAAACAGAAACGGGGCCGATTCGAACGGGCCGACGGCGGGACTATTTTTCTGGATGAGATCGGCGAACTCCCGCCCTGGGCACAAATTCGGCTTCTCCGGGTGCTTCAGACCCGGGAAATCGAACGGGTGGGCGGCTCCCCGCCCATCAAACTGGATATTCGGGTCATCGCCGCGACACACCGCGATCTTCAAAAAATGGTGGATGAGGGTAGTTTTCGAAAAGACCTCTGGTTCCGAATCAATGCCTTTCCCATTCGAATACCGCCGCTTCGGCAGCGAAAAATGGATATTCCGTCCCTTACGGAGTACTTTGTCCACAAGAAAAGCAACGAATTGGGTATTCAAAATCCGCCCCGGCTCGCACCCGGGGCGCCGGAAAGACTATCCGGTCATCCATGGCCCGGCAACGTTCGGGAACTGGAAAACGCGGTGGAGCGGGCCCTGATTCAGCACCGAAAGGGACCGCTCTTCTTCAACAGCCTGGCCCATTCTAACGATAAGGAGGGGGTACCCATCCCATTCCAGAATGAAGCACGGGCCGCGACTCTGGACGAGATCGTAAAAAGCCACATTCAGGAGATATTGGAAATCACGAACGGCAAGGTCAACGGACCGGACGGTGCCGCCTCCCTCCTGGGGGTTCATCCGAATACTTTACGACACCGAATGAAGAAATTGGGGATTCGGTACGGGAAAGCTTTCCATGCCGAACTCAGCTGACAAGCAGCCGCTGCGGTAATCCATTTTATGATAATCTTCGTTTTTTCTTTTTAAACCGAGCTTCCGCGCTTCATTTCATCCTTTGGGATTGACAAGAAAGGCTGTATAGCTAAGTTTAAAACTAAACTAAAGAGAGGTCCCAATGAAAATCGGTATACATGAAGCAAAAACCCGGCTGTTCAAGCTCATACCGGCCGTCTTGGCCGGTGAGGAGGTCATCATCACCAAATCCGGCAAACCCCTTGTCAAACTGGTACCGCTTGAAAGCCGAAGCGGTGATCGGCCGCTGGGCATTTACGCCGATAAGCTGAAATTGGAGGGCGACCTTCTGAAGCCGTTGCCTGAAGGTGTTGTCGGCGATTTTTTGCCGCCGGAAACGGATCATGCGCTATCTTCTTGATACGCACGTTTTCCTTTGGATGGCGGCCGCCCCGGATCAATTATCCACAAGAATCCGTGAACTCGTCCGCCAAAAATCCAACCGTCTCCATCTGAGTGCCGCCAGCGGCTGGGAAATCGCTTTGCTTCAAAATCTGGGTTGCATAAAACTGCCGGATGTGCCCCGGCGGTTTATACCCGAGGCCATTCAGCATCTCCAGATCGTTCCTTTGCCCATCGGATTTTCCACAGCCATTGCGGCAGCGATGACCAAGCGTCGGATGATCGTTATAATAAAAGGGGTTTAGACCCCTTCAAACCGCGCGACCGGGTTCCGGGCCTGTTTCAAACTCAACCCGGTAATAGATATCCGAAAGCGGCAGTTCACAGTCGATGGACTCGATTTTAACGGATGACGCCATGTCGGTGCATGGATTGAGGATCTGCCAGATACCGTCCTCTCCACGAATAAATCGCTCCACCTTGGATGAATATTGAGAGACAAGGATATATTCCTTGAGTGAGGGAATCATTCGGTAAAGGGTGAATTTATCCCCCCTGTCAAATGCTTCGGAGGTTTTTGAAAGAATCTCGATAATGATCACGGGATTCACCAAACAGTCGTCACCGTCAAACTCAACCTCCTCACAGGCGATGGATAAATCAGGGTAGGTGTAGTTTTCGGCCGCCTCAATTTTTACCCGTTGGTCACTCAAGAAGGTGTCGCAGGGTCTGCTTGCCCGTTGACTCCATAAAAGCCCGCTGATGTTATGCTGAATCCGGTTATGATTCGGCGATGCCCCGGCCATGGCAAATATTTCACCGTCGAAGTACTCATGCTTAGTATCCGAATTTTTCTCGAAATCCCGGTACTCTTCCGGTGTCATTCGGATCTTTTCATGTGGCGGGGTGTTCATGATTTCAACCTCAATTTGGTTTCTTTCGGTTTCCTTCATTGGGGTTATCGAAACGCCAGCTTCATTTTCCGAACCGTACCAAGGTTTTTATAGTATCTCAATAGAACATGAGCGGCAACATCCTGGTTGGAAATCGGCAGGCGGTTGAGGAATCTTCATGAGCGATAAAAAATTTGATCCGAAAAAACTGCAGAAATTGAATAACCCCCGACGGCTGGTGGATATCCCTCCGGAATTTATTGCCGGCAAATTGCACACAGGCAAACCGGATGTCATGATCGAAATCGGCGCCGGCGCCGGGTTTTTCTGCATCCCTTTTTTAGAGCGGCTCAAACCATCGACCGTCTACGCCTGTGAAATATCGGATGCCATGATCGACTGGATGAAGGAAAACGTCTCTTCGAAATATCCCGACATCATGGTGGTGAAATCCGAGGAATACGTACGCCGTGCCGCTCCGCGACGGCATCGCGGAGGTGGTTTTCATGATCTACCTGCACCATGAGCTGGAATACCCGACACGGTCGATCCGGGAATCCCATCGGCTCCTGAAGCCCGGGGGCGAGATTTTCATCGTTGATTGGAAAAAACAAGAGATGACGGAAGGGCCGCCCGAAAAGATCCGGTGTCTGCCGCAAGAGGTCGCGGATCAACTCGCCGAATCCGGGTTTTGCCGCATATCGATGTTCAACGAGTTGCCGAAGCACTTTCTGGTGATGGGGAAAAAACCGGGCCTAAATCCATCCGGCCCCATTCCATAGTCTCTCCGCCAATGGCACTTCTCCCGGTTAGTGAGCAGGCGTTAGCCATCAGGATAAATATTTTTGGTAAGTTCCGGGTGACGTGAGGTTCAATTGCGCTTTTTCAGCAGAGCGGGTTGAGTGTTCAACAGATCTTTATACCCACCACAAATTCTCAAGACAAATTTCGATCTCCTGAAATGGTTCGATGCGGACCCGCTCATTCTCACCGCGAACTCCCAGCAATACCCATTTTCCATTTTCCAGACGAAATGCTTCGAGGGTTTTGTCGGTAGGGTCGATCAGCCAGGCATAAGCAACGCCGAATTGGGCATACAGAGGCATTTTTCGGATTCTATCAATACGAACGGTGCTGTGAGATAGGATTTCGCAAACCCAATCCGGCGGAATGGTCGTATAATTCGTCTCCGGCGGTTCCGGAAGACGCTCTTTCTTCCAGGCGGCCAGATCTGGAACCAGGATGTTGTCATCCAGGCAAATTTCCGGCTCATACAAGATGATCCACCCTCCCGGACCGCCGCTCCCGCTTTGAAAAGGTCTTCTGATCTCCCCCGTGATCCCGGAAGCGACATAGCTGTGCCGATAGGAGGGCCTCGGCACGGCGATGAGCTCCCCATCCATGATTTCTCCGATCATGTTTTCCGGCAGAGAATGCAGGTCTTCGTAGACCGCTTTTTTTTGATTCTTTTTCAGCATGTTCAGTTTTTAATCATTTTCTCTGTTTTCGGAATTTAGGAAATTCAGATAAAATACTGAAAGTGTTTATTTTCTTATTTTAAACACCTCCTTCAGCATAAGAGAAGAAGAGGATGAGGTCAAGCGCATTGATTTCCCCCTGCGCACCTCAACCGGGCAGGGCAGCCCATCGGCTGGAATGACCTTGATAGCTGCCCATTCTCGTGCGCTTGATCGAGTCCTGGTGACGAAAAATATAAGGGAATTCCGCAGAGTAGAGGGTTTACAGGTTGAAAATTGGCTGAAAAGTTAACCGGCTATGCGTCATCCATCAGGTTCGGCGTTTCGCAGCAATTCTCCCCCTCTCCACATCCTCCGGTGCAACCGCACCCTCCCCCTTTGACGCTTTTTAGAGAACGTCTGAGAATATAAACCGCAGCGATAACGACGATAACCGCCACAATGGTATTTTGAATCATTGAATTATCCTCCTATGAACGAACCGACCTGATACACCAGCACCGCCAGCGAAAAGGCCAGAATGGTATTGAAGACCATGGAGAAAAGACCCCATTTCCATGATCCCGCCTCCCGAACGATGCAGACCACCGAAACAAAACACGGCGCGTAGAACATGATGAAGACGATGAGACTGAGCGTCACCAAGGGCGACCACTCCGGGGCGTTGATCAGCGTATCGGAAAGCGCCTCCCTTTCCTCCGGATCGGTTTCTCCCAGCGAATATGCGGTGCCCAAGGTGGAGACCACCACCTTTTTGGCGGCGAATCCGCCCGCCAAAGCGATGTTGACCCGCCAGTTAAACCCGGCCCATTGGCTGACGCTTTCCAGGGCCGTGCCGATTCGGCCCGCGATGGAGTGGCGCAGCCGGGCTTCGGCCTGGACGGCCTCCAGAACCTGAATGCGTTCTTTTAAAATCATAGCCGGTTCCGAAAGGGCTTCGGTGTTTTCATTCCGGATTGCTTCGACTGTATCCGGCGAAGCGGATTCGAGAATCGCCGTCCGCTGCGCTTCGAATTCGGCTGTTTCCGAATCCGGAAGGCCGGGAAATGTCATCATAGCCCACAGTAGGACCGAAATCCCCAGAATCACCGTACCCGCCTTTTTGATGTACTGCCAGACCCGCTCAAAGGTATGGATGGCCAGGCCCTTGAAGGTCGGAAGCCGGTAGGGCGGCAGTTCCATCACAAAAGGGGTGGCCTCTCCTCGAAGGACGGTCATCCGCAGGAGTTTGGCGACCAACAGCGCCCCGGCCCAGGAAAGAATGGTAAACCCGAACATCACCCAGGCTTCGTAGTGTGCGAAAAAGGCGCCGATGAGCAGGGGCATCACCGAGGCCCCGTGGATGCCGAATGTGGAAAACACCCGATCGAGCATGAAGGCGACACGGGCCAGATAGCCGGAGTCCTCCAGAATCGCTATTCCCAGAAACATGAAAAGAATCAGAGGCACGAACCCCAACACCCCTCCGACCCCTTCAATAATTCCGGAGACCAGCAGGGACTTGAGCAGGCCGTCCGGCAGGGCCGCATCGGTCCATCCGGCCAGCCATCCGAAGAGGTTTTCAAACCAGCCCACCGGGACCTCGCTGTAGGTGAAGGTAAAGTGGTAGAGCCCCAGCACGACCGCCAGCATGATAATGGGTCCGAAGAACCGGTTGAGGAGCAGCTGGTCGATCCGGTCGGTGAGGTAGAGGCGATCCCGGGCATGGGTATGGGTGAGCACGCCCTGCTTCAGAATAGAATTGATATAGCCGTAGCGCCCGTCGGCGATCAGGGCTTCCGGATAGGTGTCCAGGGTCGATTTCAGATGCTCGGCCACCTGCCGGACCCGGGCTTTCAGGCGATCGGACAGGGCCGGATTCACTGCATGCCCCCGTTCCAGAATCTGGAGGTCGTTTTCCATGTATTTGACGGCGACCCAGCGGGCGGGATAGGTGTCGGTGAGAAAATCGTCCGCGGTGATCTCGGCTTCCATTTCGGACAGCGCTACCTCGAGATCTTCGCCGTAAGAGATTCGAAGCGGTTCATGGGATACAGCGTTTTCGGCCATTTCTGCAACCATCGCCATCAAATCGGTTTTGCCCCTGCCGGTGCGCGCTACGGTAGCGACCACCGGCACCCGCAGCAGTTCGGACAGCCTTCGGGTGTTGATGCTCAGTTTTTATTCACTGCGTGTGTTTGGTATGCCAAACTTTAAATAATGCCAACAGAAAAGTTAATGAATAAATTTTTAGTTTAGTTTGACAGTGAATGTCAGGGTTGGTATTTTAATGTGAATAGATCGATCTGAAAACATGCGATTGGAGGAGATGCACCATGAGCGCAAAAGATGCGGCGCTTTCCGAAAGCCAGGAGGACTATCTGGAAGCCATTCTGGCGCTGGAAGAAGAAAACAAGGTCGCCCGGGTCAAGGACATCGCCGAACGATTGGGGGTGCTTCGCGGGTCGGTATCGGGGGCATTGAAAGGCCTCGGGGAGAAGGGGCTCATTCACTACGAACCCTACAGCTTCATCACCCTCACGCCGCAAGGCAAAAAGCTGGCCGACGAGATTACCCGACGCCATTCAGTGATTCGCGATTTTCTGGAAGGGGTGCTGCTTCTGAGTCCGGAAAGGGCCGAGTCCAATGCCTGCCGAATGGAGCACGCCGTAGACAAGGCGGTGGTGGACCGGATGGTGAAGTTCATCGAATACATTCACGAATGCCCGCGGACCGGTCCGGACTGGATTGATGCCTTCATCAATTTTTATTCCAAGCAAAAACCGGAACTGGCCCAGTGCCGCGCGTGTGCGGAAAAGTGCATGGCACGCCTTCAAAAAATGGAGTAAGCCCGATAAACGATAATGCATGTTCGGGATGTGCTGACCGAAATCGTCTGAGCCCCCCATTTTCCGTCATCGCGGGTGAGGGGCTCAGGCGTTTTCTCGACTTCGCCCCGCTGTCTCCGCCAGCGACGGCGGTTCCTCTCCCGTTATCTTCTCGCCTGCGACATCCTCCATTCCCAACGGTTCGATCCATCCCTGCTCCGCGGCATGCCGTGCCATCTCCATGGTGTCTTCCTCCAGCACCAGCATGCTGCCGTCGGCCTCGATCTGCTCGGCCAACCGTGAGATGGCCCGGTCCCTCAGTATCGATCCGTCCACCCGCCGGATGTAGACGCATTTGACCCGTCCGGGATGGGTTCGGACCACTTCGGTATAGATTTCCGGGTCTTTCTGACCGCTGTCGCCGATCAGAATAAAGGGCAACCGGCGATACGTCTCGAGCATATTGGAAATAAGCTGAAATTTATGGCCTCGGACGGTGGCGGGCTTCAACCCCTCCCGGGAGAATCCCCAGTCGCGCAGATAGATCACCGGGCCGATGGGAATGCCGTGAAGGTTGAAAAATTCGGAGAGTACGTCATACAGGTTCCAGGGACCCCGCGATACATACAGGATCGGATTCAACGGCTCCCCTTCCCTGCCCTCATGGAGCGAACGGTAAAAGGCGGCCACCCCGGGAAAAGGCAGACGGGTTCGGGCGTTTTTCAGAAACAGCGAGTGCATCATGCGAAACAGATTGGTGGCTTCCGTGGGCACCACCGTATCATCGATATCGCTGATGACCACGTGGCGGGCGTTCATAGGGGGAACCAGCACCTGGGCGGGAAACCGCCGCCCCTTGTCCAGAAAACGGGAGGAGCGCAGTTCCAGGAAGCCGTTTTGCCAATACCGACCGGCCGGGGGCTCCCTGGGAGCGAAACGGAATTCGAAAAACCCCTGTTCGTCGGTGCGGGTCTCAACCCGCCGCCCGCCTATGCTGCAAGCCACCTTTGTGCCGGGAATCGGCATTCTGGTGAGGCGCATGTACATGTTCCAGAGGTTTTTCCAGAAGGTGTCGGTTTTCGAAATAGGCCGAATCGGTTTATGCTCCACCACCCGCCCCTTGACGGTGAAAATGGAATCCGATCCGTATCCTTTGAAAGGAAGGATATCCACCCGGTTCAAGAGCCCGAAGGCGGCCTTGAGATGGTACCGCAACCGCAGCACCATTCGGCTGATCAAGGTAAGTCCTCTCGCTAAAAATTTCATGTGGATTGCCTCTCCTGATGTATTTCCTCTTTCAGAGAATCGAGGGGCGGCGCCCACATAGGCATCCAGAAAGATGTCCTCGGGCACCTTTTGAAGAATGGCCAGTTTCTGGAAAAACTGGTTGCGGTACTGGGCAATGAAGGTGCCCACGTCAAAAGCACGGGGCAGTTACATGGCTGCATCGTGAATATTCCGAAGAATGGCAGTGCATTTCAATGATCATACAGGCATCTCTCCACAATGGTATCCGTTGGAATGGCGATTTGGTACAAAGGTAAGATTTATTAATCGAAATTTCAATACCAAGCTTACCGCCTATTGGCAGAACAGCGTCGAGTGCTTATGATAAGAAGATAAACGATTATAAAGGCGAACCCGCTTGAAGTTGAATTCGCTTTTATTCCGGATTTCCGGTGAAGTGCTGAATGATGGTTGGAATGTTGCAATAGAAAGGATTTTTTTGGTTATTGTATAACAAATCCGTGGTACAGCAGGCTTGTGGAACGGTATTCATCTGCATCGGTTTTCTTCCGCGAGCGAAAACATCTTTTTCGATAAAACAAGAATACTATTCAAGAGGTTTTCATGGAAATTATCAACAGCGACCGCCCCACAGTGTCTGAGGCAGGAGAGATTATCAGCAAGGCCCGAAATCTGAATCTGGATACACGGATTTTGTACGAATCGGTGATTGATCTGGCGTCGGAGGGGTTGGTCACCGCTGCCTGCATCAATATGGCCGCGGGAATCCTTCTGGATGACCTGGGGCTGCCGAGCTATTTTTTTGAAAATATCAGAAAAGATTCCCTGAAGCATATTCTCGCATCCATCGCCTCCGGCATGCGCTTCAAAGAAGGCCAAATCATTCTGCACGGGCTTGTGGCGGATATCGATTTCAATGCAGCCCATCTCAATGATGTTCAGCGGGTCCGAATCGCCACCGAAGAGACCCGGGACAAGATGGAAAAGATCCTAGCCGGCTTGATGTCGGGACATCGGCGTGAATACTATTTCAACCCCCGCAGCCGTTATTATACCTATGTGATCCGGCCGGAGACGGTGAAGGATTATACGGAAGAACAATTCCGAAAATCCCGATTTTTGTTCAACCTTGCAGGGGATTACAAGGCCACGCCGGAACCCACCCGCCGGCGCTATGAAAATTTTCTGAAATTGTCTGAAAAGGCGGTCCCTCCCCTTATTGAATCATACATTCTCCCGGATTCGGGGGAGACGCGCCTCATGTTCAACAGCGACTTTTCCATTCCTCAACTGCCGGTGCTCAGAAAACTCTTCGAGGATCATGGACTAATCCTTCGACGGGCCTATTGGGAGCCCTACCGGGGAAAAACCGCCGTCCCCTCTTCCATCTGTTCTCTTTACGCGAATGAAGAACTATCCGTAAAGCAGGAAGCCCTTCTGGTTCGAGATTTACGGGCCTATCTGGCATTCCATGTAAACGATGTCACCGAACTTTACGTGCAAGGGATCCTGAGTTTTCCAGAGATGCTGTTTGCCGGTAATGCCGTTGATTTTGTTCATATGTTCATCTACAACGAAAGCGCCTATGCGACAGACCGGGAAATCATGGACAGCCTCACCGGTGATGATTTCAAAGATTCCTTTGCCTCACGGGTCCACACCTCCAACAAATCCATTTACATCTATGATACGATCATGGAAATGGTCAAAAAAAATCCGGATCTGATCCGGTTTTTGTTCGAACTGTTCGACAATCGGTTTAATCCGTCTGTACGCCGGCGGATGTCCACTGAAAAAATCATGGAAAAAGACAACGCATTCGAAAGGCGCATCTCCGCCCGATTCATGGACAACAGAATCGGATATGATATCTTTAAATTCATGTTTCGCCTGGTTGCCTGTACATTGAAAACCAATTTTTATCTGCCGGAAAAACGCGCATTTGCATTTCGTTTTGATGACCGGGTCCTGGATGCGCTGGTCTTCAACCGCTTTGTATATGGTATTTTTCTTGTGAATGGCCATTATGCCTGCGGCACCCACATGAGGGCCGGAGATATTGCCAGGGGCGGCTTGAGGCTGATTCGTGTGACGCCCTCCAACCACGCGGCGGAACTCGACAATGCCGTTCTGCTCAATTATGCGCTGGGTCCCAGAGCTCAAAGATTAAAACATAAGGATATCTGCGAAAGCGGTTCCAAGGGGGTGGTCGTTCCCCATCCCGATTATGCCGGCAAATACGGCCCGGATGCGCTGTTCGATTACACCGAAGGAATCATGGACCTGATGCTGGGGCATGAAACCATCATCGATTATTACGGCAAGCCCGAAATGATCTTTTTCGGACCGGACGAGGGCACGGCCCCTTTAATGGATTCGGTGGCATACCGTGCAAAAGAGAGAGGATACAAGTACTGGCGTACCATTACCACCGGAAAAAGTTTCGGTATTCCCCACGACACCTACGGCATGCTTGACAATGAAGATATTTTCGGACTGTTCGACAGGGGAAATTCTGGAACCGAGCTTCAGATCAACGGAAAATCGGTGGTCGTCACCGCCGATATGGAAAAAATTCATGATGTAACCGGCAGCCGCATTGAAAAAAGCGGCATGACGACCACCGGTGTTATGGGATCATTCAGGACGCTTATCTCTCATTACAAGGCGGCAGAAGAAGACCTCAATCTCATGATGACCGGCGGTCCGGACGGGGACCTCGGGGCCAATCAAATACAATGTTATAAAGGAAAGATCTGTCTGCTCATCGACGGAGGATCTGTCCTGTTTGATCCCGAAGGGCTGGATAAAAGGGAATTGATGAAAATCGCTTTTATGCGTCACACCGCCCCGAGGGCCAACTCCCTTGCATTTCCGATTGAAAAACTGAGCCCCGAAGGGTTTTTGGTTCCGTTGACAGCGAAAGAACTGACCCTTCCGGATGGCACTTTTGTGGAAAACGCAGCCGTTTTCCACCGCAATTTCCTAACAGACCCGGTCAGCCGCAAATACATCCGCCGGGCCGATATTCAAGCCTTTATTCCCTGCGGCGGTTTCAAGGACACGATCAATCATACCAATGTCCAGGCTTTCCTCAGTAATTTTCAGGAATTGAAATTCATTGTGGAAGGGGCCAATGTATTCTTCGATGACGCATCCAGACGCCATATCGCCAAATATTCCAAAATCAAACAGATCAAAGATTCAAGCGCCAACAAGGGCGGGGTTTTCAGCAGCTCCATCGCCGAGGTGCTGACAGCCTTTCTTCTGGGTGAAGATTATGAGGAAAAACTTCAAAAAGATATCTCCTTCAAATGGTCACTGATCAAAGATATCATCATACTGGTGGATCGATATGCCGCCGCAGAAACGGACATGCTGATTCAAATCCATAAGGCATCTTCCACCCCCCTTTTTGAGCTGTCTGAAATAACCAGTGAACAGATTTTCACCTTCCAGGCGGTTTGCGAAGAGAAGATCTCTTTTATTCTGGCGGATGAATCCATCGCGGGAAAGATCATGGAAAATTATATCCCCAACATTCTGATCCAAAAACTGGGGAAAGAAACCATCATGGGAATTTTGAACTCAGAAGAAATCCGCGCCTACCGAAACGCCATTATCACAAAGAAACTGGCATCCATGGCCTTTTACAAGTTCGGGCTTGATTGGGATGGTTTCATCGAAAAAGCGGAGAAGGATTTTGCTTCAGCTGTTCACCTTGTTTTGCAATAGGGGGCTCAATGGCGGTAAACCGCTTTCGCCTTGGTTTTGATCTGCATGGACGCTCATGAACCGCCGGCCGTGAACTTTTCGATGGAGTCGACGATCCCGCCCCACAGCTCTGGAAATGCCGGGCCATGCCCCAGCCCCGGGATCACCCGCAATCGGGCGCCGGGAATGGCCCGGGCCGTGTCTTCCCCATGGGCCAAAGGGATTACCGTATCGCAGTCGCCGTGAATCACCAGGGCCGGCGCCCGCACTTTCCGGAGCGCTTGCCGGCGGCCTTCGGCGGCGATTATGGCGGCCATCTGGCGGAAAAAACCTTCGGGATAGAGGCCGCGGTCAAAGGCTTGACCGGCCAATTCCCGCTGCAGGGGTTCATCATAAAACGGTGATCCGTCGGCAAAGGCCCGACAGATGTTCGCGATATATGTCTGGTATTCGGCCCGGGTGTTCGGGGGCGAGGACATCATGGCTTCTCTGGCCGCCGGGGTGGATTCCGGCAGGTCGTTTTCACCGGTGGTGGAGAGCATGGAAATCAGACCCGAGAGCCGGTCCGGGTGTTCCAGAGCCATAATCTGCCCGATCATGCCGCCCATGGACATGCCGCAAACATGGGCTCGCTCGACCTGTAAAGCATCCATCAGGCCGATGGTATCTTCGGCCATATCCGACAAGGTATACGGCACATGGAGATCGCGGCCTTTTCGTGCATTCGACATCAATTTTTCCAGGTCCGGAATTCCCAGGTGCTCCATTTTGGCGGAGCGGCCGTTGTCCCGGTTGTCGAATCGGATCACATAATGGCCGGCTTCGGCCAGCATCCGACAGAAGGTATCCGGCCAGAAGATCATTTGAGTGGCCAGACCGATGATCAGAACCAGGGCCCGGTCTTGGGAATCGCCGAAGGCATCATAACACAGCTCTACGCCATGGGGTGTGACGATCGTTTTTTCTTCCGATTTTTCCACTGCCATTTTCGGCTTCTCCTGTTTTTAAACATCAGCATGCTTTCTTGCGTATCGCTTCACGATCCAGACCAATCCAACCCCCAGAAGAAGGACCGTTGCCAGAATGGAAATATTCTTGGCGGATGGGTCCATGATCGCCGTTTCCAGCTGTTCACCGAAAACGGCCAAGGTCAATGTTCCCGGCAGATGGGCGATGAAGGTACCGACAAAATAATCGCGGAACCGAAGATCGATGGTTCCCGCCGCGATATTGACCACCGCATAGGGCGCAATGGGCACCATTCGGACCGCCACCACCGCGCCGATGCCGCCTTTCCGCAAAAACTTCCGCACCTTCTCGAACCGTTCCCCGCGTATGAAATCAAGCTTTCCCTCTCCGAATCGCTTGCCGAGAAAGAAGAAGGCGGAGGCGGCCGTGAGGCTGCCGCCGACGGCACAGACCCATCCCAGTATTCCCCCCAGGGTCAGAATGACGGCCCCGTTCAACACCATATTGGGAAACATGAGTGAACCGGCGACCAAATAGGCCGGAATGACGGCCAACGGGGTCCACCACTGGGCCCGAACCATGGAGATCATCTCTCTCAGGGTCTCCGGATCGGTGTATTGCCGAAGCGGGGTAAAGCGCCACATGCCCGCAAGCGCTGCGATGACCAAAACAATCACAGCTATCGGAATCAATATCGGATTCCGCTGTTTGATCTTGTGTACAAAGGAAAGCAAACCCATGGTATAATTCGTATCGCTCTATTGGGATCTCTTTGTCGCCGAAGGCGCTTACACGGATTACCCGATCAGCACCAGTCCGGCCACCCAGGTGATCTTTGAATCGGCTTCCGGGTCGGCCTTTTCTCCGGACCATCCGGCGGACCGCATCAGTTCCCCCACATCAATCCCGAAGCCGGACATGGAGGGCCGGGCCGACAGGGGATGCCGGCACCCGCCTTTCCCATATACCACTCTGCAATCCGCTTCATTGAAGCAGAAAAGCGGTTTGCAGGAACCTCCCGCAAAGCTTCGGGATCTTTTATATCCCATGCGGACCGCCGCCTGTTCCACGGTTGCGACCACCTCATGGAGCAATTTCATGATTCCCCGGCGCTCCTCGGAGAACAGCATCCCGGCCGGTATATCGATCTTGATGACCAGGGCCTTGGTGTATTCGGTCTGAAACTTCCTGAATCCGGCCGGGCCCGACACATGGGGCGGGCATCCGGCCGCAAGACCGTATTGATCGCATTGCGGGTCCCTGCAAAAACGGGCCAGTTCATCCCTGACCCGAATGTCCTTGGGGGAGATCCGCCGGGCCGCGCCGGCGCCGGAACGGCAGGCCAGCTGAATCAGGGCCTGCACATGGTATTCGAGAATTTCTTTCGGGATCATTTCAATGTCTCGGTCAAGTATTCCTTGAACCGATTCCAGGATTTGCGATCCGCGTCTTCGCGATACCGGTCCGAACCGAAAACCGTAAAGGCATGGGGCGCGCCGCCGTAGGTGATCATCTCATGGGGGATCCCGGCCTCTTCCAAGGCCACCGCCAGCGCGGCGAAGTCGTTCATGGTGATGGCCTGATCCGCCGTGCCGTGAAACACCAAGAGGTTCCCTTTGGCGGCGGTGTAATCCTGCCCTTCCGGGGTCCCCAAACCGCCGTGGAAAGTGACGAATCCTTTCAGGTCCGCCCCTGACCGGGCCAGCTCCAGTACGGCGGCCCCGCCGAAGCAGTACCCCATGGCCACCGCATTCTTCACATCCGCCCCCCTGGATTCGGCGGTATTCAGGGCCGCCTGCATCAGGACCCGCATCTTTTTTCGGTCTTTATACAATTCACCGGTGTGTTGACGTTTGTCCTCGACCTCGGTCGGTCGAACCCCGGCCCCGAACAGGTCCGCGGCAAAGACCGCATATCCAAGGTCCGCCAGCATTTCGGACCGCTTTTTCTCGTAATCGGTCAATCCGTCCCAGTCGTGAATCAGCAAGATCAGAGGCGCCTCGGAAGAAGGACTTACAAAATAGCCCTCATAGGGGTCTCCGTTCACCTCATAGGTGACGGCGTTTCCCGCCCCGAATGCGGTGGACGACAGGACCAGAACCAGAAAAAATATAGGGATGCGTTTCATGGCAGACCTCCTTTGAATGGGTAAAATGCATTGGTGTAACACCATTGGATCAAAGGTTTCCCGTCTTTCAACCAATCATCATTCGCACAGTCTTTTTTTCGAAAAATTCACGCACGAAACAGATTCCGCCGATCGCTTCCGGGAAACCGTGAATGATCAATGGTAAACACTGTGTGGGAAAGGGGCAAGACCAGGGGGTTATCCGGCCCAGCCCCCGGTGGGAAGCGGATGTGGTTCAATGCCTTGTATTCAGCGCAAATGTGACATCGACTTGCACTTGTATTTCGATTTCACCGGGTGAATACGCGTCCGGCTCCGGAGCCGCCGATTTGGACACAGCCATGCTTTCCATGCGCTCTTGACGCATCACAGGAGCGGGGGGACCGGTTCCCTGTTCCGCAATGCGGGTGACCCGGTATAAAGAAGCGCCGACGATTTCCGCCATCAGGGTGGCTTTCTGCCGTGCGTTCAGAACCGCCTGCACCAGAGCATCGTTTCGAACATTTTCCTGATTTTGCAGCTCATAGCTTACGCTGTTCAACCGGTTGGCTCCTTTCTGGACGATGCGCGCCACCAGCAGGGGCACCTTTTCCAGATCCTCCACCTCGACCACGATATCCCGAATCGCCTCATATCCTTGCTCACGGCTTCGTTGGGTCTGCGGATCGTACTCATGCCTGGGGTGAAGCCGAAGACTCTCCAAGCGCATCCGCCGCTCATCCTCGATCAGTTCACGGACCACATCCATGGCCGCCTTGGCCGCTTCGGCATTGGCGCTGCGGGCCTTTTCCGGATCTTGGTTGCGGGTCACCACCGAAAACCGGACGACCGCCATATCCGGAAGGGCCGAGGCGGTGGCCTCACCGATGACGCTGATGGTTCCCCGGGACTGCCGTTCGGCTAATTCCTCCTGCGCCAAGACCTCCTGCACCCATGATGGATGCCCGAAGGCGAGCATCCCCAAGCACACCATTCCTAAACCGGAAATTGAAGAAAGCTTCATGATTCTCCTCCTGGGTAAGGGATTTATCTGGATTGCCGCGAAATACATTTTCCCTCGTTGGTATTTTTCCCCGATCTAAGGTGAACGTCGGCTTCATTCGACGATTTCACGGAAACACCTGCAATCTTAAGACCGATTCGCGCCTGGTTTTAGATCATCCGGATGAATGAAGCGGGCGCCGAGGTCTTTCCGCACCAGATCGACCAAGGCGTGTTCAGTCGAAAAAGTTCCGAAATGAAACAGGCGCCCCCTGCACCTGCAGTCGGAGGCGCCGAATCGGCTCACGCACATTCCTCCGATTTCCTCCAGCCAGGAAGCCCACCGGCATTCGAGTCTTTGCCTGCCCGCCAATGCCATGGCCCCGAGAAGCCGTGCGTGCGGCAACAGGTAATCGATATGCCAGTGCTTTCGCTCAGGCGAAGAGGCATGACGTCTCAAACGGGCAGCAAGCCCGCCCGGCCCCAGGGCACTTCCCACATAACAGTAGAGGCCCGGTTCGAGGTCGGCTGTTCCTGAACGGCCGATTTCGAGATTTCGATTTCGAGGAAGCGCTACCAATAAAACGTAGGTGCCGGGTCCATTCGGAATCATGCAATCAACATACACGCTTCTCGTCATTTTCAAAAGGGCCTCGAACACTTCAATGGCTGATTCAGAGGATCTTTTCCGTTGTCAGTTGCGCTTGTCGATCCGTACAGGAAATATACAGGTTTTCCCGGGGTGGTTTACCAATTTTCCCGTATATTCTTAATAAATGAGCCTGTTAAAGTCGACAGTAAGATACCTGGGTCGTCCCTCCAAACATCAACCCCTCAAAACTGAAGGAGAAAAAAAATGAAGGATGCGTTCAGCCGACGAGATATCGTGACAAAGGTTTTCCCCGCCGCAACGCTGGTGGGAATGGGCCTGGGCGGGGCCACCGCATTTGCAAAGGAGCATAAGTCAGATCAATCCGAAAAAAAATGGCAAAAGAGCGTGGTCGGAAAAATGATGATGGAGGCTTACGGAAAGGGTGAATATCAGCTGCCGAAATTGCCGTACGGTTACGATGCGCTGGAACCGCACATCGATTCCCGGACCCTTCAAATCCATCATGGCAAGCACCACCAGGGGTATGTCAACGGATTAAACAGCACCGTCAAAGCGCTTTCAGAGGCCGGCGGAGGAGGCGATGTCGATTCCGCCAAGCTGTACGGGCTGGAGCGGAACCTGAGTTTCAATGCCGGGGGACATGCCCTCCATACCCTGTTTTGGGCCACCATGGCGCCCGATGCCGGGGGAAAGCCCGAAGGAAAGATCGCGGAGGCCTTAAACCAGGGGTTCGGTTCGTTTGATTCCTTTAAAGGCTATTTCACCAATGTGGCCACCAACATCAAGGGCAGCGGGTGGGCCGTGCTGGCCTATGAACCAATCGGGGATATGCTGGTCGTCTTCGGTGTTCACGATCACGATAGAAAACTGGGCCCCAGCACCATGCCTCTGTTGACGGTGGATGTGTGGGAACACGCCTACTATCTGAAATATCAGAACAAACGCGGTGAATTCGTCAAAGCCTGGTGGAACCTGGTGAACTGGCCTGCGGTGGATGATGCTTATGTGTGGATGCGCTCACGGTTCAGGGGTAAGCAAAAAACCTGAAAACCGGTTCCCAAAGATACCTTGATTATCTGCAAGCCCAAAAAAGGCCCGGGGTTGGAAAATGGAAGAACCCCGGGCCAGCATTCCCATAGTTCCTCCAACTTCGGTATACCGGATTTATTATGAAATAAAACCACCACCTCTGGTGGTGGACCCCAAGAGGTTCTACCG
>CAZNLT010000123.1:0-18023 GCA_964573705.1 uncultured Desulfobacterales bacterium
ATATTGTGGGGGTGTTATCCTGTTCATCTTTTCCATCCCGGGTATCCTGGTTCTGGTGCGGGTCGATGTTTTCGAAATAATCTCTTAAATTCAAGTCGCGTTCCCCCGAAGTTGATGAGCAGACCGGCGTCGAGAGTGAAGGCCTCGAGGTAGTTGATGCCTTGGGCGAGGTGGACTTCTTCGAGTTTGAGCAGGGCTTTGAGTTCGACGAGGATGCAGTTTTCGACCAGGAAATCGACGCGGCGCGAACCGACTTCCTGGCCGTCGTAGTAGATGGGCATTTTTTGTTCTCTGAGGAACTGAAGTCCCTTTTTGTGCATTTCGATGGCAAGACACCGTTGATAGATCACCTCCTGGAAACCGTTGCCCATGGTGTTGTGGACGGTCATGGCGCAGCCGATGATTTTATGGGTTGTCTGGTCGTAGGGGGTGTTCACGGGTGTTTTTTTGTCTCCCGGTGCGAATTGGAATAAGGCGCCTCCTCAACCCTTCCAGACTCCCTCTTTTCTGAGCCCTTCCGCCGCCGCATCGACTGATGTCTTGGTAATTTCAACGATCCGGTCGGCTCCGCCTGGGTGAGGATGAGCGGCGGCGCAAAGCCCAAAATATCGCCGTGGGGCATGGCCCGGGCGATCAGGCCGTTCTGAAGGCATTGGGTGGAGACCCGGTAGCCGACTTTCAGGTTTTCATCGAACCGGGCCCGGGTCGACTTGTCGGAGACGAATTCCAGACCTGCCAGCAGCCCTTCCCCGCGCACCTCGCCCACCAGGGGATGATCGTCGAATGCCTCATGAAGTCGTTTCAGGAAATAGCCGCCGGTCGTTTTCGCATTCTCGACGAGGTTTTCTTTTTCAATAATATCCAGATTGGCAAGGGCTGCGGTCCCGAATAGGGGCTCAGCCGTCGAGCCCCCATTCCTGGATCCTTTTTAATCGAGGCTAATGATCACAAACATTCCCCCCGGTCACCAGACACCCGTCTGAATAATCCTTCACCAGCTTTTCCGGCTCTTCGGAGGGGGCCCCGGTTACCACCTGAATGCCGCGTTCTTCGAAAAGGCCCACAGCCCGCGCCCCCATGCCGCCGGCGAGGACCACGTCGACGCCTTTGTCGCCGAGCCATTTGGGAAGAACTCCGGGTTCGTGGGGCGGCGGCTCCACCAATTCGGTGTTGAGCACCCGGCCGTTTTCCGCGGTCACCAGGGCGAATTCCTTACAGTGGCCGAAATGGGCGGTCAGTCGGCCGTCGGCCATGGGAATGGCGAACAGCATGCGGCCTTCTTCTTTGACCGGGGTCACCGTCTTCGATTCGGATTCGGTTTTTTCCACTACCCGGGTCATCCGCTCGGCCACTGTTTCAAAGGCCCGGGTCACCGGGGAGTCGGCGTGCTGTTCCCGGTAGGCCACCCCGGTGTCGCCGGCCGCCACCATGCGGGGATCGAGGGGAATCCGACCGAGGAATTCCAGGCCCATCAATTCGGCGGTGCGCTCGCCGCCGCCGGCGCCGAAGATGTCCACCGGCTTGCCGCAGTGGGGGCACTCATAGCCGCTCATGTTCTCGATGACCCCGAGGATGTCCATCTTCACCGTTTTGCAGAAATTGATCGACTTGCGGACATCCGCCAGGGCCACCTCCTGGGGGGTGGTGACGATGATGGCGTGGGCGTCCGGGATCACCTGGGCCACCGACAGCGGCTCGTCGCCGGTGCCCGGCGGGGAATCGATGATCAGGAAATCGAGGTTGCCCCAGTCGACGTCGGCGATGAACTGCCGGATCACCGAATGCTTCATGGGACCGCGCCAGATGATGGCGTCATCCTTGCCGGTCATGAGCGATTCGATGGATACCGCAGAAAGGGTGTTTGAATAAGAAACGGGAATCATTTTTCTGCTGTCGTTCATTTCCAGCATGCCGGTGAGCCCCAGCATCCTGGGCACGTCCGGCCCGTGGATGTCCACGTCCATGAGGCCGACTTTGTGGCCCTGGGCGGCCAGGGCCATGGCCAGGTTGACGGAGACGCTGGTTTTGCCCACGCCCCCTTTGCCGCTCATGACCAGAAATTTGTGGCGGATCCGCTTCAGGGAGTCGGTGACCGCCCGGTCCTGCTCCGCCTGTTGTTGTTGGTGGGGGGTGCCTGCGTGGCTACCGCAGGTGCCGCCTTTGCAGTGTTCTTCCATCGGAGTTTGCTCCTGTCTATCGGGTTGATGTTCTGAAACCGCCGCTGGGTTCGTGGCGGTCGTTTCATGAGTTAACGGCCGGCTTTGGCCTCTACGCGCAGGGCTTTGCCATGAATCAGGGCATCCGCAACGGTTCTTCGGGCCCGGCGAACGATCTGTCCGAATACGGCCCGGGAGATTTTCATGCGTTTGCCCGCTTCCTGGTATGAAAGACCTTTCCAATCCGCAAGCCGAATCGACTCCCATTCCTCCCCCGTGAGAACCAGTTCTTCGCTGTCGGCATCCCCGGTCGTCTCGGGCATGAAACCGGAATGATTCGGTGCGAAAGCCGTCTGTCGTTTTTCACCAAGATGTGCCATTTGATCTCCTTATTGCCGGGTTTATACCCGGACATTTTAGGTGTTCTCTTGATAGTGTCAAGGAAAATCGACACGGGTTTTGGAAAAAATTATTTTTGTCGTTTGACCATAAAATATCTTGACGACCTTGCATGCAAGCGTTATATTTCAGTCAAACGACCTAAACAAGGTTTTTCTTATGCCCAGACCCAAAAAACCGCGATGTGTGACCGCACCGCCCCTGATTTCAGCCTATGGGCCTCAGGATTCGCCTTCCAACGGAGAAGTTTTCCTTTCCGTGGAGGAACTGGAGGCGATTCGCCTGAGCGATTTCGAAGGGCTGGATCAGGAGCGGGCAGCGGAAATGATGGAGGTGTCCCGGCAGACCTACGGCCGAATTCTGGGCCGGGCCCGGTCCCTTCTGGCCGAGGCGGTGGTCACCGGGAAAACCCTCACCATCGGCGGAGGGCATTACACCATGGGCAGGCGCCGGCGGCGCCGGTTTCGCGGCGGCCGAGGCGGCGGCCCATAAACGGAAAGGAGGCATGATCATGCCCAGACAGGATAGAACCGGACCCGAAGGCCGGGGACCGAAAACCGGAAGAGGCCGGGGACCATGTGGAAACAGCACCGGCGGCGACCCCGGGCGGGGCCGCGGTCAGGGGCAAGGCGCCGGTCGAGGTTTCGGAAAAGGAGCCGGCCGGGGAAATGATTCAAATCGCGGCCAAGGCCGAAACAGCGGCCGCCGCGAAAACGGAAACCCCAAATAACAGAAAGGAGGCATCCATATGCCGGGATTTGACAAAACCGGTCCCTGGAGCCAGGGACCCATGAGCGGCAGAGGCATGGGGCCGTGCGGTCGAGGCATGGCCCGAGGCGCCGGTTACGGGCGGGGTTTCGGACCGGGCAGAGGTTTTGGTCGAGGGTTCGGAAGAGGGTTCGGCCGGGGATTCGGTGTTCGAGCCTATTACGCCGATTACAATGATCCGTCCGCCGGATACGCAGCCTATCCCCAGGCCAGGGCCCCGGAAGCCGAGGCCGAGGCCCTGGAGGAGCAGTCCAAACGGCTTCGGGCCGAACTGGAAGCGGTGGAAGCCCGCATGGCCGAATTGACGAAGCCGGAATCCTGATTTCTGGACCTTTGAACGAAAACGGCGCTTGATAAGTCAGCCCCGAGGAGACACCGCGCTCTTCGGGGTTTTTATTCCCGCTGCCATAGGATCCGCTCTTCGGATATCCCCGGTCCTCTTCTGACAACCATTTCTCCATCCGTTCATTGCTGGCCAGCAGCTCTTCATTGGCGGTTTCCAGCTCCTCCACCGTGGCCTGGAGGTTTTTGTTGGAATATTTGAGTTCAGCCTCCAGATCCTGAATCCGCTGGTGGGCCGCCTCCCCGAGATCCGAGTCGATGTCGTCGGTGGTCTTCGGCTCCGGGATTACGATCGGTTTCGTTTTTTCGCCGGCGGGGCCGATTCGATTTTTTGGGCAACCGAGTCCGCAAAATCCGGGTAGTGTCGATTCATGCAGTCGGGGCAGATCCCGTGGCTGAAATCGGCATCCGAATGATCCCGAACGTAGACCTCCACCTGGCGCCAGTAGCCCTGATCGTCGCGGATTTTTTTGCAGAAGGAGCAGATCGGCAAGATCCCCTGAAGGGTTCGAATATGATCCAGCGCCTTCCGCAGCGCCCCGATTTTGCGGTTCAGCCGGGCCTGCATCTCCAGCATGCGGCGGCCCACTTCGATTCGAGCGAGCAGCTCCGCGTTGTCGTAAGGCTTGGAGAGGTAATCATCCGCCCCCGCTTCCAACCCCTCGACGATGTCGCCCTTAAATCCCTTGGTGGTCAGCATGAGCAGATAGGGGGGTTGATCCGTTTTCATCGACCGAATCCGGCGGCACGCCTCGATTCCGTCCATCTCGGGCATCATCCAGTCGAGGATGGCCAACCGCGGCGCATCGGACTGTTGCATGGCTTCCCATGCCTCGGCGCCGTTCACGGCTGCCGTCACCGTATGACCCTGCTTGCTGAGGATTGCCGTCAGAATGGACCTGGAGGTGAAATCGTCTTCGGCGATCAGTATGCGCATGGTACCCCTCCTCCGTGATTGACGTGGTTCATTCTTCCCCTGTATCGCCCAGCGCTTCCCGGAGCTTAACCCCCAGATCCCCCATGGAGAAGGGCTTCTGGATGAAATGAACCCCCGCCTCGATGATGCCGTGGTGGGCGATGACATCATCGGTGTACCCGGACATGTAGAGCACCTTTATATCCGGATGGTTTTCGTGGATGCGCTTGAACAGGTCTCTGCCGTTCATCCCCGGCATGATCACGTCGGTGAACAGCAGGTGGATCGGCTCGGGATGCCGATCCAGGACCGCCAGGGCCTCCCGGCCGTTTTCGGCGGTCAGGACGGTATACCCCAGCCGGGTCAGCATGGTCCGGGTGAGGTTTCGTACCCCGGATTCGTCTTCCACCAGCAGTATCGTCTCGGTCCCCCGGTGATGAACGGAAGCGGTCACCGGGGGCTCCTCCGGAAGTTCGTCCGATGTCGAATCTGCAGGCAGATAGACCCTCAGGGTGGTCCCCCGGCCGGGTTCGCTCTCGACCTGAATGTCGCCGCCGTGCTGTTTGACGATGCCGTACACGGTGGCCAGGCCCAGTCCGGTGCCCTTGTCTTTGGCCTTGGTGGTGAAAAAGGGTTCGAACAGCCGTTCCCGGGTGGCCGGGTCCATGCCGCTGCCGGTGTCGCTGACGGTCAGCAGAACACAGGCGCCCGGTTCCAGACCTTCAAAAACCGCTGCCTCGGATTCTTCTATAACCCTCACCCCGGTTTCCAGGCGCAGGGTGCCGCCTTCCCGCATGGCGTCCTGGGCGTTGATCGCCAGATTCATGATCACCTGCTCCAGCTGCCCGGCATCTCCCCGAATCAGCGGCAGGGGCCGGGTCGGAACCAGACGGATGGTCACATCCTCCCGAATGGTTCGGCGCAGCAGCTTTTCAAACCGGGCGAGGACGGTGTTCAGATCGAGCAGTTTGAATTCGAGGGGCTGTTTTCGGCTGAAAGCCAGAAGCTGGCGCACAATGTCCCGGGCCTTGAGGCCCGCCTGGACCATTTTTTCCAGGGACGTTTTGCGGTCGTCGTGGTCGTTGAATTCGCCCAGGAGCATTTCACCGTATCCCAAAATCGGGGCCAACAGGTTGTTCAGATCATGGGCCACCCCGCCGGCCAGCCGTCCCACCGATTCCAGCTTCTGGGCCTGGTGGAACTGGGCCTCCAGCCGGGCCTTTTCTGCATCCAGACGCAGATGATCGGAAATATCCCTTTTTACCGCCACATAGTTGATGATCCGTCCGGAATCGTCGCAGACCGGAGAGATGGTGGCTTCTTCGGTATAGTGGGCGCCGTCTTTGCGTCGATTCACAAAACGTCCGTGCCAGGTGTCGCCGGCGGAAAGGGTGCGCCACAGGTCTTTGTAGAAGGCCGCGTCATGGACCCCGCTTTGAAGGATGCGGGGATTTTGCCCGACGGCCGCCTCCCGGGAATAGCCGGTCGTCCGTTCAAAGGCCGGGTTGGCGTAGAGAATGACGGCCTGAGCATCGGTGATGACGATCACCTCGCCGGACTGCTCGATGGCCATCAGCAGCCGCTCCCGTTCGGCCTCGGCCCTTTTGCGGTCGGTGATGTCCAGAATGATCGAATGGAGCAGCCGCTTTCCGCCGGTCGCCACCACACCGCTGTAGACCCGGACATCTCGGATTTCGCCGGAGGCCAGCCGGTGCTTGAATTCGAAGTCGGTCTTCTCGCCCGTAAACGCCAGGGCCATGCGTCGTCTCGTTTCCCTTTCGCCGAGCGGGTTGAGGTCCCAGATGTGGAACGTGGTGAGGTCCTCACGGGCGTAACCATAGAATTCGCAGGCGGCGGAATTGGCGTCGAGAATGCGGCCTGTTTCGGGGTCGAGCAGGAGCTTGACGGCGCGATTCTTTTCAAACATATCCCGGTAATATTTCTCGCTGTCCCGAAGCTTTGCTTCGGCTTTCTTGCGCTCGGTCACATCCCGGGCGATGCCGATAAAGCTGACCACTCGTCCTTTGTGATCGTGCAGGGGCGATCCGCTGGAGGTATGCCATCGCAGGGAGCCGTTCCCGCGGCGGACCCGATACTCCACCCCCCGCTGTTTCTCACCGGTTTGAATCGCCCGTTCGAAAAAGGCGCGCCAGACCGGCGCGTCGTCGGGGTGGACATACGGTGAAAAGGGGCGGCCGACAGCGGCCTCGGCGTCTTCTCCCATGAAATCGACCCAGTTGGGGGAGATATAGGTAAACACGCCCTCGGGGGACAGGGAGTAGACCATGTCGGTGGCGTTTTCCACGAAGGAGCGAAACCGGTATTCGCTCTCCCGAAGCTCCCGGGTGCGGGTCTCCAGGAGGTTCTCCAGCCGCAGAAGCGCCTTTTCCCGGCGGGCCTTGGCGCACAATTCGAGCAGATATTCCGGGTCCAGGGGTTTGCGCAGATAGGCGGATGCCCCTCTTTTCATCCATTTCAGGGCCAGTTCCGGGCGCGGATCGGTGGTGATCATGATGCAGACGCAATCCGACCGCCGTTTTCGAAAGGCTTCCAGGAGTTCGTCCCCTTCCTGGTCGGGCAGATGATAATCGAGTACCGCCACATCATAGGCGGCCCGATTGAAGGCGGTGAGCGCTCGAAGGGCGGTTTGGGCGATATCCGCGCGATAGCCGTGGGCCTCGAAATTATGCTTCAGGATATCGGCCTGGATCTGGCTGTCTTCGACGATCAGCACCCGAAGCCGGTCCGGGGGATCTTCGCCGTTGATCAGGGAGCGGACCTGGTCGAGAAACCGCCGACCGTCCACCGGGGAAGGCAGAAAGGCATTGGCGCCCAGGTCTGCGGTAATGCGGGCGGTTTCCACATCGGAAAAGGTGGCGGAGATGACCAGCAGGGGGGACCGGTTGAAGGCCTTGTATTCGGGGGATCGCAGCAGGCGGCAGAACTGCCATCCGTCGATGCCCGGCATGTAGAGATCGGTGATGATGATATCCGGCGGGCGGGCGGGGTTCATGGAACTCAGGGCGGATTCGGCGCTTTCAAAGGTGAGTGGTTGGATCCCCGACTTTCGCAACAGACCGGCGAGCACCGTGAGCTGAGTGAGATCGTCGTTAACCACCACGGCAACGGGTTCGGGGGAGTCAATCATCGGCAGCCTCTTGAATATCCGAGCAGAGAGGGTTGTTCTGGTCGTCCACAATGGCAAACATGACAATATATCTTTTGTTATGCTAGTGCAAGGAAGATGGCAAGGAAGATTTTAAGGTTCTTTTGGTCGGGGAAGGCTTGGGATGCTGTTGCAGGTAAAGATGCAAGGGTATGGGAATTGCGTGAATGGGGTGGTGTCGAAATAATAACCGATGCTGGTATTTCAGCAAAACAGAAGGCGCGGGGGTGAATCGGGTTTGCGGGATTTGTGTTGAAGAGGTACCGGCAGAATGGTATGATTTGTAGAAATCACGTCATGGGAGAACAAATCGGATGAAATTCCCTTACGGCATCAGCGATTTCAGGGAAATCGTCACCCAAAAGTATTTTTATTGCGATCGAACCGATCGAATTCCGTTGATCGAACGGGGAAAATACCTGCTGTTTCTGCGCCCCCGTCGGTTCGGGAAGAGCCTGCTGCTGTCCATGCTTGCCAACTATTATGATGTGGCCAAAAAAGACGAATTCGATCATTTGTTCGGGCAATTGGCCGTCGCCAAGAATCCCACCCCGAATCGCAACCGGTATTTTGTTCTTGAGTGGGATTTATCCTGCGTGGATCCCACCGGTTCGGTTCAGGAAATCAGGCGAGCCCTTCACAACCACATCAATGGGTGTATGGAAGGGTTTGCGATGTATTATCGGGGTTTCGGCATTCCTGACATTCGAATCGATCCCGAAGACGCGCTTTACTCGATTCAGTCGCTGATCGCCGCTGTTCGCACGACCGAGCATCCGATTTATCTGCTCATCGACGAATACGACAACTTCGCCAACGAGGTCCTGGTCGGCGCCCGAAGAGATAAAAAATCAGCCTATGAGGCGCTGGTATTCGAGGAAGGGCCTTTGCGGACTCTGTTCAAGGCGGTGAAATCTTCCACCGGGGCATCGGTTTTCGATCGCATCTTTATCACCGGTGTGTCCCCGGTGGTCATGAGTGATATCACTATCGGCTACAACATCGGTGAAAACATCTGTCTGGATCCCGATTTCAATGATCTCTGCGGATTTACGGAAGCAGAAATCACGGGCACGATTCAGGCGATCGCCGAAGCCTGCGAACTGAAGACACCGGCCGTCGAGGAGGCGGTCGGGATGATGCGAACCTATTATAACGGATATGCATTCGCCCGGGATGCTTCCGCCGTTGTTTATAACCCCACCCTGGCGATCTATTTTTTTAAATCCTTTTACCGGTTCTGCAAATACCCCCGTCAGATGTTGGATGCCAACCTGGCAACGGATGAAGCCAAACTGGAGTACATCGCTCGTATGATCCGGGGGCGTCAGATGCTTCTGGACCTGGTTCGGGAGGATCGAACCGTTGAGATTCCGGAGATCTCCGACCGGTTCGGCATTCGAAAGATGTTGTCGGAGGGAGGACGGGATGTCGCCTTTATGGCGGCTTTTCTTTACTATTTCGGAATTTTGACCCTGAAGGGAGAGACCCCCGAAGGCAAGCTGTCGTTGGGAATTCCCAATCTGGTGGTTCAGCGCCTGTATGCGGAGCAGATTCGCGAGATGCTGCTGCCTGAACCGGTCGACCGGGATGAAGGCGTTTCAGCTGCGGAACGTCTGTATACGACAGGTGATATGGGGCCTTTGTGCAATTTTGTTCAGGATCGATTTTTTATGGTCTTTCACAATCCCGACTACCGATGGGCCAATGAGTTGACCCTTAAAACCGCCTTTTTGACGCTGCTATACAACGATATTCTCTACATTATGGATTCGGATGCGGAGATCGATCGTCGATATGCCGATCTGACCATGATCATTCGGCCCGATATGCGTCGATTTAAAATCTTCGACATCCTCATCGAATTCAAATTCGTCGGGCTTAAAGAAGCCGGAATTTCAGGAGAGCAGGCACGAAATCTGGATACCGAATCACTTCGGCGAATCCCTATGATGCAAGCCGAGATGGCAAACGCTCTGGCCCAGGTCACGTCCTATGGGGACGCTCTGGAACGTCGACACGACGATTTGCGGCTTCGGCGCTACGGAGTGGTCTCTCTCGGGTTCGAGAGGATTTGGTGGGCGGAGCAGACAGCCGACCGGGCGAAAGACGATTCCGAACGCAGTCGGCATTCCTAAAGCCCAATCCCCCTATGTTTTCGGGGGATGGGAAAAAAACTTTACGTCGAAACCGGTGGATGCATTCACGCTACAGGCGTATCCTGAAGCGGAAAACTGAAAACCACACCACGGCGTTCATGGGAGAAAATTACTTGTGAGAATCATCGCAAAATTGAGACGATCGATCCGGTTTTTTTATTCAGGGTGGATGATCGGGATGATTCTGCTGATATCGGCGTCACCGGGATCGGCATTGGACCTGACAGGAGATTTCATTCAGGGCGGGCTGCTGTTCGGGGAAGCGGCCCCGGGCGCCCGGGTCGCCTATCAAGGCAGGTCCCTTCGGGTATCCCCGGCGGGGCGTTTCATCATCGGCCTGGATCGGGATGCGCCCCTGGCATCGGTGATTGAGTTGCGTCGTCCGGATGGTACCCGCGAATCCCATCCTCTGATCATCGATGCGAGGGAATACGACATTCAACGGATCGACGGATTGCCGCCTCGAAAGGTCGACCCCGATTCCGAAGACCTGGCCCGGATTCGGACGGAAGCCGCGCTGGTGAAAGCCGCTCGAAAACGGGACGACCCCCGCACCGATTTTTCCGAAGGGTTTATCTGGCCGGTCACCGGCCGAATTACCGGGGTGTACGGCGCTCAGCGGATACTCAACGGCAAGCCCCGCCGCCCCCACTACGGGGTGGACATCGCCGCGCCGACGGGGACCCCGGTGAAGGCGCCGGCCGACGGGGTGGTCAGCCTGGTGCATCCGGACCTGTTTTATTCCGGCGGCACCCTCATTCTCGACCACGGGCACGGTCTTTCTTCGAGTTTTCTTCACCTGCACCGCATTCGGGTGCGTGAAGGGCAGTCCGTCCGGCGGGGATCGATAATCGCCGAGGTCGGCGCCACCGGGCGGGTGACCGGCCCCCATCTGGACTGGCGTATGAACTGGTTCGACCAACGGGTCGATCCCGCCCTGCTCACGGGACCGATGCCGGGCGGGGGAAAACAGGAATAGCCGGGACCTTTCATCGAATATTTTTGTGGGACTTGACTTTATGCCTGAAGTTTTATATAAAGCAGATGTTGTTTGTAAAAATTCTTCATAATTCAGTTTCGTTCTATAAGGAAGACCCTTTGCGAAAGCGGCGACCTTAGAGGTATGGAACTAATTAACACACTGATTAAACGGAGGTTTGTCACAATGGCAGAGGGTACAGTAAAATGGTTCAATGATTCAAAAGGATTCGGTTTTATTGAGCAAGCCGATGGGCCGGATGTATTCGTGCATCATTCAGCCATCAATGCAACCGGCTTTAAAAGCTTGAACGAGGGCGACCGCGTGACCTTCGAGATCGAACAAGGGCAAAAAGGCCTGGCCGCCGTCAATGTCACCGTAGTCTAATCTTTTGTCGTTCCGATCTTTTTGAAAAGGTTGTCCTTCGGGATAGCCTTTTCGTTTTTTTAAGAGCACGTATTTCCTCCCACCCGAACCAAAACCCGTCTCAACCATCCACAGAAAGGAACAGGTGAGCCGTCATGAACATATCAGATATCAGAGCAGGGCTGAAGTCCCTGCTGGAACAGACCATCGGACAAAGAAGAACCTGGATTCCCCACCGGCAATGGATGCGGGAATACCACCTGCTTCGGCAGGCGGCCGGGGCCATTGAATTGGGCAATATGTCTCGAATGATCAAAGCCCGGTTGGCCCAATGCCGAACCTATGCCAACCGGGAAGTCCATGAACGGGAACAATAATCTCCCGAAGCCGTTCGCACGGACCGTCGCCCTTCGGAGGGGTTCCCGCGGTGATTCCCCTATGCGTTTCACCGGCGCGCCGACAGGCGCTGACCCGTTTTATTCTTTTTCGAGAACCCCATCCCGCCTCCCGGGATGATCTCGAACGGTATTTCGGACCCCACCGGCTGCCCGGCACCGCTCCCATCGGTCTTCGACGGAACCGCCCCGAACTTTTTCAAGACACCCTGAATGAGGATTGCCTGCCCTTTGCGGACTGGCTCGCAAGAAGCTTGCGCCGCGGGCTCGATTCGGCGCTTGCCGCACAATCGCCCCAAAATAGCCATTTGTTGACGGAGCGGGAGAAGACCGACATCCTTCGAGCCGCCGGCCGGATGCTGGCATACCGCACCGAATCGGGAGCCGCGCTGCTGGAGATCATTCCGCAACAGATGTATGAAGATGTCTTCATGCGGATGCTCGGGTTGCTTCTGTATCCCGACGATCCGGAACGGGAGATCCATCTGTACAGGGGGTTTAATGCCCTGTGCCACCGGCTCGGGCTGGTTCTGCTGGATGCCATGAACCGTCGGCATATCATCGGTCCGGGTTCCGCCGATATTTCCAGACTGATCCGTGCGGCGGTCCTTTCGGGGTACGTCGGCATCAATCTGAAAAGTTCGGCTTCGGCCGCCTCCGCATTGCTGAACCGGAGCCTTCTTTCCATTCCTAAAAAATGGACCCGGGATCTGAAGACGGCGGCGGCCGTGTCGATTTCCGATCTGATGTCGGTGGCCGAGGAACTCCTCGATCTGGCCGAAGATCCGAACCGGGCTTTTGCACTCGATTCATCCTCCCTGTACAAAGCGGAGGTGGTCGACTGTTCAGAGCCGACCCTGGCGGTTTTTTTCTGCGACGATTACCTGGAATCTCTCATCGATCTGAAACGATTCGAGGCCATGCTCGACCAGAACCGTCACCTGCGGGTGCTGTTCGTGCCCCGGTCCGGTCGGTACGGCAATGATCTGGCGTATTCGGATCTACCCGGTATTCTGGCGGAACCCCCGTTTCTTGCATTGCATCGCCACCTAGACATGGGGCGACTCCGTATCAGCTCTCACGGTCCCCGGTCCGGATGCCTGGACCCTCGGGATGTCAGTCGGTATTTGATTCGAGAAATCGATCTTCTGGGGAAGAACCGAAAAATCATTTTGGAAACCAAGGGATGCCGCAATTTTGAAATGCTTCAGGGACGCTTGCCGGTCCCGTGGTATGCCGCCTTCAATTGCAACCGGGCGTTGAGTATTCGCACGGTGGGAGTGGACGGACCGCCGGTATTTTTAAGAATACCGCCCGGAGCGAAGGCCTATGATGGATTCACCAAGCCCCGCATCGACCGAAGCCCCTCCTATGGCACCGCCGGGGTGCGGTTCGCCCGAATGACCACGCGCAACCTGTATGCGGCCTTGAATTCGCCGTTGTACCGGCGTTTATCGGCCCACGCCGAAGATGAATTCGCACTGAATCAGGGGGTGACGCGGTGGGGGGATGCCGCGGGTGTGACCTTCTCTGAACTCATGGCGTCGCTCTCGGCGGAAGCATTCGCTTCAGACAAAAGAATTGAAGAAATTCACCGGGCGGTCGCCCGGTGCGGTGAATGCGGCGACTTCAGGCTCGACCATTTCAGCGATCTGATGCCGCGAGGCCGGAATGAGACCGCCTAAAATCCACCGGAATGTCACGCTGGAGCGGATGGCCCTGGACTTCTGGCAATTCTTTAGGTCTCAGCGGGTGGTGACGCAATGGCGCGGACCCCGGTTCGAGCGAAGCCGGCGGTTCGTGGAGATCGACCTCACCTACCGGTGCAATCTTCAATGCGCCAACTGCAACCGATCCTGCACCCAGGCCCCGAGCAAACTCGACCTGTCGACGGCGCAAGTCGCCTCCTTCATCGACCAGAGCATCGCCGGCGGGGTCAGGTGGGAGCGCATCCGCCTGTTGGGCGGTGAACCGACCCTGCACAAGGATTTTTTCGCCATCCTGGATCAGTTGATGACGTATCGGCGAGGCCATCGCCCGAGGATGCGGATCATGGTCTGCACCAACGGATCCGGATCTCGGGTTCGGGAGGTGCTCTCTCGCCTGCCGACAGGGGTCGAGGTCAAAAACACGTTTAAAAACGGCTCCCAGCGGCGGTTCCGGCCCTTTAACAGCGCCCCGGCTGATTCTCCCCTGTTTCGGTTTTCGGATTTTTCCGCCGGGTGCCGGATTCTGAACGACTGCGGCTTGGGCGTGACCCCTCTCGGGTATTATCCCTGCGCCATCGCCGGCGGCATCGATCGGATATTCGGATTCGGCCTCGGCAGGCAGACCCTTCCCTCGGACGATGATTCCATGCGGGATCAGCTCGCCGCCTTCTGCCCCCTCTGCGGCCACTTCGGATTCTCCTGGCCCACCAAAAAGGTGAAAATCTCTCCGGTTTGGTCAAACGCCTACCGCCGCTCCCGGTTTTCGAGGCTGACGCAAGTCACGCAATCGTCCTCCCCCGCCGAGCCCGAGACCTCTCAGGTTGTAGACGAGTTCCGGCAGGCTTCGGCATAAGGAGCCAGCGCGGTTTGAATGCGGCGGCGGATCAAGGATTCCGGATCCGCTTCATAAATGCCTGCTTCAATGTCGGGGTACAGATCCGGAAAATACTGCCGGATCAGGCTATGCGGAATGGGCCGGAAAAGATTGGTGCAGAGTCGGCTCAGGGCCGAGGATACCGCCGGATGACGCCAGTAATAGCGTAGCCGGTCTCGGTAGCTGAAGGCCCGCATTCGGCGCTGTTCCCCGGGGGAACCGGTATAATGGTCCTTCCAGTGAGCCGGGTTTTTTAGCATGACCGTTTCCAGGATGGTGCGGATGTTTGAAGGCTGGAATCCGCTCCGCCCCGCCAGCCACTCAGACTCGATGTGAGCGAGGGCGAAAACCGCTTCTCGAAAGGCAAAGGTCAGACAAGGCCCGACCTTCAACAAAGTGAAATGATCCCGGACCAATTGGTGTAATGCCTCGGGCGGTTGAAAATCGGTGGAATGGATTTCATAGGTCATTCGTTCCGGCAGTTTCTCATGAAACGCCGACAGGGCCTGAGCCCGGTCGGGTCGATAGACCGCCACCTCGGTATCCCCGAACTCCACTCCGGGCTGCACCACGATGGCGATCACCCGGCGCCAGGCCGCTTCCAGACCGGCGGATCGAAAGGAGGTTCGGGTCAGCTCGATGGTCTCCGCCACATGTTCAGGCCGGGAAACGGTCAGTTGATCGACATTTTCAAGGTCCCCGCCGGGGGCCGGGACTTCGGTGCCGATGACATACACCGGCCGCGGTATCGAATCGGGAAGGCGGTCCGCGGCCGCTTCGGCGGCCCGGCATAACAACGCAGTCCGCTCGGCCACGGTTTGGGGGGAGAGCCCGGAAGTCGGGTCATCCGCGCAGGGGGGATTCGGGTCCAGATGGATTTTTTGAAAACCGGCGGCGATGCACTCCCGGGCCAGCTGTTCGGCCTTGGCCAGAGCGGCTTCCGCCGGTTCATTTCGCCACACGTAGGGCCCCAGGTGGTCGGCCCCCAGCCGAAGGCGTCGGGAAGGGAGCCCCGCCGCGGTCGCCAGCTCAAGCAGGTAAGACCGGAAATGAGCAGGCGTCATGCCGGTATACCCGCCGAAGGGGTTGACCTGGTTGGGGGTGGCCTCGATCAGCAGATCATCCCCGGTGAAAACCGCCTCGGCCATGGCCGCCTTCAATACGCCCGAATGGGCCGAACACACGGAGTAAACCCCGGTTTGCCGGGCTGAGCGGGGGTCGTTTTTCAGGTTTCCCATCATATGGAACAGGTCCTCTCGGGGCGTTTCAGGAGATGGTTGAGCGCCGGAATCGATGGCTGGATCCATAAACAAAATGTGCATCGAATCGGGAGAAATCAACCGGATGAACAACCCTGTCTAAAACTCGACCCGGGTTCGGACCGTAAAAAAAAAGGAGGGGAATACCCCTCCTGAGTGGCGAACTTACATTCCCCCGACCGCCGGGGCGAGCGCCACCTGATCTCCATCGGACAGCCGGGTATCGAAATCGGCTTTTCTGCTGTTGACGAATACCAGCTTTACCGAATCCTTGGGAATGTCCAAGCGCAGCATCAGGGTATTGATATCGGCGCCCGCATCAAAATCATAGGTTCGGCTGTCTTTGTAATCACAGGTCTCTGCATCGGCCAACGTGGCAAAACATTTGACGGCTATTTTCATGGGGTCCCTCCTTTTCCGGGTTTTCAGGTAACGGTATAAGTTTGAATTACTCAGTTAGAAGATGCCCATGGACGCCCGAATATCAATGGGAGTTTAATGAGGGGATTTGGTAGGTTGAAAACTGTTTACTTCCGCAGCATCAATGCGGTGCCGTAGGCCACGGCTTCGATGGTGCCGAATCCGTTGTGGGCGCGCTTCCCGATCCGTGCGGTTTCGATGCGGACATTGGTAATCATGGAGGCCCCTACGGCGGTCTCCTTCATCCGCAGCAGGGCTTCCCGGCGGGCCCGGTCGATGAGGAATTCATAGGGGGTGATTCGCCCGCCGAAGATATTCCGGATTATGGCCACCATCGCCTTGAACAGGTCGATGGAGATGACCACGTTTCCGCAGACCAGTTCGGCCCCGACAATAGCGTCGGGATCCACCTTCGGATCGGCCATGGTGACCGCCGGCAGATGACGGTAGGATCGTTCCCGCCGTTTAATGGACCGGTAGTGGTTCTTTTCGATTCCCACCCCGATGAGATAACAGATGAAATAGCCGATAAGGACTATGGCGGGAAACAGAACCGGATGGGGAATCAGTTCCATGAATCGGTTTCTCCGCTATTCGATTCGTACGGCGGTTCCGTAGGCATAGAGTTCGGCCGCGCCCTGGGCCACGGAGGAGGTGGAAAATCGGATGTTGACGATGGCGTTGGCCCCCAGTTCCCGGGCCTGGGCCTTCATCCGCTCCACCGCCTCTTCCCGGGACTCCTGCAAAAGCTGGGTATAGGCGGTCAATTCGCCGCCGAAGAGGTTTTTAAGAGAGGCAAGGATGTCTTTGCCGATATGTTTGGCCCGGATGGTATTGCCCGATACCAGACCGTAGTGTTCGACGATTTCCCATCCCGGTACGAGTTCAATGTTGGTCAGAATCATTTCTTCGCCGGAGAGCTTCCGCTGCCTCAGTTTCCGGCGCATCTGGGTGGTCTTGAACCCTTGGATGTCCACCCCGCAGTTGATGCATTTTTCGGCGCGCTTTTGCTTATACTTGCAGGCCGGGCAATGGATCATGTCGGCTTCCACCGATTCCACCGCTTCGGGATCGAGCACTGCGCCGCATTTCAAACATTTTTCCGCCTGCCGCTGCTTGTACTGGCAAGAAGGACAGTAGATCAGCTCCGACGGGTCGGCCGGTCTGATCGGGTCTTTTTCATCGGGTTTGGCAGGGGGCGTTTCCGGGGGTGTCGATGTCGATTGGGGCGGCGGGGGTTCGGGGGTTGATTTTTCCGGCGGTGTTTTGGGCGGCGGCTCCGCCGGTGGGGTCGGTTTGGCTTTCACCGGCGGGGGGGGGGGGGGGGCCGGTTTTGGGGGGGTGGGGTTTACGCCCAAGGGGGGGGGGGTTTTGCAACAGGGCCCCGGCCCGAATGAACGCCGCCCGGTATTTTTCGGCGGTGGGGCGGGCCATGTCCTTTTTGATCACCACCGGTTTTCCGGCAAACAGCGGTTCGATTCCCGTGACGTCTTTTTTGAGAAGCGATGCCAGGTTCTTTTTGACCTCGGCGGCGCTGTGCCCCTCGGCGATGTTTCCCTCGAAAATAAGCGTGTACGTTTGGTTTGCCATGCCCTCTCTCCGGCGCTGCAATCGCCACCCGTTCTGCTGGTGATGGTTATGATGATCGGTCGTATCTTATTTTTGGTAAAATGGCAATATCCTCATTTCAAAGACTTCCCCGGTTCCGGGTGATGTCCTCCAGATATTCCGCCAGGTCGGTGTTTCTTTCATTTCGGGCATGGCCCAGGGCGGTCTGCCCGAGCCCATCAGTGAGGGTCGGGTCGGCGCCGCCGTTGATCAGTGCCCGGGCCGCATCCACATCCCCCGAGCGCTGGGCGCACCAGATCAGTGCGGTCCGGCCCTTTTCATCCTGCACATTGGGGTCCGAGCCGGCCTGAAGGAGTATCGAAATAATATCGGGGCTTTCGGTGCGGGCGGTCATGGCGGCGCTCATGAGCGGGGTCTGACCGGCGGTTTCCGGGATAGACCGGGTGCGGGCATCCACGTTGGCGCCCACCCGTATGAGTTGGCTGATGATCTCCGAATGGCCGGAAAAGGCGGCCTGGTGAAGCGCGGTGTGCCCCTCCGGGTCCT
>CAZNLT010000124.1:0-17997 GCA_964573705.1 uncultured Desulfobacterales bacterium
CACCGAGATCTACACTCTTTCCCTACACGACGCTCTTCCGATCTCCTTTATTATACTATTGCCAATAAGTTTACCCCCATTGACTACCCTGCCAATGAAACCAAGGCTAAAAGAATAATCGAAACGCTCAGAGCGCTTATTTGTTATCAAGATGATATTTTAGGGCTAAATGATTTTAAAGGAAGTCTCTCTTTTTGTATGTCTATTTTACAGCAGAAATTAAATTTTTAGTTGGGTTTTGTTTTATTTCTCGGGAAGAATACTGGTTATTTTTTTTGCTCTCCTGTTTTTGCCCCCCCCATTTAAGCCTATAACTCTCTAAAACCCTGCGGGCCATCTGGCCGGTTATGAATTGTCAAAGGAATTAGGTTGATCTTTTCATCCTTTGCACATCACTCTTGCGTATTCTGCTCGTGCTTTCCTTTTTTATAGGAAATTTCTATAGATAAAATATGAAACAATTTACAATATATGGTAAAATATCACTTAACATTTTTAGAATATATAATAGGGATATTTAGTTCCCTGAAAGCGTTCCACTCCGCCGCAGTTGAACACAAATATAGCAACATCTTGAAATCCTAAACCCGTGTAGTTATTGGATGAGTTTTCAGATATATAAACAAGGTACGTAAAAGGGTGGTGCAAAGCAAGAGGAAGCTTAATTTATTGGCCCGGAAGCTGGATTAATAATATTTTTTATAAGTAAATGTGATCGCATAACCTCCCGGAGGTTTCATTTACCGGAGTGGACTACAGTGACCAGTGAATGCAATAACTTTTAGCATCATTGTTTATAGGAGGAGTTAAAGTGAATATTAAGTCATTTATTATTATTCTTTTTTTGAATTTACTGATTTGTAGTGCTGCTCATGCAAAAGTAATAACACACCTCACCCTTGTGGAAAAAAATGGAGTTAGCTCAAGCAATTTCCCGCTAACTTTTGGACATGTTTTTAAGAAAGGCGATGTTCCTGTTGGAATAGATATTTTTTTGGATGGGGTAGAATTAAAGACACAGTGTGATATAAAAGTTAGGTATGAAGATAGTTCCGTTAGACATGCCGTTATATCTGTGATTATTCCCTATGTATCGGAAGGACAATCATTAGATTTGGAGTTAAGTAATTCAAGTGGATCGCATTCACAAAATGGTATTGGGAAGACTGCTATTCTTAATACTAATGTCAGCGGGAAAATAAATTTAAGTAACATTTCTGGTTCAGGATATTCAGGAAGCCTTTCAGCTGATTTGCGAAATGCAATTATTGATACCGATGAGCTGAAATATTGGTTAAAAGGGGAAGTATGTACAGAAATTCTGGTCCAACAAAAACTAAATCCAAGTTTGACCGCTGCCTGGGAAGCAAGGTTTTATCCTGATACCGATTACATTCGAATTTCTCACTCCATTGAAAATGTCGAAGCGAATTTCAGAGGCAATATCGATTATGCCGTGAGTATCAGCCAAGGGAATAGCACACCGTCCACTGTTTACACTAAATCATCCTTTCAGCACAATGCAATGTCACGCTGGCGTAAGGTTTTTTGGCTTGGATCTGCACCCCCGGAAGTTGAGATTCACTACGATTTGAATTACCTGATTTCAACTGGGCATATCCCTAATTATGATACATCTTTAACCCCCTCCGAATCCGCAATAGCACAGCTGTACTCATATTGGACTGCCCAGGACACGGACATTATGGGGTTGGGGATGCATAGGGATGGGTATTTCGCAGGAGATGAAGAAGGGGCTTTGTTGCAAAAGTGGGCAGTGATGTATCTGCTCACATGGGATAACCGCCTCAGAGAAATTGTAGTTGGAGAAAGTGAAGTTATGGGGGGGGTGCCTGTTCATTACAGAGAATATGATAAAGAGAAAAGATTTTACGGACATACAATTTCCATTGACGATAGACCCAATGTGAGAACCAGAACCGGAGCGGGCCTGCCGCAGCCGATCGGCGAGACGTCAACGCATTGGGCGTATGATATGGCTCACCAGTGGTCTTTTAACTACCTGCCGTACTTAATTACCGGGGATCGTTGGCACCTGGATGAGTCATATTTTTGGTCAGGTTTCAATCTGGCTTACCACAACCCGGAATATCGAGGTAAAAGTGAGGGGAGGCTTTCTTTTGCCCATGAGGTTAGAGGCACTGCATGGGCGTATCGAACATTGGTACAGACTGCTTCGATTGCCCCTGATAGCCACATTGAGAAAGCCTATTTTGAAGACAAGATAGTAAACAATATTTCCTATATAAAATCTAATATTGTTTATCCTTTGAACTGGATATCGATGGCCGGAGACCCTATAAAATACTTGGATAGCTCTGTAACAAAGGCAAATTCGGGATGGATGCAGGACTTTTTAACACTTGCCTTATGCCATGGGTCAGATCTGGGTTACGATGCAACGCCTATCCTGTCTGATTTCAGTCATTTTACCATTGGTCGATTCACACATCCGGATTTTAATTGGTATAACGGGGCAGCATATAGATTTCCTATCGAAACTGAGGAAGGGTTGGTCTCGACCTGGGCCCAGGCATCTAGTTTATATTTGAACCAGCCAACCTCTTTTCCTTCAGATGATTATCCTTATAGTTATAGATATAAAGCCATGGCGGCTTTAAGCTGCTTGACCACCTACCCGAATGGACAGACTGCCTATGATTTTTTAAAGGCAAATGTGAAAAATCAGGAAACGCTTAATGAAGATCCAACATGGGCACTTATTCCTCGAAGGGTTCAAGAGACAGAAGATTCAGAACAAGAGGTACTTTCGACACCAATTAATTTAAGAGTAGTCGATTAATAGCTCAAAACTTTTTTATATGATTCGGGGGATACATCGAATATCCTATCTATTTCGAGCTATATATCCCTTAAGGATTCAACAGAAAAAATGTTATCACAGAGAAACGGCGGGGGCCGTTTCGGGGTGTTCGGGGCTGGAAGTCTGAAATTTGGGTCGCTTTTGCCTCTTTTATGCGTCTGAGTGGACAAATAGAGTCCTCGTTCACTGGCGGCGGGGCTATCGCCATTAAAAACCGCTCTGCACGACGGATGCCGTACGGCTCTCACATGTCTCGGCGAATTGTTGATGGGCCCGAGGATATGAGAAATAACACCCGAAAGGATTTTGCATGACCGCCCTATAAACTTCGATTTTATCGGGGCGGCCGGATTTGTGGCCCCGGTGAATATTAAAACCATCGCTGATGTGGGGCAAACACTATCCACTTCCTTGGATCCCATCAACTCCAATGTACCAAATAATCATGAATTTGGTATCCTGCCTTCTTATTTCTCAAAATAGGGATTGCGTTATGAACTCAGGGACCGTACTTGAAGACCGGGTTATGATGGTTGTGGTTTCTAATTGCTTCTTTTTTCCTTTAAGTGGTCTTTGTTTTGGAGAACGCAACCTACTTGAATCATGATAAAAACGGAAGCTGCTTTATTTATACAAAATCTCAATTATCGGTTTGCACCCGTCCGATCTGAGGATGGATAGGTGACTATTGTGATTTGCTTCAGCGTACACACCAAGAGTCAGAATCAAAACCGCATCCGAGACTTGATAGGCAGAGTTCCTCGCCTCTTTCGATGCTGATGTGCTGGTCAAGGGGCTTTTTGCAGGTTCAGTTTTTTAGCAAATCGGGCTATGAGGGGAAGCTTGGCATTAGGGTGAAATTTTCTGGCTTAAGAGAATGTGAAATATCCACCTAATCTGAGACCCCCCTTAGTGATAAGTCTTGGAGGGTTTTTATACCATAAAACAGAGTCTTATATAAGGATATAGTTGTAAAAAATTGCACACTTTAGGTCTAATTTGAGTTCCCCATTCTCGAGAAAAAATAAATTTATCTATGCCCTTTTGATCCTCTTGATTTTTTCCTTTTTGGGAAACTTAATCTCTATAGTCCTCCTCGACCGAACCATCCATTACCGCGATACCATTCGGTTTGTGGAGCGAATCTTTCCAAATAAAGGGCTGCATCTTGTCAGAACCCATCTAATAAAACAAGTGGATGGACCCCCCCTGATATCCCTTGTCGGGGGTAGCCTCATTCGATACTGGCTTCTTCCCCCGGATTTTCCCTTTCTCATCGCCAATTGGGGAGCCATAGAAGAAAACTGCCAGGCCACACTCGACAGATTCGACCGCACCGTGGTTGATACCGGAGCAGAGCTCGTTCTTATCAATGCTGGATATTGCAACCTGGTTACAGCCGTTCGAACCGGCGAATTCGGCCCCCATGTTCTCACCTCAAACCTCCGCTGCCTTGAGGAAATGGTCGAAACCGCCCAAGCGCAGCAGGTCATTCCCATACTGTCCACCCTCACCCCGGTACGCCCCCGGTTTCTTTTCCCGCATCTGAAAATCGGCGACTATTCCTGGGCCCACAAAGCAGCGGAAAACCGGGCCATTAACCAATACAACCTCATGATACAAGATCTCAGCCGCGAAAAAAACATCCCGCTGATCGACTTCCACGCCGCCCTTTCGGATACAGACGGAGAACTGATTCGGCGATATGCGATCTCGGACGGCGAACACCTCAATCCGGAAGGTTACCAGCACTTGACCCGGTTTCTTAAAAAAGAATTGACTCGTATTATTTCCCTTCTTCGGCCCGAAATCAACGCCCACCTCAACTCAGACACAGAATAGAAAACCATGTGCGGAATCTGCGGCATTTATCATTTGGACGGCGAACCGGTTCTGAAAAACCAGCTCGAGGCGATGAATGCAACCATGTTTCACCGCGGCCCGGATGGAGACGGCCTTTTCGTCCAGGATGAAGTGGGACTGGCTCATCGACGCCTCAGCATCATCGACCTCGAGGGCGGCCACCAGCCCATGGCAATTGCCGACGGCGGCATTCATGTGGTTTTCAACGGTGAGATTTACAATTTTCTAGAACTCAAGGATTTTCTGCAGGCGAAGGGCCACCGGTTTCAGACCCGAAGCGATACCGAATCGATTCTTAACGGTTATGCCGAATGGGGAGAAAGGGTGGCTGAACACCTGCGAGGCATGTTCGCTTTCGCACTGTGGGACAACAGGCATAAAAAGCTGATTTTGGCCAGAGACCGCGTTGGAAAAAAACCGCTCTACTATTTCCATGACGGGCGGCGGCTGGCCTTCGGTTCCGAACTCAAATCCCTACTGGAGCTGCCCTGGATGCCGCGGCAGATCGATCTGCAGGCACTGGATGCCTACCTGAGCTTCGGGTATGTCCCGTCTCCCCTGAGCATTTTCAAGCACATCCGCAAACTCCCGCCGGCCCACATCGCCGTCTGTACCCCTACCAATTTTCAAATCCGCCCCTACTGGCACCTGGATATGGAAAACACCTCCGATCCGGCATCTACGAATGAGGCAACTCTTACCGAAGAATTGACCTCCATACTCGATGAGTGCGTGCAGCTTCGGCTGATCAGCGATGTGCCGCTGGGCGCCTTTCTCAGCGGCGGGGTCGATTCGGGCGCCGTGGTGGCCTCCATGGCCCGGCAGTCGGCAGAGCCGATAAAGACCGCCTCCATCGGCTTTTCCGACAAGCAGTTCGACGAACTCGCCTATGCCCGCCAGGTGGCCGGCCGCTATCACACCGATCATGCCGAATTCGTGGTGGAGCCGAATGCTCTGGAGCTCATTGATAAATTGGTCTGGCATTTTGACGAACCGTTCGCCGATTCCTCCGCCATCCCCACCTATTATGTCTCCCAAATGGCCCGAAGGCAGGTCACGGTCGCCTTATCAGGGGACGGAGGGGATGAGGTCTTTGCCGGGTATAGCCAGCGCTATTCCATGAACCGTTTAGAGGCGCACATTCGGAATAAAATCCCCCGACCGATACGGACCGGTCTGATCGGCCCTGTGTCCCGCATCTACCCGAAGCTGGAAACCTTTCCGCGGCCGTTTCGCCTGAAAAATTTTCTCTCCAGCCTTTCCCGGTCTTTTGAAGAAGCCTATTTCAGGGACATGTCATTCTATTTTCTTCCCGAAATGAAATCCCGGCTCTACACCGCCGATACCGCCGCGGCTGTGCAGGATTGTAACGCGTTCGACATTCTGGGGATCCATTTTGCCGCCAATGCCAACCCCGATCCCACCACCCGGGTCCAATATGTGGACATCAAGACGTATATGACCGAAGATATCCTGGTGAAAGTGGATCGAATGAGCATGGCCAATTCCCTCGAAGTGCGGTCGCCGCTGCTGGACCACAAGCTGATGGAATTCGTCGGGAGGCTTTCCTCGGCCTGGAAGCTGAGAGCCGGGGAATCCAAATATATATTCAAAAAGATGAATGAAGATCGGCTGCCCCGAGAGGTGCTCTATCGGAAAAAGCAGGGGTTTCGCATCCCGTTGGCCCGATGGATGCGGGAAGATCTCAAAACGTTTGCCTATGAGACGCTGTTCTCCGATACCTCCGGTCTGAACACCTACTTCGATCTCTCCTACGTCCAAAAGCTCTGGCAGGTTCACCAGTCCGGACGGCAGGACCTTTCCACGCCGCTGTGGGGTCTGATGATGTTTGAACGTTGGCGACGGCAATTTTTATAACCCAAGGAGGCAGACATGCACCCGAAACTGGTCAAGCACGTGATTTTCCCGGTCCATGAAAAACTCGTCGGACGGAGCACCTATCAGTATCTCGAGGAATTGGAAAAGCTTCAGTGGGCCTCCCGGGCGGAACTGGAGGCCCTGCGGTTTCAAAAACTGAAAGCCCTGTTGGTTCATGCTCGGGGAAATATCCCGTTTTATGCCGAACGATTTGCCGAAGCGGGTTTCGATCCCTCGACAATGACCGCCGTGGACGACTTTAAGGTTCTGCCGCTGCTGACCAAGGCCGAAATCCGTCAGAATATCGAGAATATGCAGTGGAAAGCCTCCCCCGGCGGGCTGACGCGGTACAACACCGGGGGGTCTTCCGGAGAGCCGCTGGTTTTCTATTTCGACCGCCGCCGCCAGGCCTATGATGCCGCGGCCAGGGCCTTGACCCACCGGTGGTGGGGAATCGATATCGGAGACAAGGAGCTCTACCTGTGGGGATCGCCCCTGGAGATCACCAAACAGGACCGGATCAAGGATATCCGGGACATGCTCACCAATCAGCTTCTCATCAGCGCCTTTGAAATAAGCCCCCAGCAGATTCCGGACATCGTCGAGCAGTTCCGAAAATTCAAGCCCAAAAGCGTCTTCGGGTATCCCAGCACCATCGCCCTGTTTTGCCGGATGGCCCAGGAACAAGGGTTTCACTTAGATGATCTCGGGGTGGAGGTCATTTTCAGCGCCGCCGAAGTTCTGTACGACCATCAGCGGGAGTCCATCGGCGACTACTTCGGCGGAAAGCCGGTCGTGGATTCCTACGGCAGTCGGGAAGCCGGGTTCATCAGCCATGAGTGCAAAGATGGGACTTACCATATCATTGATCCCAATTTTGTGCTCGAGTTTATTAAAGACGGCCGACCGGCGGCCGACGGGGAAGACGGGGAGATCGTGGTGACCCACCTGGATGCGTGGGGCATGCCCTTTATTCGCTACCGAACCGGCGATGTCGCCTGCCCCAAAAGCGAGGCCTGTGCATGCGGCCGTGGCTTCAGCGGCATGGAGAAGATCCGCGGCCGCACCACCGATTTTGTCGTCACCCCCGACGGCAGGTGGCAGCATGCCCTGTCGATCATCTATGTGGTCCGGGACATCGAGGGGGTGGACGAGTTCAAGATCATTCAGAACGCGGTGGATGATGTCACGGTGCTGCTGAAAGTGCATGAAGGCATGTATCCCCCCGACGGCAATCAGCGCATCGTCAACGGCTTTAAAAAGCGGATGGGATCGGAAGTTCAGGTGGACATTCAAATGACCGACCACATCCCCAGGGATGCGTCGGGAAAATACCGATATGTGGTCTCCCAAGTGGCCGAAGCCGGTTTTGCGTCGTAAACACTTGCTTCTTTCCCGGCCGTTCTTTCTGCTGCTGCTGCTGTTGGCGGCCCTCCTTTTTTGCCCCTGGCAGCCGGAATGCCCGGCCGCAGCGGTATCGGCGGCGCATTCTTCAATAGAACCTGTTCCGCAGGTGCCGATCAAGCCGATCTGGAACCGCTTTCTGATTCTGGTTTGGCCGTATCAAACCGATATTCTCACCGACTATCCGCTATACCAACAGCTTGGCCTCTCCGGTTTCCAGATCGACCGCGGCGCCGGCCAGACCTCGAAAGTCGATTTTGCCGCCCGGAATCATATCCCCTATTATGCAGGCCATGTGGCGGATAAGGGCATTCTGCACCTGACCGGCGAAAACCGGGAGGCGGTTGTGAGAAAAAGGGGTCTGCTCGTCCGGCCTCACAGTCTTTCCGATCCGGAAACGCTTCGAACCTTGAAGCGGCATATTCGAATGAACATCGGTGCCGTTCGAAACGGCCCGGTGATCGCCTATGCGTTGGATGATGAAATCTCCTTGGGCGCTTTCACCACCCCGAGCGATGTGGATGTGCACCCGGCCTCGCTCCAGCGATTCCGCAAATGGCTGACTGCCGAATATGGAAGTATCGCCGATCTCAATCGACAATGGGAGTCCGATTTCGACAATTTTGAAGAAGTGGTTCCGACTGGATTTGAAGAGATTCGGCGGGATCTCAATCCCACCCGCCTTTTGGATTGGAATCTCTCTTCATGGATGGATTTCCGGCGATTCATGGACCTTGAACTTTCGAAAACTGTATCGGAGCTGGTCCGATATGCCAATTCCCTGGATCCTGATACGCCGGCAGGAATTGTCGGGGGGCTGGCGCCCGCTCCCTGGGGCGGCTATGACTATGCCCTTCTTTCGCGTGCGGTCCAATGGATGGAGGCCTATGATATCCATGGGGTCAATGAGATACTTCGTTCCTTTTGGCATTCGCCCCGGAAGTCGCGAATGGTGACTTTCTTCTCAAAGAAGAACCCGAAACAGGATGCCTGGTTTTTATGGTATTACCTGGTGCACGGCGCACAGGCTGCCATCGCTTGGCCGGAAGGGTGGTTTCATTCGGGAATCGATCAGATCGCTCCGGCGGTGTTGAACAATTCAGACACTTTCCACAAGGTCCAGGGTGCGGTCAGCAGCCTTCTGGTCGATCCCCACACCCGGTTTGATCCGGACCCGATCGGGATCTACTACTCCCACCCCAGTGTTCAGGCCGGCTGGGCCATGGATGCCATCCCCCATGGCCGGAGTTGGGTTCATCGCAGCAGTTCTCTCGACAATGCCAATCAGACCCAGGGCATTCTAAGGACGGTCTGGTGCAAAACCCTGGAAGATCTGGGGTTCCAATATGAGTTCATCAGCTACCTGGATGTCAAAGAATCGAGAATTCGGCTGAACGACCGCTTCAGGGTCATTATCCTTCCAAAGACCATCTGCCTTTCGGAGGCGGAAATCAGACATTTGGCCACTTTTGTGAAAAATGGAGGGGTCCTGATTGCGGATTATCTCTGCGGAGTGCTAGATGCCCATGGACGGTACCGGTCATCCAGGCCATTGGAAGACATTTTCGGCATTATGCGTGAGGGGACCAAAGGGTACCTGGACGGGAAAGGCATGACGGAGATCAACGGCGAAAAATATCAGAAGCCGTTCTTAGATCGCCTGACGCATCACCGGGGAGCGCTTAAATTTAAAGACATTACTATCTTCGAAAGAGGCACCGGGAAACGGGCTGTGGGGGGTGGAAGGTCTTCCTCCAAGGCAGACTCGCGCAAATTCCCCCTGGTCTGCATGATGAATCGCTACGGGCAAGGGATGAGCGTTTATCTCAATTTATCTCCCATCGCCTACGGGCACCCTTCAAAAAGATTATCGACCTATGGAGGACATTGGCGAAAGATCGTGGGGGATATTTTAGCGGAAGCGAATCTGAAGCCTCGGGTGCGGATTCGCGAAGAGGGCCGAGTAGTCTGTATGATCGAATCGCTGTTCTGGAAAAACGGCACCCGTCGGTTTTTATGTCTGGTGAAAAACCCCATACGGGATGAAAGCATCGGTGCCGGCTCCTTCGCGCTGCAAGGAATTACGGGGAACACTGTTTCCATCAGCTTGGAATTCGACGCCCCGGTGAAGCTCATCAATCTTCGAACATCCGAAACCGTGGGTGTCGGTCGGCATTTTCAGGATTCATTTACACCTTGGGAGGCTGCCGTTTATGAGTTGCAATGAAGTAAGGAATTGCTCGAAATAAACCAAAAAATTAAAGGAACTATAATGCAAAGGCCGCACGAACCGTGCGGCCTTTGCTGTCTGGTGCTTCTGCTGAAGTCTAAAATTATCCAACCGGGATCAGAAGGGACAATTATGAAGGGATACGAGTTGGTGGTCAAGGCCCTGAGAGACAATGACGTGAAGTATATTTTCGGTTATACCGGCGGCGCCATCATGCCGGTATTCGATGAAATGGAAAAACAGAATTGTTTTCAATTCATCATGGCAAGACATGAACAGGGGGCGGCCTTTATGGCACAGGGGCTTTCCCGTGCCTCGCTGTCGACGGATCATTTCCAAATCGGGGTCTGCCTCGCCACATCCGGCCCCGGAGCCATGAATCTGGTCACGGGGATTGCCGATGCCGTCATGGACTCGGTACCCATATTGAGCATCACCGGCCAAGTGGCCACCAGCGTGATCGCCACCGATGCGTTTCAGGAGAGCGATGTGATCGGGGTCATGATGCCGATCACCAAACAGGCCTATATGCCCTTGGCTGCATCGGAGATCGAGCAGGTCCTCCATGAGGCCGTTTACCTCGCCACCACCGGACGCACCGGCCCGGTGGCGGTGGATATTCCAAAGGATATTCAACTTCAGGAAACCGCCCCTGATTACTGTTTTGAGTGCCGGCCTTTCAAACCGAATATTCCCGGCTATTATTACCAGGCATTGCCCGAGCGGGAAAAAATAAAAGCCGCGGTGACGATGATCAACCGTTCTGTCCGGCCGCTGATTCTGTGCGGCCATGGCGTTATCACCGCCAATGCCGGTTCCAGATTGCAGGCATTTGCAGAAAAAACCAATATCCCCATCGCTTTCACCCTTCACGGGCTGTCTGCCATACCGGTGGACCACCCGCTCAGTCTGGGCATGATGGGGATGCACGGCACCGTAGAAGCCAATCGTGCCGTGATGAATGCCGATCTGATTATTGCTTTGGGGATGCGTTTTGATGACCGGGTCACCGGAAAACTGGCTGAGTATGCCAGGGATGCCGATGTGATCCATGTGGAAATCGATCCTTCCGAAATCGATAAAAATGTGATGACCTCGGTTGCCGTCAATGCCGATGTGGCCCAGGCATTGAATATTCTTCTGGAAGAACCCGAGCTGACCTCCAAACCCCGCCGGAGCTGGTATAATCGGATCGCTGAATATCGGTCTGAAATCGCTTCCGAAATTCAGGAAGAAATCGAAAACGGCGTTGGGTCCGAAGGGCAGCTGCTCATGAAAACCATCGTGAGTCGCCTGTCGGATCTCACCGGCGGGCAGGATATTATCGTGTCCGATGTCGGACAGCATCAGATGATGGCCGCCCGGTTCTACAATTTTCAGACCTTCAACAGCTGGTTCACCTCCGGCGGGGCCGGAACCATGGGCGTGGCCTTGCCGATGGCAGTCGGGGTACGGTTGGCCCGGCCCGATGAACGGATCTGGGTCATCTGTGGTGACGGGGGATTTCAGATGAACATTCAGGAACTCGGTACCATTATGGCCTACAATATCGATATTAAAATATTGTTATTCAACAACGGATATCTCGGTATGGTTCGTCAGTGGCAAACCCTTTTCTTCGAAGGAAGATATGCCGGTACGCCCATCCAGAACCCGGATTTTGAACACATTGCAAAAGCCTACGGCATTCTTTATCAGAAAGTCACCGAAACGGAACAGATCGATCAGGCCATCCAAACGGCCTCCGGTCACACCGGCGCCTATCTGCTGGAGTTTGTCTGCGATCCCAATGAGGTGATTCTTCCCATGATTCCCTCCGGCGGGGGATTCGGAGAGATGATCGTTTCCCAGAAAGTTTCGACCAACGGCTGAATATCAATTATGGAGCAAACAGGGGCAAAACAATTATGAAAAGACGCGCCATATTGGCTTTTATGATGGACCGGCCGGGAGTGTTGAACAAAATATCAATGCTGATCCGCAGGAAGATGTACAACGTGGACACATTGACCGTCTGTAGCACCAACAAGCCCGGCGTGAGTCGAATGACAATCACCCTGAAGGAGGATGATGAAGCAAAGGTCACCCAGGTGATCAAACAGATCGAAAAAGTGACCGAGGTCATCCTGGCCAAAGAGCTGGACCGGGAAGCCAGTTACTGGCGGGAAGTGGCCATCGTTAAATTCGAATCCGATCGGTCAACAGTAGACCGGTTGAAAGAGGCTTATCAATTTGAAGTTTTAAACGATATCAATGATGAAATTTTCATCATCCAAATCGCCGGCACATCCCAATCCATCGATGGATTTTTGAATACCGTCGGACGTGACTTGATCATCGAAATCGCTCGAACCGGTGTCACGGCCTTGGAGAAATAGAGGGTCCTTATGAAGCATCGAAGTAAACAGTTGACCGGCGATAAAAACGGAGGAAATTGGGTCAGAAGATCCGCTTCTCGGGCGATGCTGCGTGCGGTTCGATTTGAAGATGAAGATTTCGACAAACCGATCATCGCCGTGGCAGCCCCGTATACGAATGCAACCCCATGCAATGATCATATCTGGCAGCTGGCTGAGCTGATCCTTCAGGCCATCGAGCAGAAAGGGGGGAAGGGCATTTTGTTCGGTACTCCTGTGGTGTCCGACGGCATTTCCATGGGCACCGAAGCCATGAAATATTCGTTGGTCAGCAGAGAGGTGATCGCGGACAGTATCGAGGTGATGACGGAAGGATACCTGGTAGACGGCGTTATCACCCTCTGCGGGTGCGATAAAACCATTCCGGCGGCATTGATGCCCATTGCCCGGAATAATCTCTTCGGACTCACCTTGTACGGCGGCAGCATTCTGCCCGGCAGATACAAGGGGCAGGATCTGAATATCGTCAGTACCTTTGAAGCTATCGGGGCCTATGCCGCCGGTAAAATCGATGCCGCAGAATTGAGCCGCATCGAGCGTCATTCCTGCCCCGGCGCCGGTTCCTGTGCCGGCATGTATACGGCTAACACCATGGCCGCCGCCATCGAAGCCATGGGCATGAGTGCGCCCGGATCATCCTCCAATTTGGCGGTGGATGTGCAAAACCGGGTGTCCGAGGATAAGCGGGCGGACTGTTTGAAAACCGTCGACATGCTGTTCGAATGCATGCGGCGGAATATCCGGGCCCATGACATCCTGACCCGGGAGGCTTTCGAAAACGGTCTGGTGCTGGCCTGGGCATTGGGCGGTTCCACCAATGCGGTGCTCCACATTCTGGCATTGGCCCATGAAGCGGATGTTCCCCTGACAATTCAAGATCTCGCCGATGTGACCCGAAAGGTGCCGCTACTGGGCAACTTTAAACCCGCCGGTCAGTTTGTGATGAGCGATCTTCACCCGGTGGGCGGCATCCCGGCGGTGTTGCGGGCTTTGCTCGATGGCGGGTTGCTTCACGGGGACTGCAGGACCGTCACCGGAAAAACCCTGGCTGAGAATCTGGAAGGGGTATCCACGCCGGGCCGCGATCAGAAGGTGCTGTTCCCGATTCAGAATCCCCTTGCACCGGCGGACCATCACATCCGCATTCTGTATGGAAATTTGGCGGAAGAAGGCTGCGTGCTGAAGTTGAGCGGAAAACGGCTGCAGAATTTTGTCGGTCCGGCCCGCGTCTTCGATGGGGAGGAAGGGGCCTTAACCGCCATTTTGGACGGCTGTATCCGCCCTGGGGATGTGATGGTGATTCGGTATGAAGGACCCAAAGGCGGTCCCGGCATGCGGGAAATGCTTTCTCCGTCCGCCGCCCTCATGGGGGCAGGGTTAGGCGACAGTGTTGCATTGGTGACCGACGGCCGCTTTTCCGGCGGCACCCATGGAATTGTGATCGGGCATGTGTCGCCGGAGGCGCAGGTGGGGGGTGTCATTGGGGTTGTTCAAGAAGGAGAGCAGATCGAAATTGATCTGGAGAAGCGGGAACTAAATTTAAAAATATCCTCGGAGGAGATGGTGCGGCGTCTTCGAAACCGGCATGCGCCACCGCCCCGATATGCGAAAGGGATATTGGCCAAATATGCACGCCTGGTCTCTTCTGCTTCAAAAGGCGCCGTGACCAGCTGAACCCTCAAAATGAAGAAAAAAGGGACCTCCCAAGTTGCTGCATTAGGGAAGGTCCCTTTTTTTTGTGCTGAAGTATTTATCTTTTCTCCGATTTTTCATCCTTCTATATTGAACCGGAGTTTATGAATTTTACTTCATTTTATGACTTTGGGGTGAAATTTACGGTTAAAGTTCTCGTTCCGATCTTTCCCGAAAGATCCATTGCTGTTATCGTAATTACGTTTTCTCCTTCCGACAGTTGAATACCTGAAGCTTTCCAAATATTGGTGCCGAAAGCAGTCCCAGTGGTACCATTTGAATTTCGCCAGGTGACGCTTATAATCCAATTGGTACCGGATGCACGCCCTTCGAGGTTCAATCTGTCTTCATGAGTTGAAAAGGTCGATCCGGTAGTCGGTGAAGTAAAGGATATGGTAGGTTGTGTAGTATCGCTCTGCTGAGGATCATCAATGGATTCAGGATTGTATGAAACTTTCATCCTTTTTATACCTTGGTTCCCATGTGTGTCAACCGCTGTAAATATTATTTCGTTTTCACCTTCCACGAGTGGGATTGCCGATGCTTTCCATTGATTCGTGCCGACAGCAGTGCCATATCCTCCATTTGATATCCGCCAAGTGACTCGATCAATGGCTGAGCTGTCCGAGGCACTGCCTTCAACTGTAAGGGAATCTTCTTGCGCCTCGTAGCTCGATCCTGAAGTCGGTGTTTTTAAGGAAATGGTCGGTGGAGTATTATCGATACTTCGAGCCTGATTGGCATAGGTGACTTTGAGCGTTTTTCTACCGGCATTTCCGGCTTCATCCACCGCTTCGACCGTAATCTTATTGTCGCCTTCTTTCAGGTTGATGCCGGAAACCTGCCATTGCCGTGTTCCGCTTGCTGTGCCGCTGCCGCCGGTCGAATTCCGCCATTTGACCAGGGAAATTCCCCGGTCGTCGGAAGCGGTGCCGCCGATATCCACCTTGGCCGACTCGGTCGCGTAGCTGGACTGACCGGTCGGGGTGGAGATGGCCACGGTGGGTGGTGTGGTGTCCGGGGGCGTGAACCGGACCGTGATCTGGGCACTGGCCTTGTAGCCAGCGGCATCTTCCGCCGTGACGGTGATCCGGTTGTCGCCTTCGGTCAAATTCACCGCGGCAATGGACCAGGATTTTGTTCCCGAAGCGGTGCCGCTGCCGCCGGTGGCGTTGCGCCAGGTGATTCGGGTGATGCCGGTGTCATCTGAAGCGGTGCCGCCGATATCCAGGCTGTTCGATTTGGTCGCATAGCTGGATTGACCGGTCGGGGTGGAAATAGCCACCGTCGGTGGTGTCGTGTCCGGAGGCGTGAACCGGACCGTGATCTGAGCACTGGCCTTGTTGCCGGCGGCATCTTCCGCCGTCACGGTGATGCGGTTGTCGCCTTCGGTCAAACTCACAGCAGCAATGGACCAGGATTTTGTTCCCGAAGCGGTGCCGCTGCCGCCGTTGGCGTTGCGCCAGGTGATTCGGGTGATGCCGGTGTCATCTGAAGCGGTGCCGCCGATATCCAGGCTGTTCGATTTGGTCGCATAGCTGGATTGACCGGTCGGGGTGGAAATAGCCACCGTCGGTGGTGTCGTGTCCGGAGGCGTGAACCGGACCGTGATCTGAGCACTGGCCTTGTTGCCGGCGGCATCTTCCGCCGTCACGGTGATGCGGTTGTCGCCTTCGGTCAAACTCACAGCAGCAATGGACCAGGATTTTGTTCCCGAAGCGGTGCCGCTGCCGCCGTTGGCGTTGCGCCAGGTGATTCGGGTGATGCCGGTATCATCGGAAGCGGTGCCGCCGATATCCACCTTGGCCGATTCGGTCGCATAGCTGGACTGACCGGTCGGGGTGGAGATGGCCACCGTCGGCGGTGTGGTGTCCGGCGGTGTAAACCGAACCGTGATCTGTTTGCCGGCGGTGTTTCCGGCGGCGTCTTCGGCGGTGACCGTGATGATGTTGCTACCTTCGGTCAAATTGACGGCGGCAATGGTCCAATCGGCGGTGCCCGATGCGGTGCCGCTTTGCCCGTTGGAACTTCGCCAGGTTACTTTGGTGACCCCTTTTTCGTCGGCAGCGATTCCGCCGATGGCCACGGTGCTCTTTTGCGTATTAAAGGTGGCCTGGGTGGTCGGTTGCGAAATGACGACGCTGGGCGGGGTGGTGTCCGGCGGCGTGAACCGAACCGTGATCTGTTTGCCGGCGGTGTTTCCGGCGGCGTCTTCGGCGGTGACCGTGATGATGTTGCTACCTTCGGTCAAATTGACGGCGGCAATGGTCCAATCGGCGGTGCCCGATGCGGTGCCGCTTTGCCCGTTGGAACTTCGCCAGGTTACTTTGGTGACCCCTTTTTCGTCGGCAGCGATTCCGCCGATGGCCACGGTGCTCTTTTGCGTATTAAAGGTGGCCTGGGTGGTCGGTTGTGAAATAACGACGCTGGGCGGGGTGGTGTCCGGCGGTGTGAACCGAACCGTGATCTGCTTGCCGGCGGTGTTTCCGGCGGCATCTTCGGCGGTGACGGTGATGGTGTTGTCGCCTTTGTTCAGATTCACGGCTGCAATGGTCCAATCGGAAGTACCCGAGGCGATGCCGTTTTCCCCGTTTGAACTGTGCCAGGTGACCTTTGTGACCCCTTTCTCATCGGCAGCCGTACCGCCGATGGCCACGGTGCTCTTTTGCGTATCAAAGGTGGCTTGAGTCGTCGGTTGTGAAATGACGACGCTGGGCGGGGTGGTGTCCGGTGGTATGAACCGAACCATAATCTGTTTGCCGGCGGTATTTCCGGCGCCATCTTCGGCGGTGACGGTGATGGTGTTGTCGCCTTCAACCAGATTCACGGTTGCAATGGTCCAATCGGCGGTGCCCTCGGCGGTTCCGCTGCCGCCGTTTGAATCCTGCCAGGTGACCCGGACCACGCCGGTGTCGTCTTGGGCGGTGCCTGACACCGCTAACGAGGCGGTGTTCGTGTCGAAGATATCCTGATTGGTGGGGGAGAGGATGGCGACCGTGGGCGCGGTCGTGTCGGTTTTCGGAATGGTTTTGGCGATTTCGTTGGAGTATCCGCTTTCATTCCCGGCCGTATCTACGGCGCTGACCGCGAAAAAATACTGTTTCCCTTCCTCCAGGTTCGTCATGGTATACGTCGTTTCATTATTCACGGGTACCGGCGGCGCATAACTGCGGCAGGCTTCCCCGCAGTAGGCGTAATACCCGTTCACATCATCCTCCGCATTGGGCTGCCATTTCAGGATCGCACGGCCCGCTTCGACGCTGACGGAAAACCCCTGGGGCATCATGGGCGGTGTCGAATCTCCCGATTCCCAGGAGACCTCATTTGAAAAATCGCTTTCGCCGGCATCATTGTAGGCTGTGACTGCAAAATAGTATTTGGTATTGTCCGAAACGGACAAATCCGACAAGGCGCACTCCAATTGATTGCCGACATTCATTTCTTGGGAATAGGACGCCGAACTTTCTCCATAATGAACCTTATAGCCCTGCACATCCCCGCTGCTCGGGTCCCACGACAACCTGGGTCCCGCCGCGGCCGTACCTGCGGCCAGAAAAACCACGATTAAAAATAGACTGAGTTTTAAAAAACGACTTACCATTTGCGAACCTCCTGTGTGATTGTTCCTCTTTTTTCGATTCGTATGTTCATTTTTATTTTGTTTTATC
>CAZNLT010000125.1:0-16304 GCA_964573705.1 uncultured Desulfobacterales bacterium
GCCTCCGAGGCCGCCTCTTCGACCTCCTCGGCATCGGCCCTGTCCATCGCCTCTTGGAGGAGGGGAATGGTGTCGGCACTCCCGGCCGTTCCGAGCACATAGAGGATATCCCCCTTGATCGAAGTATCCGCCGTTTTATACCGATCCCAGAGCGGCGGGATCAGCCGATCCGCCAGTTTCGGATCTTCATCGGCCAGGGCCTCCACCACCACCATCGCACCCAGCCGGACATGCCATTTTTCATGGGTCAGAATGTCGAACAGGGGCGGAAAGATTTCGCCTTTTTCCAGCATCAGCCGGGCCAGCCGGTCCGCTTTGCCTTCTTTAATGATCCGCTCCATGGTGGCCCGGCTCATTTCGGCCGGGTCCCGGTTGACCACCACGTCCAGGATTTCCTCCGGTTTGAGGGAGCCGGTCCATCGACGGTCGTCGTCGAGAATCAGGGTGGGCACCACCTGTATCCCGTCCGCCTCGGCTGCCTCAGTGAACAATCCGCCGTCGATCACGGTGAGGTGGAGGGTATCCCCGGCCAGGGCCAGGGGGGCCAGTTGACGCACCACTAGAGGGCAGTGAGGGCAGGTCTGGGCCACATAGAGCTTGAAGTAGACCGGCGCCGGAATCTTTTCCAGTTCGGCCTGCATCGAATGGGAGGTCGTCATGGATGTGCCGGCCAGGGCGTCCAGAAAAGGGGGCAGTTCCAGACCCAGGGGCGCCGCCTGGTAGCGCAGGGTCGGGGCGATCTCCAATGCGGGCGCCGGATCATCCGCTTCGGCCTTGTCTTTTTTCAGCTGGACTGCCGGTGTGATTCGGCTCAGGGCATCACAGAAGCCGGTCAGCTCGTGGTTCCTGGCTTCATCCGATCTCGATAAAACCAGCCGAAGCGTCACTTCTCCGGGAAGTCGATCGTTCCATTCCCGGATTCTGCTTTCGTCGCGAGGGGTCATCTCTTCTCCTTATGTCGGTTGGGGCCTTGGTTTGGGATCTTGTGCGGTTCGGGCGCCTCTGCTATGATTCGGGGTAAATATGTGGAAATTGGCAAAGGCGTCAAAAAAGAAAATTTAGCAGCCGATGCCCGAAGAATCAATGACAAACGGCGGTTTCCTGATGGTTAAGAGAAAAGGGCTGATGAATGCGGAAAAATTGGATCAAAAGCTGGCCGGGATCGACCTCGGGGCGGTGGTCCGGCACCTGCGGGCACTCCCGGCGCCGTGCTACGAAAGCACCCTGCTTCGGATTGCATTCCCGGATATGGAGATCGCCTCGGCCTCGCCTCTTGACCTGTACCGGAACCATTTTGCGCTGTTTCACCTGTTGTACCGGCTTCAAGAGGAATTCTACCAGGAGGGGGTATACCTCCATGTCCATTTTATGCGGATCTTTCTGGCCGAGTACCCGGTGTCGGGGAAATGCCGGTATTACATCGATGATACCGGGCAGTTTTGCGGAGCAGACTGTGCAGGGGAAAACAATTACTGCCCGTTTCATCGCAATAGTGTTGGGGAGAGCGCGGTGGAGGCGCTCTCCATCAAATATTTCTATCTGGATCGGGATAATTTCGACCGCCTGGATGAAAAAACGGCGGAAGCCTTCCTTCAAGGGGCCTGGGACCTGCTGACCCGCTACGGGGAGTACGAAAAAAGCCTTTCCGTTTTAGGGATCATCGGGGCCCCGGATCTTCGCACAGTCAAGCGGAATTTCCGGCGGCTCGCCATGGAACATCACCCCGACCGGGGCGCCGAATCCCACCGGCGGTTCAATGAAATCAACCGGGCCTATCGCCTCCTTCTTCGTGTGATTCCCGGTTAATCCTGTTTTTCAAAATACTCTTTTTCAGCCCCGCACTTGGGGCAGACCCAATCCTCGGGAAGGTCCTCGAAGGAGGTGCCGATGGGGATGTTCTCTTCGGCGCATCCTTCTTCGGGGTCATAGACATAACAGCAGGGGCATTCCCATTTTTCAGTGTTTTCGGGCATCTTTTCCTCCTGGTCTGGGGGTGAGGGGAACCGGCTCGAAAGCTCGGCTATGAATAGTTTGCTATATCCTCTACAAAGCTGTCGAAATCTTTTTCGAACAAAAACCGCGAAATCATCCGGCCTACCTGTTCGGCCGTGTCCACCTGATATCGGCCCCGGCTGTCCTTTCCGGCGAGCCGTTTGGCATTTTCCACAATGGTCTCCAATGCGTGGGAGGTGATTTCAATCCGGGCGTTGATGACGAGGGTCTCTCGGGGATCTTCCATACTTCTCCTCTTCCTGGCTGTAGTCGAAAAAGAAAGCATTCTCTATACGCCCGAAAATTAAGCTTCTCCCTTTTTTTTGTCAAGATTTTGTGCGACATTATTGCATCCAGATAGGGGTTTGGAGCCATTGACCTGTGAGCCAAAGGAGTCGCACCATGAATCATGCCAAGGACCTGTCTCTTACCATTCAATCCCGCATCCCCCTGGTGGTTATCGAAAGCCATGAAGAGGAACGGGTTTTGGAGATGATCCGGCGTCTGTCCGAAGAGCTGGGAAAACCCCTGTTCCATTGGACCGTGACCAAGGGCCTCAAGTGCATGGATCGCAGCCATGTGATACAGCCGTCCCGGGAAGAGACGGCCAAACCGGAAGCGGTCCTGGATGCGGTCCGCAAAAACCGGGCACCGTCCATCTTCGTCCTGTGCGATTTCCATCCCTATTTTGAAAACGCCCCGGCCAACGTCCGCCTGCTCAAAGAGATCGCCATCGGATATGATCATCTGGGGCACACGATCATTCTCCTCTCCACTCAGATCGAGCTTCCTGAGGACCTCAAGTATTTCAGCGCCCGGTTCGACATGCCCATGCCCGGCGAAGAAGACCTGGAGAGGATCGTTCGGGAGGAGGCCAACCAATGGACCCGGTGCCACCAGGGGCTGAAAGTGGTGGCCCATAAATCGAGCCTGCAGAAGCTGGTCCGCAGCCTCAAAGGGCTCACCCTGACCGACGCCCGCCGGTTGGCCCGAAACGCCATCTACAACGACGGGGCCATCACCGAAAGTGACCTGCCCGAGGTCAACCGGGCCAAATTCGAACTGCTCGGTATGGAAGGGGTGCTCAGCTTCGAATACGAAACCTCTTCTTTTGCCGATGTGGGCGGGCTGAAAAACCTGAAGCGGTGGCTCAAACAGCGGAAATCGGCCTTTCACAAAGATCCACAGGCGCTAGGGTTGGACGCCCCCAAGGGGATCATGCTGCTGGGGGTGCAGGGCGGGGGCAAGAGTCTGGCCGCCAAAGCCGCCGCCGGGGTCTGGGGGGTACCCCTGCTGCGCCTTGATTTTGCGGCGCTTTACAACAAGTATTTCGGGGAGACGGAAAAAAACCTGCGAAATTCCCTTAAAACCGCCGAACTGATGGCCCCTTGCGTGCTCTGGGTGGATGAAATCGAAAAGGGGGTGGCCACCGGAGACCACGACAGCGGCACCTCCCGCCGGGTGCTCGGAACCTTGCTGACCTGGATGTCGGAGCGGAAAAAGTCGGTCTTTATCGTGGCCACCTCCAACGACATTTCGGCCCTGCCCCCGGAACTGGTCCGCAAGGGCCGCCTGGACGAAATCTTTTTCGTGGATCTGCCCGACCCCGATTCTCGAAAAGAAATCTTCAGAATCCATCTGGCCAAACGAAAGCAGAAACCCAAAAATTTCGACCTCACCCGATTGGCCGAGGCCACCGATGGGTATTCCGGCGCCGAAATCGAGCAGGCGGTGGTGGCGGGGCTCTATCAGGCGGTGGCCCAGGGCGCTCCGCTGTCTACCGACCATCTCCTGGTGGAAATCGAAAACACCCGTCCGCTCTCGGTGGTGATGGCCGAGCAGATCGCCGGGCTGAGGCGGTGGGCCGTCCAGCGGACGGTGCCGGCGAATTGATTCCGGTTACCTGCTGTTGGGAGAGGAGGGCATCCCGCCTTCAGGTGATTTTTTGAATGTATTGAAGCTTTTTCATTTTGATTGCCGGAAAGGAAGTGATCTGTCGTGAAATTCCCCTATGGCATATGCGACTTTAAGGAAATCATTACGGAAAAGTATTTCTATTGTGACCGGACCGACCGCATACCGGTTCTGGAAAGGGGAAAATATTCCCTATTTATCCGACCCCGGCGGTTCGGCAAAAGTCTGCTGCTGTCCATGCTGTTCAACTATTACGATGTGGCGAAAGCCTATGAATTCGATGCTTTATTCGGTGATCTCAAAATCGGGAAAAATCCTACTCCTTTGCGCAATCAATATTTTATCCTTCAATGGGATTTTTCCTGTGTTGACCCGTCCGGAAGTGAGCGAGACATAAAACAGGCCCTGCATGATCATGTAAACGCAAGCATTAAGGATTTCAAGATATACTACAGGGATTATCTGGAGATGGATATCGAGGTCGATTCCGGAAATTCGCTCAATTCCATCCATTCTTTGATTACCGCCGTCCGCATGGCCGGTCGCTCCGTTTATCTTCTGATCGACGAATACGACAACTTCGCAAACGAAGTCATGATGGGGGTTCATAGGGGCGATCAAAAAAGATACGAGGCCCTGGTGTATGAAGAAGGGCCGTTGCGGACTCTTTTCAAGGCCGTTAAATCATCCACAAGCCAGTCCCTGTTCGACCGGGTTTTCATCACCGGAGTTTCACCGGTGGTCATGAGCGATATCACCAGTGGGTATAATATCGCTAAGAATGTTTATCTCAAAAAAGCCTTTAACGATCTTTGCGGGTTCACCCATGCGGAAGTGGAATCCATCGTCGGACTCGCGGCGGAGGCGTGTGGTCTGAAAAAACCGAATGTCGCCAGGGCCCTCGAAATGATGCGGGCATGGTATAACGGCTACAAATTTTCACCGGGCGCGGAGGAACCGGTGTACAATCCCACCCTGGCGCTCTATTTCATAGATGCCTTGCATGAAACCGGCGCATATCCAAGAAATATGCTGGATTCCAATTTGGCCATGGATGCGGGTAAATTGGAATATGTATCCCAAATCCCCAATGGCGGACAACTGCTGCTGAACCTGATGCGAAACGATCATCGGGTGGTGATTACTGAACCGGCCGACCGGTTCGGAATCCGGGAAATGATGACGGATGAGAGCAAAGACAATACCTTCATGGTCTCCTTCCTCTATTATTTCGGAGTTCTCACCATCAGCGGTTTTACGGAGGCCGGTGAGGTTTCCCTGGCGGTGCCCAATCTGGTGATGAAGAAGCTTTATGTGGAGAGACTTCAAAGGATGCTGCTTCCGGGACCCTATGATCGGGATGAGGGAACTTCCGCGGCGAAAAAGCTTTATCAGGAAGGGGATATGGGGCCTCTATGCGAATTTATCGAACAACGCTATTTCAGGGTGTTCCACAATCCCGATTATCGCTGGGCCAATGAACTCACCGTGAAGACCGCATTTCTGACGCTGCTGTATAATGATATCCTCTACAACATGGACTCGAAAACCGAAATCGATCGTCGATATGCCGATTTGACGATGATCGTTCGTCCGGATATGCGGCAATTTAAAATTCTGGATATTCTGATTGAATTCAAGTTCGTTAGACTGAAAGATGCCGGATTGACCGGTGAGCAGGCCCGGAAACTGACCCGAAACGAACTTCAGGCACTTCCCCGAATGACCCGGGAGATGGCCCAGGCCCGGCGTCAAGTGAATGATTATGGAAAGTGCCTGGAAAAGCGATACGAAAATATTCGCCTACGCCGGTATGCGGTGGTCTCCCTCGGGTTCGAACGAATCTGGTGGACCGAGGCGAATGGGGATTGAAGGGCGGTGACAGCTTTGAGGCTCAGCAGGATCTGTCCAAAGGCGTTGACCTGCCGGCGGATCGACTCCGTGATCTTTCGGGTGGGAGGGCTCGCGCCGAAGGCTTCGGAATCAAGGATAGTTCCGGTTTTTTCTGATCGCCTTCACCGGGGTTCGATTCGATTTTCATTGACAAAAACTCATTTCTCATATAAGGGATACTTTTAATCTTGAATCTTGTTGAGAGACGGATGGCTTATCACACGCAGTGATTCACGCTTGGAAAAAACGAGCGGATAACGGGGATTCGGGGAGGCAGGAATATATGGATCAGTCCGAGAACGGTGCGCTGGAAAACGGTGCGCTGGAAGATAAAGGGATGCAGGCCTACGGGAGGCTTGCCACGGAGCTTAACAAAGCGCTTGCGGAAATCCGCGATGCCCTGGCCGCCCATTCCGGACTGCTTCCGGAAGGACGCCTGAAGGCCCTGGACGCTCTTCTTGCGGAATTCGCCGATCGGCGCATTCGGGTGGCCTTTTACGGAGAGGTGAAAGCCGGCAAGTCGACGCTCATCAACGCCGTCGCCGGCCAGGAATTGTCTCCGGTCGCATTCGGCCCGCTCACCTCCATTCCGGTTCGGATCACATGGGGAAAGCAAGACGGCTGGTGGGTGGGAGAACACCGTTTCGACAATATATCGGCTCTTCATGAAATCATGAAGGAGGTGCCCGAGGATGTCCGGGAGGTGGTGGTCGAAACCTCGGCGGACCTGCTTCAGCTCGGCGGCCAGGTGGACCTGATCGACACCCCGGGCGTCGGCGGTCAGGACCGGTTCGATCTCATCAGCGCCGACACCCTGAAATCTCTCGACACCGTCGTGCTGGTGGTCCGATATCCGGGGCTTTTCACCAAATTCACGCGCCATCTCATGAACGAACTCCAAAAGGATATCGGTAAGTTGTTCGTGGTCTGGAACCTCGATGCAAGTTGCGGCGAACTGGCGGCCGATGAGCGGGATGGCCATGCCGAAACCCTTCGAAAACAGGTCGCCGGCGCAAACGAACTGCATCTGGTCGATGCCCGTGAGGGGTTGCGGGCCGCACGGGCGGGAGATCAAAATAGAATCCGCTCCTCGGGCCTGGCCGATTTCAGCACCGCGCTCGGGGCCTTCGCATCTTCGGAGAAGCGAGAAGTCGCGGCCCTGCGGGAAGCGGCCAAGCGGGGAGATTTCTGGATGGCGGAGGCGCTCCAGGCCCTCAGCAGACGCCGGGCCGCGCTGGAAGAATCCCTGAAAACCACCCGAGAATGGCTGACGGATGTCAAGAGACGTTCGGACGCGGAAACCGAGACCGCCCGGAAAAGCTTTTCGGACTTTCAGGGCGAGGTCGCCGCAGCCGAAAGGGAACGGAAGCCGGCTGCAGAGAAATTCGCCGACCGGTTGCGCAAGCAGGTCCGTTCGGCCCGCCGTTCCTGGATTTTTTCAGCGGATCAGCAGGAGCTGGAAAGATCGGTGCGGGCCGCAGTCGATGCCTATGCGGATGATGTCGAGGCGGCCAGTCGGGAATATATCAGGACATTGCAGAATGCCGGGGAACGCTTCGGAGCGGCGGCGCCGGTCACCCCTCGACCGCGCACGGCGCCGCTCCCCGAACCGCTGATCGCGGAAGATCGAATCGGAATGGCCACCCGGGGCCGTGGACAAATGATCAAACGGATGCTGCTTTTCAGCTGGTGTCTGCCCGGCATTTCGGAGCTGAAAGGCTCCAAAATATCGGAAGATCTTGCATCCCAGGCCGCATGGGCGAAGGAAATGGCCGATACCGCCGAAAAAGCGGCCCGGGCCGTGCTCGAGAAACGTGTGGCGGACATCGCCGGCCGCGGCCGGGAAGAGATCGAGGAGATCAAAAGCCGTACCCGCTATGAGGCCGAGGATGCCGAACTGGAAGCGCTCCGTAAGCACGTGCCGATGGTCGAGGAGGCGCGTGCCCAGGTGATTCGGATCAACCGGGAGGCCCGAGCCCTTTTCGGATAATCGGATGCTTCCGTTCACTGGTTCGGCGACTGCTTCGGGATGCCGAGCCGCGTGAATTGCCGGAGAGGGAAAAAGCGCCAATATACTGAATTCATTTTACGGCGGGCGTCATTTCGATGGGTGGAAGAATATAGAACATGACCAGGGTTCCCAACACAAAGGCCAGAGAGAGCAAGGCGGAGAAGAATCAAAAGGACCAGGGCATGCAAGCCCGTCGGCTTCGAACGGTTTATTTCCGGCATCGCGGTCTCTTTCTCCAGGCCGTTCTGCTCATGACCATCTGGCTTGTCCTGAGCGGGCATTACGATCTTCAGCATATTTTTTTCGGAGTCGTTTCCGTGGCCCTGGTCGTTTCGCTCAATTACCGAATGCATCGGGTCCCCCTGGCTCCGGGCGAACAGCCCGGCAGCCATCACATCATCATTCACCGCCTGATCCTCTATCTCTTCTGGCTGCTGTGGCAGATCATCCAGTCCGGGCTGTATGTGGCCTACATTGTTTTGCACCCCCAGATGCCGGTCAACCCCATGCTGGTGCGTTTCAAATCGAGACAACCCAATGTTCTCGCCCGGGTCATCCTCGGCAATTCCATCACCCTGACGCCGGGCACCATTACTCTCGAGATCGACGGGGACGAATTCACGGTCCACGCCCTGAACGAAGATACCGAAAAGGCGCTGATCTCCGGCGACATGGAGGCACGGGTAGGGCGGCTCTACCTTTCCGATTGCCGTTCTGAAGACATGTGTACCGACGTAGAACTGTTTACCTCCGGACGAGGACGCTGATGGATATCTTTTTCATTATTATCGCCCAGGTTCTGTGCATCATCCTGCTGATCCCTTTCTACCGCGTCATTGTGGGGCCGACCGTTTTTGACCGACTGCTCGGAGCGACCGCGATCGGCAGTAAGATCATTACCATTGTCCTGCTCATCGGGTTCATGTTCGATCGAATCGACATGTTTATCGATATCTCCCTTGGGTATGCCATTCTCAATTTTGTAGGGGTCATCGCCATGGCCAAGTATTTTAAGACATCCGGCAGGTTCTGCCGGCTATGATGACCCTGCTTTTTCACATTCTCGCTGTTCTGCTCATGCTCGGCGGGGTCTTTTTCATGCTCGTGGGCAGTATCGGCCTCAACCGCATGCCGGATTTCTATACCCGGTCCCATGCGGCGGGAAAAGTGGACACCCTGGGGATCATGATGTTTCTGGCCGGAATGATGGTTTTCGAAGGCTGGACGATCAACAGCGCCAAACTGCTGCTCATCATCGCCTTCGTGGCCCTGACCAGTCCGGTGGCCACCCACGCCCTGACCCGGCGGGCGTTGCTGATCGGTCTCAAACCCTGGTACCGGCCCAAAAAAGATAGGGGCGACTCCCGTGCAATGGCAGATTGAAATCCTTCTTTATATTGTCCTCATCGTCGCCGCCCTGAGCGCCCTGGGCATTCGGAACCTTTTGGCGGCCGTGGTCATTCTGAACATTTTCAGTTTCATGAGCGCCTCCATCATGGTCTCCATGGGAGCCATCGACGTCGCTTTCACCGAGGCCGTGGTCGGCGCCGGCGCCGTCGGTGTGTTCAATATCCTGGCAATCCTCAAGACATCCAGAAAGAGCCTAGATTGAAAGCACTCCATATCATCCTTTTGGCTTCCTTCGGATGCCTGCTCATGGCCGCGGCCGCAGGGCTTCCCCCCAGGGGAGATATCCACGCCCCGGCCCAGCTTCTGGTCAACCCCGCGGGCGCCCCGGTGGCCGGGGCCTACTATATTCAGCATGCCTACAAGGATGCCGGGACCCCGAACATCGTCACCGTCGTTCTGGCCGACTACCGGGGGTTCGACACCCTGGGGGAGACCCTGGTGGTGTTTACCGGGGCGATCTCCGTTCTCTTCATTCTCCGTCGGAGGAAGGCATGAAAACCCCGTCGGGAAGCCCCATTATTCAGGTGGCCACCCGGGGGCTGGTTCCGGTGATCCAGATCATCGGCCTTTATGTCTTCTTCCACGGCCATTACAGTCCCGGGGGAGGGTTTCAAGGGGGGGTGCTCCTTGCGGCGTCCATTCTTCTGGCCCGCCTGTCTCTGGGAACCGAGGTCAGCCAACTCCTCTTTCCCGCCCGCAAGACCATTATTTTCAGTGCGTTGGGGGCTCTGATCTTTGCCGGAACAGGTCTGACGGCCCTGCTCGCAGGAGGGCAATTTCTCAACTATGAATTTCTTCCATTGCCGGGGCTTGAGCCCGCCGCCCTTCGGAACTGGGGTATCCTGATCATCGAGTCGGGAGTGACCATTACGGTGATGACCTCCCTGATCGCCATCTATGACGAAATTATCGGGTGCTGACCATGCTTGCGTTAATCGAAGGATATTACGCCTATTTTTTTCTCATCCTGCTGTTTCTGATCGGACTCTACGGCATGATGATCAAGCGGAATCTGATGAAGAAAATCTTCGGAATGTCCATTGTCCAGAGTTCGGTCATTCTCTTCTGGATCACCAGCGCCTTTAAAGAGAGGGCCACCGTCACCGTTTTGGACCCGGGTATCGGTCTCGAAAACCCGGACCTGTACCTCAACCCGCTTCCCCACACCCTGATGCTGACCGCCATCGTCGTGGCCGTGGTCACCCTGGGGGTTTCTTTCGCCCTGATCATCGCCATCTATCGTAACTACGGCACCCTGGATGAACCGCGACTGCTGGAACGGACACGATGAATTCGATTCAAATTCCGCTTCTCATTCCGGTCACCTTCCTTTTCGCATCCCTGTTGACCCCCCTGGCGGGGCTGCTGGGGCGCTCCTGGGCCCATCTGGTCTCTCTGGCCGGGGCGGTCTTCGTCTTTTTTCTTTCCCTGAAGGGGCTGGGGGCCGCACTGGCCGAGGGTCCGCTCCGCTACCACGTGAGCGGCTGGCTGCCGCCGATGGGCATCGAATTCGTTCTCGATCCCCTGGCCGGGTTTTTAGAGGTCATCATCACCGGCATGACGGTGCTGGTCCTGATCTATGCCCGGAAAAGCGTGGAGATCGAAAACCCCGACAAGGCCGTTCCCTTCTACACGCTCACCATGCTCCTGATGACCGGCCTGAGCGGCATGGTCATTACCGGGGACCTGTTCAATCTTTATGTCTTCCTGGAGATCAGCGCACTGGCCGGATACGCCCTGCTGGCGATCGGGGGCAAGCGGGCCCCTTTCTCCGCCTTCCGTTACCTGACCCTGGGGACCCTGGGAGCGGGGTTTTATCTGATGGGGCTGGTCTTTCTCTTCATGACGACCGGGACCTTGAACATGGCGGACATGTCGAGAATGCTGCCTCTGGTCAACGGCAGCTTCACCGTGACCACCGGACTGATTCTGATTATTCTCGGAGCGGGGCTGAAAATGGGGCTCTTCCCGCTGCATACCTGGCTTCCTGACGCCTACACCAACGCCTCCTCGGCGGCGACCAGCCTGATTGCCCCCGTGGGCACCAAGGTGGCCGCCTATATCATGATCCGGATTTTGATCATTTCCGGCTTTCCACCTCTGATCCAACTTTTGACCTGGGTGGCGGCGGTGGGGATTATCGCCGCCTCGATTCTGGCCATCGCCCAGAGCGACATCAAGCGTATGCTGGCCTACTCCTCGGTGGCCAATATCGGCTATATCGCCCTGGGAATCACCCTGGCCAACCCGCTGGCCTTCATCGGTGCCATGCTGCACATTCTCAATCATGCTCTCATGAAGGCCGTACTCTTCTTTGCCGCCGGCGGTATTTTCAACAAGATGGGCACCCGGAACATCTTTCAACTGCGCGGCCTGCCCAAAAAGATGCCGTTTACCGCCGGGGCCATGCTCATCGCGGTGTTTTCCATGGTCGGCATTCCTCCCACCGGGGGGTTTTTTAGCAAGATTTATCTTATATTTGGCGCTATCGAGGCCGGGACATGGTTCTTTGTGGCCGTTATCCTGATCAGCACCCTGCTCAATTTCGTCTATTTCTTCCGCGTCATCCAGACCTCGTTTTTCAAACCTTATGGGAATCCGGGAACGACTGATGACGATGTAAAATACGAAAGCATGGAAATGGATGAGATGAGCCCCGGCATGCTTGTGCCCACCCTGATCATTTCCGTGGTCATCATTCTGGTGGGTCTGTTCAACGGGGCCATCGTAGACAAGGTCATCACCCCCGGACATCCCTGGTTTTCAGGTTGACTGAAGGCCTCCCGTTAGATCAATACACGACGGCATCCGGGCGATAATGTAGGAGAAATGATTTGGATACTCTGTTTGCATGGCTCTGTCTGATTTTTCCCCTGAGCGGGGTCTTGTCGACCCCCTTCCTTGCCCGTATCGGCCCCGCTTTGCGAGATTACGGCTCGGTCTTCTTCTCTTTTCTGACGGCTGTCTCTGCGGTAATGCTGCTGCCTCTGCTGTTCACCCCCGAAAAGCTTCCCCTGGAGACTTCCTATATCTGGCTCGACACCCCTATCCGGGTCAATTTCGGGGTGCTCCTCGATACCCTCAGCATCGTCCTGGCCAATGTCGTGGCAGTGATCAGTTTTTTCATCATGGTCTATTGTCTCGGATATATGAAGGGGAACCCTTCGATCTTGCGCTTCTGGATGCTTATGAACGGGTTTATCGGCAGCATGCTCCTGCTCGTACTCGCCGACAATCTGCTGCTTATCTTTGTCGGGTGGAAACTTGTCGGGGTCTGCAGCTACGGGCTTATCGGCTTCTACTACAGGGATGAAAAAAAATATTGGATCGGGGGGCCCGCACCCTTCAAATTCGACCCCCCATCCGCCTGTGGTCTGAAGGCGCTGATGGTCACGGGGGTGGGGGATATGTTCATGCTCGGCGGAATCCTGATCATGTATTATTATTCCGGCACCCTGGATGTTATGGCGCTGTACCGGACAGCCCCGGAATGGGTTCCGCAGATGGCGGCCGCCCCGGGCATGATGACCCTGGTCAGCGTACTCCTGATCGCCGGGCCGGTGGGTAAATCGGCCCAGTTTCCCCTGATCGAATGGCTTCCCGAGGCGATGGCCGGTCCGGGTCCGGTATCGGCCCTCATCCATGCCGCCACCATGGTCAAGAGCGGTGTTTTTCTCGTGGCCCGACTGGTTCCCATCTTCTACTACGGCTATTGGGTGGCCGGCTCCCCGGAGGCCATGTACTTTTTCGTCATCGTGGCCTGGATCGGGGCGGTCACGGCGTTTATCGCCGCCAGCAAGGGGCTTGTCGCCCTGGAGCTGAAAAAAATCCTGGCCTACTCCACCGTCAGTCAGATCGGTTACATGATGCTCGCAATGGGCCTGTCCGGGTTTCGGCCGGGTCTTCTTGTCCACGGCTACACTGCGGGCGTGTTCCATCTGATGAGTCATGCCATGTTCAAGGCCTGCCTCTTTCTCTGCGCCGGAACCGTGATCCATTCGGCGCATTCGATCTATATTCATCACATGGGCGCCATGCGCCATTACCTGCCCTTTACCTGGGTTTTCATGACGCTGGCGGCCCTGTCTCTGATGGGGGTTCCGCCGCTGCCCGGGTTCTGGAGCAAGGACGCCGTACTCCTGGTCTGCCTCGAGTCCCGGCACCATATGCTCTTTGCCGTCGCCGTCGCCGCCGTTATCTGTACCTCTTTTTACACGGTGCGGATGATCGGGATGGTTTTTTACGGCCGACCCAGCGATCATATCAGGGCACTGGAAAAAAAATACAAGACCCTGGAAGAAAAACGCGCCCATCTGGGGGAAGCCTACCTCAGCCAGACCTTTGCCTGCGCCGTTCTAACGGTGGGCATCGTGGTGTTCAGCATCTATGGCCTGCGGGTTGAGCACATGCTCCACGACCTGTTTGCCGACAATCTGGCCCATGGACTTTCCCTGCCCACCGTCGTCCATTCCACCGCTTTTCCCCACCTGCTGGTGCCGATTTTGTCGGTACTCTGCGTGACCGCCGGCGCGGTTCCGGCCATTCTCTTCTATTTCACTGGAACCTGGAGCGTGCAGGCGGTCTACCGACGGTCCAACCTGATAAAGCTCCTTCATATCTTTCTGTGGGAGCGCTGGTTCATCGACAGGTTCTACAGCTGGTTTATTGTCGGCGGTACGAGGGGCCTCGCCGCCTTTGTGGCGCGGATATGCGAACCCTTTATCGACGCCGTAGCCCATAGGAAAATGCCCGGAGTGGTCACCAACGGCGGCAAGGCCCTGCTCGATTCCATCCATGCCGATGCCAGGGATTTATCCAACAACATCGCCTATGTCCTGGCCACGGCCATCTTTTTCATTGTCGCAACCGTTTGGTGGATCCGATGACAACCGCTGTTCTTCTCCAGATCGTCTTCATTCCCGCCCTGGTCTCTCTGTTGCTTTTTCTGTTCCGGCACCCCCTCGGCAGAAGGGCCGGGTGGATCGCCGCCTTCAGCCTGATCTACACCACCCTTCTGCTGATCCTTTCCGCATTCCGCATCTATCACGGCACCCCCCGGATTTATGAGGAATATCTGCTGATCTCACCCAACATTACACTGGGGCTCATGGCTGACGGGCTGAGTATCTCCGTGGCACTGATCTCCAATATCCTCTGCCTGGCCTTATCCCTCTTTTCCATCAAGTACATCGATTATCGAATCGAGAGTATTTATCAGAATATAGATGAAAAGAGAAGAATCAGTTATTATACCCGATTCTATTATCTGTTTCTCTATTTTCCCATCGGATTCATGGGTGTCTCTTTTTCCACGAACCTGATCGGCATGTATTTTTTCCTTGAGGTTCTGACCATCACCTTGTTTTTCCTGATGGCCTATTTCGGCTATATCGAACGGGTCAAGATCGCCATGATGTGTCTGCTCTGGGGGATTTTTTCGGCCTCTTTCTTTCTGGCCGGATCACTCATGGTCTATTCTCGGGTCGGAAGCTTCGAAATCGCCCGGATCAGCATGCTGGCCGGGGATCCCCTGACTTTCTGGATCATCACCGTTTTTCTCATCGGCCTTTTCGTCAAGATGGCGGTGTTCCCGTTCCATGTCTGGATGCCCTGGGTCCATTCCACCACCCCGACCTGCATTGCCGGACTTCTTGCGGTTTATGCCAATATCGCGGTCTACATTATCGTCCGGGTGCTGATTCTGCCCTTGTATGATGATTTCCGGATATTCGGCCCGATGATTATGGTTCTGGCTCTGATCACCATGATCTATGGATCTTTGCTGACCATGGCTCAGACAGACATCAAACGTGTGGCCGCATGTTCGACCATCAGCCAGATCGCGTATTCGATGCTGGGGGTCGGTGCTTTGACCGCGGTCAGCCTTGAGGGCGGCATGTTCTTTTTTTTGAGTCACATCATGGGCAAGACCGTTTTCTTTTCCACGGCCGGCATCGTCGTCTATACCACCCACATTCGCGATATCAACGGCCTGGGCGGGTTGGCCGCCAGAATGCCGATTACCGCTTTGCTGTATATCTCCGGGGCCATGATGCTTTCCGGTTTTCCCCCCTTCAGCAGTTTTCCCGCCGAATGGATTCTATTCACCGGTATTTTCGAACGGGGAGCCACGGACCAGCTGACTTTGGTTGTGGGCCTGATCGGCGTAATGGCGATTCTGCTGACCGTCGGCTACACATTCATGGCCGTCCGCAAGGTTTTTTTCGGTCCGCTGGCGGCGGACTTCGACAATGAATGGATCAAAGACCCTCCTTTGAGCATGTCGATTCCCATCATCTTCCTGGTGGTTCTGTCGGTTGCCATCGGGCTGTATCCCAAGATCATCATGGATCTCATGCAGCCGGTCATCAGCGGAGCGATTTCCTTTTGATCAAGACGATCGACCCGTCATGCCTGAACACCTTCGGCCCGCAGTCCGGAAGTGATTGCCGCCTTGTGTTCCTTTCTGGAACCTTCAGAGCTGCAGGGACTCGGTCCGAATTCCGTCCTTATCTCAGATTCGCCATGCCCTGCAGAATATAAACGACAGTCCCAATTGTAGAATCCTGTCGTTGAATTCTGTCGTACCCAAAAAAATTATCTCGACATATTGGCCGTCGTTGTGGTTTGATGATGCGTAATGATTCTACATCACATTCGGCTTAATTTTTTGGAGAAGCTCCCAATATGATTCCGCCCATCTACCTCGACTACAACGCCGCCACCCCCCATGACCCTGAAGTGATCGCGGCCATGGTGCCGTTTTTGGAAACGGTGTTCGGGAATCCGTCCAGCAGCCACTGGTATGGAAAGAGACCGAAAGAGGCGGTTGAGACAGCCCGGTCTCAAGTGGCCCGCCTGCTGGGTTGCGCTCCGAATGAGATCGTGTTTACCAGCGGCGGCACTGAATCGAACAATTTCGCCATCAAGGGAATCGCCCATGCATACCGGGGTCGGGGGAATCACCTTATCACCAGCGAGATCGAACATCCTGCGGTGCTGGAGGTCTGCCGCTATCTGGAAATCGAAGGATTTGAAATCACCTATCTGTCGGTGAACCATGAGGGAATGGTGAGCATCACCG
>CAZNLT010000125.1:16404-17856 GCA_964573705.1 uncultured Desulfobacterales bacterium
CCGGCCACAAACTCTATGCACCCAAGGGGATTGGAGCGCTCTATCTGCGGGAAGGCATTTTGCCTGAAAAATTCTGCCACGGAGCCGGTCAGGAGATGGGCAAGCGGGCCGGAACCGAAAATGTGTTAGAAATCGTCGGGTTGGGAAAAGCCTGTGAAGTCGCCCACCGGGATTTTCAGAAGCATGCGGCTCACATGCAGCGCCTGAGGGATCGGCTTCATGAAGGTTTGACTCGGGAATTGGGGGAGATACGCCTCAACGGGCATCCCGACCGGCGGCTTCCCAATACCCTGAGCCTGTCGTTTCAGGGAGTGCAGGCGGATGGAATTCTGGCGGCGATCGGGTCGGAAGTGGCGGTCTCCGCCGGGGCCGCCTGCCATTCGGGTTCCGTAGAGGTTTCCCATGTGCTTCATGCCATGGGGATCCCCCTGAGCTGGGCCGGCGGAACTCTGCGGTTCAGCATCGGACGCTATACCACGGACGCCGAGATCGACCGAGCGGTGGCGGTGGTATCCGAGGCGGTAAAGACGCTGAAAGAGAAGGTCTTACCGGTTCCCTGATCTCCTTCACCCCGTGTGATCAGGTTTTCCAAGTACCTGAAAACGGAAAGGGACGGTTTTCCTTCGGAGCTCGGGAATGAAAATGAAATAGAATTCAAGAGCGGCATTTTCAAAGGAAGCTACATGGCGATCCGCTGGCACGAATCAACCGACGTCGCCGTGATCGGCAGCGGAGCCGCAGGTCTTTCAGCGGCCATTGAAGCACGGGTTGCGGCTGCTTCGGTGATCGTTTTCGAAAAGATGAAGGTGACCGGCGGCAACACCCGCCTGGCCGACGGGGCTTTGGCCGGGGCCGGGAATTATCTTCAGCGGGAACGCGGCATCGAGGATTCCACGGATCTCTTCTGCAAAGACCTTCGAAAGGCCGGGCTGGGGCTCAACCATCCACATCTGGTTCGAATCCTATCCGAGCAGGCGGCGGATGCCATTGCCTGGACCCGGACCCGGCTCGGGGTTCGATACCTGGATCGTCTCGACCGGTTCGGCGGGCATTCCGTGCCCAGATCCGTCACGATTCGGAATTTCTCCGGCCTGGCGCTGGTCAGAGCCTTAACATCCGCAGCAACCGAAGCCGGCGCAGAGATTCGAACCCGCTCTCTGTTTGCCGGGTTTCATACCGACCCGGCGGGCGGTGTGATCGGGGTGCGGATTCGATCCGGTTACCGCTTTCCAGACAACGGGAGCGGGCAACTGCGCAACATTCAGGTCCGTCGGGGGGTGGTGCTGGCTACGGGTGGATTCGGCAATGATGTCCCTTTCCGCATGCGCCAAGACCCGGTATTGGATCATGGGGTTTCATCCACCAACCACCGGGGCGCCACCGCTGAGGGATTGTGCGCGGCTTTGAAAATCCATGCGGCCCCGGTGCATCTCTCCTGGATTCAGACCGGGC
>CAZNLT010000126.1:0-7742 GCA_964573705.1 uncultured Desulfobacterales bacterium
TCAAGGGGTCGATCACCGTCAACGGCCCGAACGAATCCCATGTGCTGAATACCGGCGATCTCATCTATATCGGCCCGGGCGAAGAGCGGGATATGGTGATCAACGACGGAAAACCGGTCGAGGTGCTGGTGTTCATCGTTTCGCCGTGATTTCGGTGTTTCCGCAAAGGAGAAAGCACCGGCGCTGTGAAGCGGGCAGGATTCAAGAAATTCAATGAACATCTCCTTCACCGGAGGTGTTGACACGATATCCATAAAGAGGGGAAATGCCGATGAAAGACATATTTAAATTGGAGGGAAAGATCGCCGTCGTCACCGGCGGCGCCGGCGGTATCGGAGAGGCCCTGGCCCTCGGCCTCGGTTATCACGGGGCCACCGTCGTGGTGTCGAGCCGGAACCGGGAGGCGATTGAATCGGTTGCGCAGAAAATCTCCAACGAGACCGGAAATGAGGCGGTCGCCATTGCCGTGGATGTGACCGATGAACAGAGTACCGCCGATCTGATGAACCGGGTCAAGGAGAAGTACGGCCGGATCGACATCCTGGTCAACGCCATGGGCATGAATATCAAACACGACGCTTTCGAATATCCGATGGAGGACTGGGAGAAGCTCTTCGATGTCAATGTCAAGGGCACCATGATCGCCTGCAAGGCGGCCGGCCGCATCATGCGGGAGCAGAAGAGCGGCGCCATCGTCAATCTCTCTTCGGTCCGGGGGATTCGAGGCTATACCGGCGGCAACACCGGATACTGCGCCACCAAGGGAGCGGTGGAACTGATCACCCGGGCCCTGGCGCTTGAATGGGCCCCCCACGGAATTCGGGTCAACGCCCTGGGACCGGCCCTGGTGATCACCCCCGGCACCAGACATATCGCGGAAAACCCCGAACTGGCCAAGAAATACGCCTCGGCTGTTCCCATGGGACGGATCGGGATGCCGGAAGACATGGTGGGGGCGGTGGTGTTTCTGGCTTCCGACGCCGCAGGGTTCGTCTCCGGCCAGACCATCTATGTCGACGGCGGCCTGACCGCAGCGTAGGTGGGTGCTCGGCAGCGAAAACCAACTGCCGTTATTCAATATTATTCTGAAAAGAGGTGACCATGACCATGACAACCGATCCTTATTCCGGGCTTCAATTGGTCGAACTGAGCCACGAATGGGGCCACGGAGTGCCCTCTTATCCCGGGCAGGAGGATGTAAAGATGTTCCGGGGGGTCAAGCACGCCCAGCATGGGGTGTTGGCATGGAAGATCAACACCGTCATGCAGACCGGTACCCATATGAACGCGCCGTTGCATCTGGTTCAGAAGGCGGCGGATCTGGCCGAGATTCCCGTCGATCGGTTTTTCGGCAACGGTGTGGTGCTGAATATTCCCAAAAGCAGCTATGAGGTCATCACCAAAGCGGACCTGGAATCGGCGTCTCCCGGGGTGAAACAGGGGGATGTGGTGGTGATCGTCACCGGTTGGCATAAAAAATATTCCGATTCACTCGAATACTTCGGCGAATCCCCGGGCTTGAGCAAAGCGGCGGCCCAATGGCTGGTGGAAAAAGAATGCCGAATGGTCGGGGTCGATACCCCCCAGGTGGACCACCCCCTGGCGACTTCACTGGGCCCGCACCGGGGCGGTCCGCTGATGAACCGGCTGGTGGAATCGTATATGGAGGCGACCGGGTTGGATCCCAAGAAGGAGCATCCCGAGTGGAACGTCGCGCACGAGATTCTTCTGGCGGCGTCCATTCCCACCATCGAGCAGGTCGGCGGGGATGTGGCGGTGCTGGCCGGTAAACGCGCCACTTTCGCCGCCACCCCGTGGAAGTTCAAGCATGGAGACGCCTGCCCGGTGCGGTTTGTCGCCATGATCGACCCTGCCGGAAAATGCCGTATCGATTCGGGCCGGGAATAACCGGCGTTGATCATCGTTTCGGCCAAACCTGAATGAGAGATAGGGGCTGAAACGATGATCGTGGCAGAATAATCTATAAAAACGCGGGGGATTACTATGAGTCTGGAGATCTATAACTTAAGTCATCCGTTTCACCAGCATATGCCCGAGTGGCCGTCCAGCCCCGGGGTGAACGTCACGGTGAACAAATTTCACGCCAAGGACGGGGTGTACCAGGTGAACTGGGAAGGGATCATGCACCGCTGTACCCATATGGATGCGCCCATCCATGTGACCGAAAACACCCCGGGCATCGGTGAATATCCATTGTGGCGGTTGTGCGGCGCCGGTGTGGCTGTCTCCATTCCCAAGGGGAAGTGGGGGGTGATCACGGTGGAGGACCTGGAAAACGCGACCCCTCCCATTCAGGAAGGGGATATCGTCATGATCAATACCGGTTTTCATCACAAGTGGGCCGACAGCGACGAGTATTTCGCCTATGGGTGCGGCATGTCCGGGGCCGGCGCCCGGTGGATGGTGGATAAAAAGGTGAAATGCGTCGGGTATGGATGCCAGGCCAACGACCATCCCATCGCCACCAAACTGGTGGACCACGGCCTGGGGCCGTCCCAGCCCCACCTGATCGAAGAGTACAAGGAGGCAACCGGCCGTGATCCCAAAGAAGATTTCCCGGACTGGGAGCCCGCTCACAAGATCCTGATGGTTCAGGGCGGCATTCCCGGGATCGAGAATATCGGGGGGGACCTGGACAAGGTGACCGGCAAACGGTGCTTCTTCACGGCCTTTCCCTGGCGCTGGGTCAAAGGGGACGGCTGCATTGTGCGCGTTCTGGCGATTGTGGATCCGGATCAGACCTTTCGGTTTGAATCCGGGGAATAGCGTCAATAATTCCAGGACTTGGATGTAAGGAGATCATCATGATCACAGATGACATCCTGGCAAAAGCCAGGGCGGAAAACAGGACCATCCTGACGGAAATCGAGGCCAAACAGATCCTGAACGAGGCCGGTCTTCACTGTACCGATACCCGCCTCGCCGTCGACAAGGCCCGGGCGGTAAAATTGAGCGAAGAGATCGGATTCCCGGTGGTGCTCAAGATTTCTTCGGTGGACATCACCCACAAAAGCGATGCCGGCGGGGTCAAGGTCAATCTCAAGGACAAGGCCGAAGTGGAGAACGCCTTTGACGAGATCATGGCCTCCTGCAAGGCGGCCTATCCCGAAGCCAAAATCGAAGGGGTCGCCGTCCAGGGGATGGCCGAAACCGGCGCCGAGATCATCATGGGAATGATCAAAGATCCCAGCTTCGGCCCGGTGGTGATGTTCGGCCTCGGCGGGGTATTGGTGGAGGTGCTCAAAGACGTGGCGTTTCGGATCATCCCCATCGAAAAAACCGATGCGGAGGAGATGATTCAGGAGATCCAGGGCAAAAAACTGCTGGAAGGCTACCGCGGACAGGACCCGGCGGATATCGCCTTTTTGGAGGATATGCTGATCAAACTTTCCGATTTTGTCGACCGGACGCCCGGGATCGAAGAGATCGATATGAATCCGGTGTTTGCCTACAAAAAGGGCGCGGCTGTGGTCGACGCGCGGATCATTCTGTCTGCCCGATGAGAAAAAACATCGAATCGATCAGCGGAACAAATCAACACCCATAAGCCGAAAGAAGTGATAAAAAGGATGGTGCGAACATGATGAATCTTTTTTTTAAACCCAAATCCGTTGCGGTGATCGGCGCCAGCGGAACGCCCGGAAAACTGGGGTATGTCATCGTCAAGAATATCGCCGACAGCGATTTTGCCGGAGAGGTGTATCCGGTGAATCCGAAATCAGATGAGATTTTGGGATATAAGGTTTTCCGGTCGGTAACAGACATCCCCGGCAACGTCGATCTGGCCGTCACTGTGCTTCCGACACCGAAACTGACGGTGGCGACGGTGGAAGCATGTGCCGAAAAAGGTGTGAAAGCGGTCATTGTCGAGTCCGCCGGATTTGCTGAAATGGGCGGGGAAGGCAAGGTTTTTCAGCAGCAGATCACGGATATCGCAAAGAACAACGGCATCCGGGTCATGGGGCCCAACTGCTCCGGTATCGTTTCCCGGGATATCGTCACCTCCATCTACCCGATCCCCAAAAAGGTCCCCCGGGGCAATGTGGTGCTCATCGGTCAGTCCGGTCTGTTGGCGGCCGGAATGGCATCGGATATTGTGGAAAATGAAAGTCTGAACATCAGTAAAGTCTGTTCCATCGGCAATAAATGCGATGTTAATGAAAATGACCTTCTGGAATACTTCGGTGGTGAAGACGACGTCGATGTCATCTCCATGTACCTGGAAACGGTGACCGACGGCAAAAACCTGACCCGAATCGCCAAAACGGTTGCCGCGAAAAAGCCGGTGATTTTTCTCAGCGGAGGACGCACCGAAGCCGGCGCCAGAGCCGCCATGAGCCACACCGGCAGTATCGCCAGCAACGCCAAGATCGTAGAAGCGGCCGCCAAACAGACCGGCATGATCATGGCGGATGATTTTGCGGAATTGAAGGATTTCGCCAAAGTCTTTTCCACCCAGCCGCTTCCCAAAGGCAACCGGGTGGCAGTGATCACCCTGGCCGGAAGCGTCGGCGTGGTAGTCTCCGATCTGTGTGCGAAATATGGTCTGGAACTGCCCAAGTTGACCTCGGAAACCACCGAAAAACTGAAGGACATGTTCGACGCGCCGGTGGGAAATCCGGTGGATCTCTATTTCTCCGTCACCAAGGTCGGGTTCACCAAAACCCTGGAAACTACCTTTCCGGATGCCTTCAGGGATACCAATATCGACGCGGCGGTCGTGATTCTGGCCGGTTTCGAATATACCCAGGAGGCGGTACAGAAAAAGATCATTCAGAGGATCGTTCAGGAGGTCGGCAAACCGGTGGTGGTCTGCATGATCGTCGGATACAACAAATATAAAAACGTGATCATGGATGAACTGGGAAAAGACCTGCCGGTCTTCCCTTCATTGATCTCCGGTGTGAAAGCCCTGAGCAAACTGTGCGAATACGGTATTCGCCGTCACAAACGATCAGCCTAAGGGAGGCGTACGCATATGGCCTACGAAAACATCATCCTGGAAAAAGAAGAGAATATCGCAATCATCACTTTCAACCGTCCCGAAGCGATGAATGCGTTGAACAACCAGACCCGGGCCGAATTCCGCGAGGCCATTGCCGAGGTGGCCGGCGACGATGCGATCAAGGTGCTGATTCTGACCGGCAGCGGCAAGGCCTTTGTGGCCGGCAGCGACATCAAGGAGTTCAACAAGACCACGCCCTATGCCGCCCACAACATCATGCGGCTGGGAGAAATGGTGGAGAAGCTGGAAAAGCCGGTCATCGCGGCGGTCAACGGCTTCTGTCTGGGCGGCGGATGCGAAATCGCCATGGGGTGCGACCTCATCATCGCGTCCGAAAAAGCCAAATTCGGCCAGACTGAAATCAACATCGGCATCATTCCGGGCGGAGGCGGCACCCAGCGCCTGCCGCGGCTGATCGGCGCCTGCCGGGCCAAAGAGCTGATCTTCACCGGCGACATCATCCGGGCCGAAGAGGCCGACCGTCTCGGTCTGGTCAACCGGGTGGTGCCGATGGATGACCTGATGGACACGGCCAAGGAGATCGCCAAAAAGATCGCTTCCAAAAGCGCCGCGGCCCTCAAGCTGGCCAAGACCGCCATCAACCGCGGCATGCAGACCCACCTCGAAAGCGGTCTGAAGTACGAATATGAACTCTTCAGCCTTTCTCTGAGCCTGGAAGACAAGGTGGAAGGGGTCAATGCGTTCCTGGAAAAAAGGGCGCCGAAATTTGTCGGACGCTAAGTGTATCTAAGATCAATTTCAACCCACACGTGAGGAAACAGACGATGGAAAACATGGCCAATAAGGTGGCGCGAATCCCGAATCTGGTGGACTGGTCCACCGGTGAAGTCAGATTGATGAGCGCAAAATGTAATTCCTGCGGAACCTATTTCTTTCCCAAAGAACATTATCAGCATCGCCCCGGGTGCACCCGAGAGAAAATAGAAGATGTCCTGCTCCCCAGAAAAGGCAAGCTGGCGAGCTACACCATCCAGTATTATCCTTGTCCCCCGCCGTTTAAAACAGAGAAAAAGATCACCCCATACGGGATCGGCCTGGTCGAGTTTACAGCTGAAAACATTCAGGTGGCCGGGATTATCACGGATACCGACCTGAAATCCCTGAAAACGGGGATGGAAATGGAAACCACCACCCTTCCGATGTACACCAATGAGGAAAAACAGGAAGTGGTGACCTGGGCGTTTCGCGCTGTTCAATAACCGATGTGACGATAAGGAATAGGGGAATATTATAATGAGAGATGTATATATTGTTGGAACCGGAATACACCCCTGGATGGGGTTCTCCGAGCAGGTATTCGCCGATTTCGCGGCGGTAGCAGTCGACGGCGCCCTGAAAGACGCCGGGGTCGAATGGCAGAAGATTCAGGCCATCATGGCCGGGATTTTTATTTACGGCGGTAACGCCGGTCATCTTTCCGGGCAATACCTGGAAAGCATTTTCGGCGAAACCGGTGTGCCGGTGGTCAATGTCTACAACGCCTGCGCCACCGGGTCCGCCGCGATTCGAATGGCGTTCAACAGTGTCATGGCCGGCGAAACCGATACGGCTCTGGCATTCGGCGCCGATGTATCGCCCAAAGGGTTTCTGACCGCCAAATCGGACAACGCGGTTCAGGACCGGGATGTGATTCGATGGAAAATGGGGGGGATGCCCAACCCGATCTACTGGGCCCTGGAATGCCGGAAACGGATGGAGAAATACGACACCACCGAAGAGGACCTGGCTTTGGTCAAGGTGTTGATGAGCGAGTATGGGTCCAAAAATCCCGACGCCCGGTTTAAAAAGGCTTACAGTATGGAAGAGGTCCTGAATTCGGTCTATGTGTGTGACCCGCTGAGACTCTTTGAGATCTGTCCGGTGAGTACCGGCGCCGCTGCCTTGATCGTGACCGCAGATCCGGAGCTGATCCGCAAAGCCGACCAACCGGTGAAGATCAACGCCACCACGATGGGCAGCGCCATGTACGGAGACCCCACCATCCGCATCTCCGCGCTCTCCTGCCCGGCCACCCCGGAGGCCCCCATGCTGAGCGAAAGCTACTCGGCCTCCCGGCAGGCCTATGAAAAATCGGGCATCGGTCCCGAGGATATCGATGTGCTGGAATTGCCGGACAACAGCTCCTGGCATTATCTGGTGTATCTGGAAACCTGCGGGTTCTGCAAAGAGGGCGAAGCCGACAAGATGCTTCGGGACGGGGAGACCAAGATCGGCGGCAAGCTGCCGGTCAACCCCAGCGGCGGGTTTTCGTCGCATGGCGAGGCGCTTTCCGCACAAGCCGTCTGGCAGGTCATCGAGTGCGCCAATCAGCTCAGAGGCAGAGGGGGCGATCGCCAGGTCGAGGGGGCCAAGGTGGCCATGGCCCAGACTTATGGGTTGATGGGGAACAGTGGTACGACGATTATAAGCATATAGCATCTCCTGAAGGGAAATTCAGGAATATGGTGATCACAGGGGGCGGTAATCCGTCCCTTGTTTTTTTGAACTCCCTGCTGAAATTTTTCTTCTACCCCTTTTGGGCCCGCCAGAGTCGGGAGGGAGGACGGCTGGCTTACACCAGGAGCGCATGAACGCATACGGAATCTTTCATTCTATTTGACCCGGACACTCGACCCATTGATTCGTTTTTTATGAACGCAGCGGCTCAGCCTGGTTGAAGGGGATGCAAGATTTTTCTTGACAATCCGAAAAAATA
>CAZNLT010000126.1:7842-17736 GCA_964573705.1 uncultured Desulfobacterales bacterium
CGGCTCAGCCTGGTTGAAGGGGATGCAAGATTTTTCTTGACAATCCGAAAAAATATTGTACAGATTCGTGCAAGCTGATTTTTTCCCATTTGCATCAGGGGCAAATAGGGGTTGTTCCAAAAAACACATGTTTCCATTCTACACTTCCGATTATTTAGCTGGAGAGGTGGTGATGAATGTTTTATATCCCTGCTTCATCACTTCGCGACACTATATCAGGAAAAAATAGGGGAGGATGCTTTTATGAAGAAGACCATCGTTTTGACCATCGCATTGCTTTTTTGGCTGACTCTTGCAACCGGTGCGAGTGCGCGCACCTACAAGATCGCCGTTGTCCCGTGGGCCGGCTTTTCTCCGGCGGAAGTGGCCGTGGAAAAAGGGTTTTTCAAAGAGGAAGGCATTGATGTGCGAATCTTTTCATTCCCGAACAGCATGGCCGAAAGGACCGCCATCAATAAAAAACTTGTGGATTTCGGTTTCAATATGATCGGAACCGCGGTGGGCTGGCGACTCGAGGGGGATCCCATCGTCGTTTTGGCGGAGACCGGATGGTCCCACGGCGGGGATAAAATTATTGTGAAGGAGGGGTTCGACACCAAAACACTGGCCCAGAAACCGGTCGGGGTCTACCTGGACCAGCCGCCGATTCTTTACTTTTTGAGCCGGTATCTGAGAGGAAACGGTTTGGACTTATCGGATGTTCGTGTCATCCAGATGGAGACCGATATGTTGGCCCAAAAGTTTATTCAGGGGCTCTTTAATGTAATTGTCTCATATGATCCGGATGCCCTCAAAGCAGAGCGGGAAGGGAAAGGAACGGTCGTAGCCACCAGCGCCACCTATGAGGGGTCGATTCCAGAGGGGATCATGGCCAGGGAAGACAATCTTTCCATCATCCCGGAAGCGGATCTGCTAAAGCTTTTTAAGGGGTGGATTCGAGCGGTATCGTGGATTCAGGCGGAAGGTAACTGGGAGGGATACTCAGAGATTCTGAACAGGGTCACTTTCAAATCCGACGGACCCTATTCAGAGGAGGACCTCAAAGGCATGATCGCTGCAGTCAAGGTGCATGATGCAGCTTTTATGTTGGAAAGAAATGCCGATAATGGCGGACTGTCTTCTTACTTGTCGAATCTGAAAGTATTTCTTGAAAAAAATGATCGGTTGAAAACAGATTTCAATCCGGCTGATATATTTCACAATCAGTATATCGTATATGCACTCCAACAATACGCTCCAGAAAATTAAAGGTCCGGCCGATGAAAGTATTGTCTCTTCAAATGAAACAGGTGGTGCTGTTCGGTCTTTGCATCCTGGTTACGATGGCGGTGATGGTTGGGATTACCCTGTATACCGGAAACACAAATATAAATTTTGTTTCAAAAGAGGCAAACGCGGTGGCAAGCGAGTATGCCGAAGCACTCCTGATGCAGACCGCCAAATCTGTAGGAAACGACATCGGGCGTGAATTGGACAGGGCAATGATCACCGCCAGAACCTTATCCCAGGTATTGACCGGTGTTAAAGATCCGGAGGTCGATCTTCAAATCGACAGGGAGAGAATAAACGGGGTTCTTCGGACACTTATTAAAAACAATCCGAATTACTTCGGGGTTTTCACTGCCTGGGAACCATCGGTGTTGGACTATCTGGACGATCTGTATGTAAACTCCTTCGGCCATGACGCGACGGGACGGTTTATTCCCTACTGGACCCGAGGAGAAGACGGCAGAATTTCACTGGCTCCTTTGGCAGCTTATGAGGACGAGGAGGTATTCGACTCCGGAATCAGAAAAGGAGAATACTACCTTTTACCCAGGGAAAGAAAAAGGGAATCGGTGATCGACCCGGTTCCCTATCAGGTGGACGGGGAAACGATCTGGCTGATATCGTTGGTTTCTCCCATTGTTGTTGGCGAGAATTTTTACGGAGTCGCCGGCATTCAAGTTCTGACATCCTCTATTCAAAGTATTGTGGAAAAAGCAAATGCCGGTCTTTATTCCGGGAGTGGTCAGACGGTTGTGGTCGGCTATAAAGGTACCGTTATTGCAGCCAGTCACAACCCGTCACTGGTCGGCAAACATATCCGGGAGTGGATGCCCGAAAGCTGGGAAACCTTTATGGAGAGCCGCAGATCTGCCGATGAAAAGATCTTGAAGGAAAAAGCTCTTCTGAAAGCGATGTTCCCGGTGGAAATCGGCGATTCGGGGATGCCTTGGACAGTGGTGGTGGATGTTCCCAATAATTTTGTTTTTTCAAAATCTCATCTTCTGGTGGAAACACTCAAAAATTATATAGAAAAAGATATCTGGATCTCAGGGGGCGCGGCTCTTGTCATCACTTTGATCGCTCTCTTGGTCGTATGGCTGGTTTCAGGACGTATCGCTGCTCCGATTCGGAAAGTGATGAGCGGGCTGCTGGATGGATATCAGCGCATATCCTCGACATCAAAAGGCTTTTCCGCATCGGGTCAGACGCTTGCCCAGGGCTCCGGTGAATTGGCGGCCTCTCTGGAAGAAACCACTTCAGCCATGGAAGAAATGGACGGCATGACCCAGCAAAATGCAGAAAATGCCCGTAAGGCCAGGGACCTGATGGTCGAAGCAGGGAAAGTGGTGGAAACCACTGGAGAAATGGTTCAGGAATTGGAATCCCGCATGGGTGAGATTTCTAATAAAAGCTTGGAAACGATGAAGATAGTAAAAAGCATCGATGAAATCGCATTCCAAACCAACCTTTTAGCTCTGAATGCCGCTGTTGAAGCGGCACGGGCCGGAGCGGCGGGAGCCGGATTCGCCGTGGTGGCTGATGAGGTTCGTAATCTGGCGCTTCGAGCGGGAAATGAAGCGAAGAACACCTCCGGTCTGATCGAGGAGATTTCGGCTAAAATTAACCAGGGAAATGATCTCACTCAAAATACGGGAAAGGCATTTGCCAAGGTATCCGAAGTGGTGAAATCCGGTGCCCGGCATGTCGCTGAAATAGCGGCAGCGTCTGAGGAGCAGGCGAATGGGATCGCTCAGGTGAGCCGGGCCATGTCGGAAATGGATAAGGTTACCCAGGAGACTGCTGCAAATGCAGAGGAAACCTCTTCCTCGGCCATTGAAATGGAGCAGGAGGCAGAAAGGTTGAAGGAATTTGTAGGCAGTCTTCAAGCACTTTTGGGGGGAGTTTCGAAAAACAGGGGTTTCGACGTATCGGAAGGGATACGTTCCGATACGTCGCTTCAGCAGATTGGCAAAGAAACAGAGCTTCTTGAGGGACCTGTTTCAAAAAACAGGAAAAAGTTGAATTTCTAAAATAGTCGACTCCTCCTTTTCTTCAATTAGAAACTCATTTTAAGAAACTTTCAATTCAATCGGCAGATTCATCTATCTGCCCCGTTCCCATTTCCTCTCAAAGTCAATAAAAAAGGATTGACAATTTCAGCAATCCCTATTAAATGAACACCAGTAATTAAGTTGACTGATCGCTCGTTCAAAAAATGTAAAAACCAGGATCGAGATACCGGCCTACGGAACTCAGGGTAAGGTCCAAAACAGCAATATTAAAAGATATGCTGTTTTCAAATAGATCGGCTGAGGCTTAAATTCTTCCGCATGCGGCATCTGCGCGGCTGCGGTAAAACAATCAACATGGGAAGAGGAACTATGTCATTGGAAAGTTTTTATCGGGAGGCGATGGCCTCGAACGCCATCCAGGATATGGAAGAGCGGAAGACCAAGGCGAAAGCATTTTTTGAAAAGTTAAATACGACCACATTGCCGGATAAGTTCAACTGGGCAGCGGAAATTTTTGAAGGATTGCATGTCAAGGAACGGGGAGATCAGCCGGCCCTGCTCTGGACCGATCTCGACACGGATGCCGAGCGGAGGTTCACCTACAAAGAATTGGCGGCCAACGGCAATAAGTTTCTGAATTTCGTAAGACATCGAGGGGTGGAAAAGGGCGACAACCTGTACATGCTGACCCCGATCGTTCCGGAAACCTGGTTTGCTTCTTTTGCCGGTCTCAAGGGCGGGCTTGTATCGGTGCCCACCGCCACCAGCATGACGGAAAGAGAGATCCAGTTCCGCTTTGAATCCTACAAGCCCGATGTCATCATCTCCTATGAAGCCCTGACCGATCTGGTGGATGACGCCCTCAAAATCGTCGGCTGCACCCCCAAAGCCAAGATCGTGTTGGGCAAAAAAGAGGGATGGATCTCCTATGAGGAGTTGGAAGGTGAATCCCCCGAGGCGGTTCCCGCGGAAGTGGGCAAGGATGACGTCCTGTTCTGTTTTTTCACCTCCGGCACCACCGGTCTTCCCAAACGGGTGGGGCACAGCGCCACCTCTTATCCGGTCGGCCATCTGTCCACCGCGGTCATTCAGGGATTGGAACCCGGCAAGGTTCATCACAACCTGAGCGCCCCCGGATGGGCCAAATGGGCCTGGTCCAGCTTTTTCGCACCTTTCAATGTCGGCGCCACAGCTACCGGTTTTGCCTTCACGGCGCTGGATGCCGAAAAGTATGTGGCCACCATCGCTAAATTCAAGGTCAGCTCTTTCTGTGCGCCTCCCACCGCCTGGCGGGCTTTTGTGGGGCTGAATCTGAGCAAATACGATTTCAGTGCTATGAGCTATTCCCTGAGCGCGGGCGAACCGCTGAACCCGGAAGTAATTCAGCAGTGGAAGAAGGCCACCGGCACCGAAATCCGGGATTTTTACGGCCAGACCGAATCCACTGCCATGATCGGCAACCCGCCCTGGATGGAGGGCAAAATGCGGTTCGGCTCTTTCGGGCATCCGTCCCCCATGTACGACATCATTCTGACCGACGACGAGGGCAACGAGATCACCACCCCCGACGAACCCGGCCACATCGTCGTCCGCCTGAGCAGCTGGCGAGCGCTGGGGCTGTTCCAGGAATACATCGATGATCCCGAAAAAACCAATGCCGCATTTCAGAACAACCTGTATTTCACCGGAGACAAGGCCTCTTTCGATGAAGACGGCTACTGGTGGTTCGTCGGCCGGTCCGACGACGTCATCAAATCCTCCGACTACCGGGTGGGTCCCTTTGAGGTGGAAAGCGCCCTGGTGGAGCATCCCGCCGTCATGGAAGCGGCCGTCGTGGGAAGCCCCGATCCGAAGCGGTATCAGCTGGTGAAGGCCTATGTGATTCTCTCAAAAGGGTATGAACCTTCCAGAGATTTGGCCCTGGACCTGTTCAAGCATACCATCAACGTGCTGGCCAAATTCAAGATTCCGAGAATCATCGAATTCGTGGATGAACTGCCCAAGACGATCAGCGGTAAAATCCGGCGGGTAGAGCTGAGGGAAACCGAAGAGACCAAGAAAAAAGGCGAAGCCGCTTCGACCAACGAGTATTACTACCATCAATTCCCGGAACTAAGTTCCAAGAAGAAATAATCCTGCCTCTTCCGAAGCGGTCCGTAAACGGGTAGCGCGCCGTCGGGTGTGTGACCCGTTTGCAGATGTGGTCCGTTCGAAGCGCCGGCAGCTTTTGAAGTGCTGCCGGCGCTATCAGTAACATCCCTTTCTTCGGTCTTCTCCCTTCCTGATATTTCGTATTCGATACACACCCATATCGCTATTCCGGTGCCTTCAGGTGTGTGGAGCTGATCAGATATCCATTCTCGAGAGCCAGCGGTGAGCCGATCGTATTTCTGAGCCGTCCGGGAATGTTTTTTCACGACGCAGTTCTTTAACAATTTGTATTCTTCTGGTATCCGGATAGTGCTTCGTGAAGATCGGGAAAGCCTGGCTGAGCGTGTCCGTGCCCCACTTCACCTCAATCATAGTCCGGGGCTTCTTATCACGGGTCACCAAAAAATCGATCTCTTTTCCGGCTTTGTTCTTCAAATAATATAGGGCCACATCCTCCCCATAGCAGTCCACACGAAAATGGATGGTCTTCCAGAGTGCACAGGCCGCCAAATTCTCTAAGCGGATGCCGAGATCATCCGGTAACTGGCCTGTATCGTAGAAATAATATTTCGGCGCCTTCAGAATTGAACGGGAAATTTTCCGGTGAAACGGCGGTACTTTGAAAATGACATACATGTTTTCCAGAATGGACAGCCATCGCTTGATGCTTTTATCCGAGCATTCCAGATCCCTTGCAAGAGCACTGTAGGAAATCGGGCTGCCGACTTTGGTTTTCAGCAGCTCGATCAGTGTTTCCACGGTATTGATCTCCCGGACATTTTCTAAATCGATGAGGTCTTGTTTTAAAATAATATCCAGATGGGATTTCTTCCACCGATTGTAAAATCGGATCGATCCATCCAGGAAAGGTTCCGGAAATCCACCGATCTTCAGGAGCTTATCCAGTTCGGCCTCTAAGTTTTCCGGTGCAAGAAGATCGTTGATTTCTTTCAGATCGAGGGGATGCAATCGGAACTGAAAAAAGCGTCCGGCGAGGGAATCCCCGACCTTCCGGTGGGTGTCCAGTTTTGCACTTCCAGTGACCACAATCGACGGCGGAATGCCTTCGGTATCGTAAATCCCTTTGATCCACGATTTCCAGTTTTTCATTTTGTGGAGTTCGTCAAAGATGATCAAACCCTTGGAACGGTCCCAGGATTTTTCCAGTAGACTGATGCGGTGTTCCGAACGATCAAAATTGAGGTAATCGAAATCGGCACGCAGCATTTTGGCAAGGGTGGTCTTCCCCGTCTGTCGAGCACCGGTGATAAGGATGATTTTCTTATCCAGATCATGGCGAATAGTTGCTTCAAGATATCGGTTCATGATGACTATTTTGTCATGCATTCCGAAATAGTCAAGTCTAAATCGGAATGTACTCCGAAAAAGTCATTCACTTGGAAGATAGGTTTATCAAACCAACTCCGCAGCACTACGCAGCGGATGCGTCCCCGGTATCCGCATAATCATGCTTCCGGTCGCCGTCTATCGTACCCTGAACCTGCTCCCTTTCTTCGGCGAAATCAAACCCTGTCCAGATGCCGATAGACCCCAGAATCGAATCCTGGGGGTGAAACTCTCGGAAAATCTTGAAGTAATAGGCGGCTTCCTTGCTGTTGATGACGGCTCGGGGGTTTTCAGCTCTGATTCGCTCGTATTCGGCGTCCGACATCATCTGATGCGCCAGCTTTTCACCCAGGCTCTCGCAACCCGCGCCCTGGGTGTATTGGACTTTGTAACGCCACAAGATCTCATCCGGAAGATGACCGGTATTTTCGAAGGCTTTGCGAAGGATCCATTTCTCGATTTTCGCGCCGTTTTGCTCGCGAATCTTCAGGGCCGGTGAAATCCGGGCTGAGAGATCGATCATGTCGACATCCAGGAATGGCACTCGCAGCTCCAGGTTGAACAGCATGCCCATTCGGTCGGCGCGCTGCAGATTGATGTTGTGAAGGCTGCTGATGCAGCGTCGGGCTTCCCGGTTCAGTTTGGCCTCGGAGAAATGTTTCATGTAATGGTAGCCGTTGAAAATTTCATCGGCGCCTTCACCGGTAAGCACCACGGTCACATACTCGGCGGCCAGTTTGCAGGTGAAATAGCAGGGTACCGCACATCGCACCAGAGAAGGGTCATAGCTCTCCAGTTTCTGGAAGACACGGGGTAGTGCCTCGTAATAATCGCTTTCGGTAAAAACAAGTTCGTGATGGGTGGAGCCGATATGATTTGCCGCGATACGGGAGGCTTTGATGTCGTCGCTCAATTCGCCGTTCGCGTCTTTCATGCCCACCGCGAAGGTGTGGAGGTTGGGGATCTCCTCCGCGGCGATGGCCGCGATCAGGCTGCTGTCCAGTCCGCCGCTGCAGAAGGAACCGACCGGGATCTGCGGGTCGGCGAGAAGGCGTTTCTTGACCGACCGGATGAACGTGTCCCGAATGAGCGCCGAAGCTGCTTCGACATCCTCCGTCTGATGGTTGGCTGCCTTGGGGATTTCGTAATAGTGGACAAACCCGGTTTCCGGTGTGAAATAATGCCCCGCCGGAAATTCATGGACCTCCTCCACGCCAGCCAGGGACATGGCGCCGAGTTCCGAAGTAAAGTACATATGCTTTTTCAGATACCCGTAATAAAGCGGTTTAATGCCCAAAGGATCTCTGGCCATCAGAAATCGGTCGCCATCTAAAATGGTGAATGCGAACATGCCGTCGAGATCTTTCACGCATTCGGCTCCCTTCTCCTGATACAGCCGAAGGATGACTTCCGTATCCGATTCGGTCAGAAATCCGCCCTCGGGAGACAGGTCCTTTCGCAGATCCCGATAATTATAGATCTCTCCGTTACAGATAATCGCCTGCCGTCCGTTTCGGGCGACAATCGGCTGGTGCCCTCCTTCGACATCCACGATGGAGAGCCGGGTATGACCCAGCACATGATCGCCGTACACATGCACTCCCCGGTCATCCGGCCCCCGATGGTCCAGTGCATCCAGCATTTTGTTCACGGTTTCGATATCCCTGCCGCCGATACAGCCAGCTATTCCACACACAGCGCGTCCTCCTTGGTTGACATAAAAAAATCAATGATCCTGGACCATTGATCCATTTTAAACCGGTTTTAATCCGATAGTTCCGCTTTAATAATGAAGTAAAGCGGTGATTTCGTTACCTCAGCAACATAAGACCCGTGGCGCTTTCGTCAACCCGAACTTTTTTGATCCACACGAGCGGAAGAGGGCTAAAAGGTGAGTGGAAAACAGATTCCTCATGTGGGTGAACGCTTGATCGAACAAATTCTCCAGGATATGGAATTGCTTGGTCACCAGCCGGATAGGGGGCGTGTGGTGCCGGAATTCGAGCTGGAATATCTGCGAGAGATTATCCGGCCTCCTTTCAGAATCGTGTATCGCAGGGACCGGAACCGGGTTCGGATTGTGCGTGTATGGAGAAGCGAAAGGCCGCTGGAGTCGACCGGATTTTAGATTTTTTGGCTTCGGAAGGCAACGAGAAGAAAGGAAATAGGGGATGCATGGCCCGTATGTTTCCTAAGAAGAAAAAAACCTCGGTAAGGCCTCTAAGGACGGATTGTTTTCTCCTTGAGCGATTTTTAGATGGGGTTACCACTCAACACCCTCAAAATAATATGCAAAATTTGAGATTCGAATGAACGGACAGCGATGTTCTTTCACATAGAAACCGAAATGAGTTGACAAATTGAAAACATCTGGGATAGATGCGGATGAGCCGGTTGTGACCGGCTTTTTTATTAGAAAAATAACATCAAAAGGAGACCTCACCCAATGAAAGATTTCCCTCGGTTTGGCGCGGCGCTGTTCGTCGGTCTTGCGGTTCTGGTTTTTGGTTTTTCGTTTCCGGCGGCATCCTCCGCGGCCGGCGGGAATGTGAAGTTCGGGCATGTGGCCCCGCAGTTTCACGGACAGTCCAAGGGGGTGGATGCCTTTGCCGCCTATGTCAAGGACAAGACCGGCGGCCGAATCGACATCGCCACCTTTCCCGCCGGGCAGTTGGGAGGGGAGCGCTCCATGGCCGAACAGGTTCGGTACGGCGTCCTGCAGATCGCAGCTATAACGACGGCGGTGCTTCAGAATTTCGTGCCGGAATGTGCCATTCTGGACATGCCCTTTATTTTTCCCGACCGAAAGACCGCTTATGCCACCCTGGACGACCCGGAGGTGCAGGAGAAAATTTTTTCCTTCTTTCCTAAAAAGGGGTTTATCGCCATCGGCTGGACCGAGAATGAAATCCGGGATTTTACCAACAGCAAACACCCGGTCCGAACCCCGGAAGACATCCGAGGCCTGAAGGTGAGGGTGATGAATTCACCGGCCTACCTCGACACGTTTAAGCAGCTCGGGGCGTCCCCGGTCGGGATTCCCTTTCCGGAAACCTACAATGCGCTTCAGACCGGGGTCATCGATGCACAGGAGAATCCGATTCTGACATCGGTG
>CAZNLT010000127.1:0-17724 GCA_964573705.1 uncultured Desulfobacterales bacterium
TTGCCGACGGGCTTCCGGAATCCAATGAGGTGATCGGCATCGGGATCAGGTCCAATCCTACTGAATACCAGCTCGATCCGGAAGTCGGTCCGACCCAGTTGAGCGTTGTTTTAAAGGATGTCGTCACCCCGGTAGTGACCCTCCAGGGCGGAGCCGTCACCATTACGGAAGATCCGGTGGAGTCGACGGTGGTCAGGGCCGTCCAGAGCGCCACCAGCGATGTATCGACCACCGTGGAAATCGGTGTGTCCGGAAGCCCGGCGGCCGACCGCGGAGATGATTACACTGCCGTCTACACCAGCGACGACAATCCAGTGGCCACTCAGCCCGACGGAGACTGGACAGTGGTGATCCCCGCTGGCGAAACGCAGGCGGGAATCAGAATCACCGCCATTGATGACGACACCTTTGACGGTACGGTCAATGAACAGGTGGTGTTGACCGCCAAATCGGCTGGAACCTACATGATCGGATCGCTGAATACAGCAACGGTGGAGATCATCGATGCCGATTCGGGCGATATACCGACCGTAGAGCTTTTCGTTTGGGATGGAGGCCAAAACGTAGCCAGCGGTTCTTTGGATGAGGAGCCCGGGGACCGTTTGAACGGCAGAGTAAAACTGCCGACCGGCGAATCCCCCCCGGTCCCGGTGACGGTATACCTCACTCCCAACAGCTTGCTCGGATCTCCCGAAGCCGGGACCGACTATGCGCTATACAGCGATACCGGCGGCACCGTAATGATTCCGATGGAAGATATCGGCGGCGGCGTAATGGCTTGGCCGGTGACCATCGGTACTGGATTCAATAAGGCCAACTTTTACGTGGGCGGGTTAGGCGACGACACTATTTTCGAAGGAACCGAAACCTTTCAACTGTCCATCGAGGAGGTTGTAAACGGCACGGCCGGCGCCGCCGACACCATTACAGCCGCTATTAATGATGGCACCACCGCACCCGTGATCAACCTCGGCCTGAGCCCGAATGCGGTTCATGAGCTGGCTTCCGAGGGCGTGAATACGGCGACGCTGTCCATCAATCTGACCCCCGCCCCGGGCACCACCTTCGGCACCGGTGAAGTTACGGTTACGCTTGACCAGATTGGAGGAGTCGCAGGGTTTAGCGCTGCAACCGAAGAGGTTGACTATACCTTATTTGAGGCCGGCGGCACTGTTCCGGTCGAATATACAACGCCCGGCGAGTGGACCGTCACGTTGGATTTAACCGGCGGGACCACCGCCTCTGGTGACTTCACCTTGGCCGGTGTGCCGGATGAAGCGGCGGAAGGCACCGAAGGCTTCGAGTTGGAAGCCAGTATCGTATCCACCAGCGGGACCAGCACCGCCAGCGTCACCGGTATCGTGATCGATGATGCCGACGCCACTGCCTTGATGGTAACTCTCGACCCAGTCACCACCGCTAGCATTACGGAAGGGGTCGGCTCCGCCCAGATCGGCATCAGCCTCAGCCGGGTGTACAACGATGACCTGGTGGTCACCTTCAGTTTCGGAGGCGATGCCGATCCGGATCCGGAAAATGATTACTTTATTGAATATGCGGACGGCACCGGCACCGTAACCGAATCGGTTGCCTCCACCGGCATATTCGAGTTCACCATCGCGGCCGGCAGCGGCACCCAGGCCGGTTTTTCCGTTAAGGCGGTGAATGACGGGGTGGTCGAACCTGACGAGGATTTCTCCCTCCAGATCACCAGTATCAGCGCCGATATGCCTCCCAATGATTTCACCGATAATGTGGAAACCGTGACCATCGTCGACGGGCTTCCTCTGCCCGAGGTCAGCCTGTATTGGAAAGATACCCTGGGTAATCGCATTTCGGCCAAATCCTTTGCAGAACCCGGCGGAGGAACGCTCTATGCCGGAATCAGCACCCCGGTCAGCGAAGATATCGTGGTGGATCTGGCCTACTCCACCGAACCGGCGCTTTTCGGGTTGGGGCAGGATTACTACGGGCTTTCCACCATCACCATCAACGCCGAGGTCACGGAAGGTTCTGTAGGGATTCAGATATTAGAAGATGATCTCTATGAGCCCACCGATGAGACCTTTACTATTACCTTGGCCGGGGTGTCCGGTCCCGCCGTCAACAACACGGCCGATCAGGTGACCGGCACCATCACGCCTTCCGACTTGACCGGCGCCGTTCAGGTATTCCTTGCCTGGGAAAATGCCGGCACCTTCACTGAGGGAAATACCGAAGAAGACAGCATCATCGTTCAACTCGACCGGGATACCCACGAAACCGAACTGGTCGCGACCCTCGAGTTTTCGACGGCTGCAACCATCGGGGATGCCGAATTCGGCACCGACTTCGACGTTGAAACCGCCGGTGTCACCATCAGTGGAACCGGACAGCTGACCGTCACTATTCCGGTTGATCAAACCCAGGCGACTGTTCCGCTCCAGGCCTTTGCCGATACGCTGAACGAGCCCAATGAAAACTTTTCGGTCGATATCGTCGGGCTATCCGGCGGGCTTGTGGGTGCAACGCCGGCACAGGAATTGGGCGGTACCCAGGTTCTTACCGGTACGATCATCGATACCAATCCCGACCCTTCCATCAGCATTGAACTGATCCAGAACACGGTGGTGATTGAAGACGGCGGGTCGCCTGCTGCAGCCGAAATCCGTGCTGTGATCGACAACGGAGTGGAGGCCACCCAAGATATTACCGTCACTCTCGAAGTGACCGACGGAACCGGGCCGAATGACGCCACCCGCGGGTTCGATTTCGATGTCGCTCCTGCGACCCTTGAATTGACCATTCCGGCCGGCAGCATGGAGAGCGGCCAGGTAGACGATTTATCCGGTATATTCCGCATCGTACCCTTACTCGACTCTACCTTTGAAAATGATGAAGATCTTCAGGTGGGGATCACGGATGCCGTGACCGCCGGTGGCATTACCATTGGCTTTGATGCTACACCGCTCACGGTCACCATTCAGAACGACGACGACGCCCCGACCGTCAGTTTGACACCTAATGTAGCATCTATGACCGAAGGGGACCCGGGGGCGGCCGGGGTTTCCACTATAGATCTCGTTTTGAGCGGATCTAGCTATGAAACCGTCTCGGTAGAGGTTGGGCTGACCGGTTCCGCTCTGTTTGAAGGCTCTACCGGGGATGATTACACCCTGACCGTCGATGGGGTGACGATCACCGGTGCTTCTTTTGCAGCTGACGGTTGGGTATTCACCGCCGAATTCAGCGGCGGGGCAGCGGGAACCATTCCGATCGTGTTCTCGGGCGTTTCCGATGGGGATATTGAACCGGATGAGACCATTTTTGCCAGAATTATCGGTGTCAACGGCGGCGCAGTGGCCGCCTCCGCACCGAACGAGAGCGCGGAAGTGACCATTATGGATGATGATCTCGATTCGGTTTTCATTGATCTCGATCTAGTGGATACGATCAGCGGCACATCGTCTCCGAACGCCGAAATTTCCGAAGACAAGTTTATTATTTCCCGAGGTATACTGGATGTCAATTTGGTGGACTCAGGAGGGTTGGCCGCGACCCTTCCGCCGATTATCGGCGATACTACGGTCGTGTTGAGCCTGGGCGGGGAGGCTTCGCCCTTCGGACCCGATGCCGATTACCAAATCGCTACTGACCAGGAGTTTACCGATTTGGTACCCATCTCCACCTCAGGGACTTTTGAGGTAACCATCAGCCAGGGTTTTTCCTCTACCCGGCTCTACATTCAGGGGGAGGATGATGATATCTATGAATTGGATGAGACACTGCGAATTGAAGCCATCAGCGCAGACACCGCTGAAATCAGTTCGGGGGTGGCCGATGTCGCTGTCACCGGCATCGTCAGCGACAATGATGAGGCGCCGACCGTAACCCTGACGTCAGTCAATCCCGCGGATGTTACGGAAGGCAACGCCACCGATTTCATCCTCACCTTCAACGGCCGAAGCTCGGTGGACACAGAGGTCAATCTTGAGGTCGGCAGTACAATGCCGGGCGAGGCCAGTTTTCCAGGAGATTTTACCCTTGGGGCCGCGGGATTTTCATTTTCTTCCGACATCGTGGCGAAGACTTTCAGCTTCACCATTCCGGGAAATGAACTGATTACCAGTGGTGCGACCTTTGCGGTCACCGCATACACTGTGGATGACACACTGTATGACCCGGATGAGACCATCACCCTGAGTTTGGCTTCGGGTACCGATTACACCGTCGGAACGACCGACACTCAAACCGCCATCATCGCAGACAATAATGAAGCGCCCTATGTGAGCTTAGGTTCGCCATTGCCTGGAACCATTACTCCGGAAGACGGCGGAGCCGCCCAGATTTCCGTTCTTTTGGTCGACGAATTTGGTGCCAGTGTCACCTCGGGTATCGACACCGTGGTGACCATCGACCTGGCCGGCGATGCCACCCCGGCTGAGACCATGCCGGAAACCGGTGATGATTACACCGTTGAAATCGCCGCCGGTACCGGGGCTGATTTCTCAGATGCAGACACCTTTACCGTTACCATTCCCGCAGGGGAGACCCAGGCTGTTCTCACACTGACCGGCTTGGATGACGCCCTCTTTGAGCGGGATGAAACCATCAACCTGCAGGTGGTTTCCTCTGATCAGGCCCAGGTAAGTTCGGGTGTGGGTGTGTTATCTCAGACAGTGATAATAAAGGATGACGATCCGACCCCGGGCGTTACCCTTTTCTGGCAGACCGGCACCATCGCCGAGGACAACGGAAGCGACGTTCTTTTTGCGGAGTTGTCTTCACCTGCGGACGTGGACGCCATCGTCACGCTCAGTTTCGCAACGGGTTCCGGCTTTGCCGACTACACGCCGGGCAGTGCCTTCACGGCCGGTGATGATGTCACCGATTGGACTAATAACTCCAACACCATCACCATTCAGGAGGGTGACACTCGCGGATCTCTGCGGTTCTGGGGGATCGACGACAACGAGTATGAAGCCGACTCCCTCAATGGAATTGCCGGTGAAAGCCTGGCAGTGGAAGCAACCCAGGTTGAATTCGTCGGGATAACCACGAATTCTCTGGCGCTTGGTCCGGTCACCGCTGTAGTGGTGGATGACCCGGCTGACCTTCCTCAGGTCACTCTCGATTTCAGCCTGACCGAGGTGTCGGAAGGCGACAATTCCGTTGTGACCATCAGCCGAGGCCAGACGCTCGGTGTGGACACCGTCGTAACGGTTACTTTCACTGCCGCGACCATGGGGCCGGGAGTCACCGACGGGGATTTCACCTTTGACGCTCAAGGGTTCTCTGAGCCTGCCACTTCCTATACGGTTACAATCCCGAGTGGCCAAAGCTCAGTGACGCTTCCTTTCACAGCCGTTTCCGACGGCATTTTCGAGCCGAATGAAGTGGTCTTTGTTGAACTCGCAGTGGATCAGAACGGCACTTTGGGCGCCGATACCACGGAGACCGTGACCATTCTCGATAATGGCATTGATACCCCGGTTATCTCTCTTGAGGATCAGGCGGCCGGCGGAATCGCCGGAGGCACGCTGTTTGCCGAAGCGGAATTCACTCAAGGAGCGGTTACCTTTCCCAATACCGCGACCTTCAGCGTTTCGCTGGATACGGCCGCTTTCGATGATCGTCTGATTACCCTTCAGCTGTCGGGAGCAGCAAGTCCGACGGTCGGGCCTGATTTTACGGTCGAAGTGGACGCGGATGGAACTCTGGACGGCACCTATACGTCTGTCACCGTATCGGCCGACGGCTCATTCCAGTTCACCATGCCCGCCGGGGCGACGGTTGCCGGAATCCGGTTCACCGGTGTCGAAGACGGGTTTTATGAAACACCGGAGGATCTGACGGTGACCATCCCCAGCAGCGGAGCCGACGGGCTTCAAATCTCCGCTGGGGCCGACAGCTTCACCTTTACCCTGCTGGATGATGATCCGGCGCCGGTGGTCGAGCTTTTTGTCACACTGGACGAAATTCCGGAGGCCGACGGCAACACCAACCTGTTTGCAATTTTGAAAGATGCAGCCACCGGCGATCCCATTTTGGCGGATACCGATGTGGTGGTCGACCTCGATTACGGCGGCACCGCCAGCCTCGGGCCGGATGAGGACTACACGACCAACCGGACGACAGTGACCATTCCGGAAGGTCAGTCATTATCGAACCCGGTCAGCATCTTCTCCATGGATGATACCGAGTACGAAGGCAACGAGACTATTCTGATCAGTCCGGCAAACATCACCAATGCCTTGCCGGCGACTGACGGGAACACCGGATACACCAGCGGTGTCGATCTCAGTGTCGCCAGCGTGACCATTCTGGAGGATGATGCGGGCCCCACGGTTTCCCTGGCGGTGGACACCACCGTGATCCAGGAGGCCAACGGAGTCGCAGCACTGACCCTGACGCTGAGCACGGACAGTCCGGTGGATGAAGTGATCTGGGTGAAATATACCACCACCGATGACGATTCGCTCGGGGATGGTCCTGAAGACATATGGGGTACCCAGGCCCAGTACGATGACAATGATGACAGTGATTGGTGGCCGGAAGATTATCTCGCCACCGATTCCAGCGGTGTGCAACAGGTTTTCGGGAGTATCACCGTGCCCGCTGGCGTTACGCTCCCGATTGCCAGTGTACCGGCTACCGGTGAGAATGCATTTGCCATCACCATTCCAATGGGCTCTTTGTCCAAGACGGTCTACCTCCATGCCCTCGATGACAATGTCACCGGTGATATGGTGGTGTCCAGAGACGGCTACCTGTGGGAGAAAAACGAGAGCTTCACGGTCTCCATCGACGCGAATTCCTTCCCCAATAATCTTCAGGTGGACCCGACAGACAATGCGGCCACGGTGACCATTATCGATGATGATGAAGCCTTGGCCCCGAATGTTAGTTTGGCCTTTACGGGCGGCACCACCCAGTATGGAGAGAGTATGCCGCCGACGAACGGTACCATCCAGATCAATATGGATAATTTCTCAAACCAGTACGTGGAACTGACCCTCGGGCTAACTGGAGCGGATGACTTCGAACTCGGCGCCTTTGCCGGGGATATCGCTACCTACGCCGACAACGGCGACGGCACGGTTACGGTAAGCTTCACTACTCCTCCGGTTGGAGATACAACCTCTCCCGCCGGTACCATCGCCTTCAACATCATTGATGACGGCACTTATGAAATCGAAGAGGAGTTTGGGTTCCAGATCCTGGATGCCAAATTCGCCAAAATCGGAACCCCCGACATCATCACCGGCACGATAACGGATGAGGAGGATCTGCCCAGGATCACGGTTGGGATCAGCACCGACGGGGATGAAATACCCGAAGTTACCGGCGGCGGTTCAGCGACCCTGCCGGAAGGCGACGGTACCGCAGGTCCCGATTTTGCCTTCATTATCGACAAGGGAGGCGTCACGACCCCTGAAGCTGTCTTGGTGGATTATCTGATCACTACCGGCGTGACCGGCGCCGCCGAACCGGGCGCCGACTACACGGTCGGAGATATCACCGGAACATTGACCCTGTCCCGTGATTCCGACGCCATCGCCATTGTGGATCTGTCCGTCCTGGCAGATGATCTGGATGAAATGGACGAGGATGTGGTGATCACCATTTCCAACGCCCGGTTCGCCGATTCCCTCACGCCGCTGGACGGGGCCATTACAGGCCCCGGGGATGTGGCCACTGTGACCATTATCGACGATGACGCCACCCCGACCCTCGCCGTGGACGGAACGCTTACCGTGGATGAGGGCGCCTTCGGCACCATCACCGATGCCCTGCTCAGCTATACCGATGATGACAGCGTGGATGATGACCTTATCTACGAGATCGTCACCGCACCGGCCCATGGTACGCTTTACCTGGGCACCCCCGGTGATGTCACCAGCTCGGCGGCGCTCGAAGCCGGAGATTTCTTTTTCCAGGTAGACCTGACCACGGCCACGCCGAGTCAGCTCTGGTACCAGCACGACGATTCGGAAACCCTGAGTGATCAGTTCATTTATACGGTGACCGACGAGACCAATACCAGCCCGCAGGAGGAGTTCAATATCACCATCGTGGGGTTGAATGATCCGCCGGAAGTCGAATCGCTTATCTTCTGGGTCCTTGAAAACACCACCGGGGAGGTATCGAGCACATTCGATCTGTCCGGGGACGGGATCATAGCCACCGACCAGGATGGGGATTCCCTGGCGGCGTCAAGCATGGCCGGCGATGCCGCGTTCAGCCTGGATGCGACAACAGCGGGTGAACTAACCCTCAATGTGAATACGGCACTGAATTACGAATTCCAGGATTCCTATTCCCTCCTGGTGACGATTGATGACGGAAGTGCGCCGGCAGAAGAAGTGCTGGTGGTGGTCAATGTCAAGGATCAGGTCGAAGACAACCCGTTTGCAGCCGGAACGGTACCCACACCCGATCCGATTTTGTCCGATTCGCAATGGACCTTCCAGATTCCGGATTCGGTGTTCCCCGATGGAAACCTGGTCACCTATAAGTACGCGGAAACGACCATCGCAGGGGTATTGCCCTGGCTCACCTTCGAATCCGAATCCTTGACCTTCTGGTATGATCCGGCCCTCGATACCGGGCCCAGCATGGACGCGACCTACAACATCCAGGTTGTGGCTACCTATTACCACGACAACTTCGATATCAAAGGACAATCCACAGCTGAATTCTCGCTGGAGTATGACTATATCGCCAGCCTTGAGCGTAGTCGGGAGTTCTTTGAAGCGCTCGACTATCTCGAAGAGAATGAAGAGGGCTACCTGCCAGAAGAAGGGAATGCGGTAGAGGTGCAGGAGATTATGGTGGCCCGAGCGGTTCCGGCGGAAGACCCGGCAGCGGTCGAGGAACAGCCAGGTGAAGAAATATCGGAAATCCTGGCGCTTCTGGATGGCCGACCCCTCTCCGTCGATCCGGAAGGGGAGTTGAGGGCCGATATGGCCTGATGATCCATTCGGGATAACCTCGGCGGTGTTTTCTGAATGAAAGCGCCGCCGGTTCCTCACACAATTATAAAAGACACCGGAATACAGGGGTGAAGTCCGCCCCTGTATTCTTTTTACGACAACCATTACAGGAGGTTTTACTGAATGTTTAAAAAAATCGTGCCGTTCAACACTCAGGTGCACGGCCATAAAAAGGTCAAACCGGTCGATTCTTTCGAATTTATATCCAACACACACATCGCTTCCCTTTTGATCAGTGAATTTAAACGGGCTGCCACCGATCTTCCCATCGTGTTTCTCAAAGAAGGCGAAAAATTCGGGGCTTTTGCGCTTTTGGGGCTGAAACCCGGCCAGAACCTGTTCGTGAATGAAAAGGGAGAATGGACCGGCCGCTATATCCCGGCGATTATTCGCCGGTACCCTTTTGCTCTGGGAAAGGGGCATGCAGAGGACCAGTTCCTGTTCTGCATCGATGAAGAAAGCCCCTTTATTTCCGATATTGAGGGCGAGCCTCTGGTCGGTCCGGACGGGAAACCCTCCGAAGTGGTGGAAAAGGCGAAAGGGTTTTTAACGGAAATCTACAAATTCAACCAAACCACCGAACGGTTTTGTGTTGAACTGGCGGAAAAAGAGTTGTTGAAGCCGTTGAACATGCAAATGAAAGATGCCGGAAGCGGGCAACTGCAAAGCGTGACCGGCGCCTTTGCAGTTGATGAAAAGCGTTTGAATGAGTTATCAGACGAAGAATTTTTATCATTCCGGAAAAAGGGGGCCCTACCTTTGATTTATTCGCATATTTTTTCCCTCTCACATGTACAGAAGCTGATCAAAAAACAGAGCGAACCGACTGAGAATGATCAGTAACCTCGACCGCCTGGGTAACCCAAATCCCCTGAAAGTTTCTCTGAGAAACAGTCAAGCGACAGGATACGCATGAATTCTCAAAGCCTTCCGGCGGCCGGTTTTTCCGGACAAAACAGGCTTAAAGCCAATAAATCCAGAGCGGATCGGATCACCGAAGCCCTCGAACAGGGGCTTTCCATTCCATGGATGGGGATTCGGCCCGACCTCCGCCTGCACAAGGGCGGAGAAACCATGACCGGGAAGCCCACCTGGATTGTGGAAGATCCGGTCACCGGAAACCATTTCGAAATCGGAGAGGCGGAGGCCCGCTTTTTTTTGTGCCTGATAACGGCCGACAACCTTCGGGAAGCCGTAAAGGAGCTGTTGCAGACGACGTCTTTGCGCCCGAGCGTCGAAGACATTCTCGGTTTTTTAAAGATGCTCCAACAGGAGATGCTCGCCATACTCCCGGAAGAAGGGGCCCGCCATTTTTCAGAGCTTCGCCGAAAGGCTGAGGACCGGCAGAAAAAATTCTCATGGCTGCAGTTTCGGCGGAAGATCTTTTTTATTCAGGTTCCGCTTTTCCGTCCGGATGCCTTTCTGACCTGGATTTATCCATGGCTTGTTCCCTTCTGGTCCAAACCTTTTCAGTTCCTGTATGCCGTTCTCGGGGTGGTGGGCCTGGTCCTGGTGGTCCCCCAGATAGAACTCTATTTTCACACCGCCGGTCACCTATTCACCCCGGCCGGTGCCTTAATGTTTTTTGCCGCGCTTTCTTTCGTCAAAACCCTTCACGAACTCGGCCATGCATTGGCCACCAAGCGCCACGGACTTTATGTCCGGCGGATGGGCATCTATTTCATGGTTTTTGTGCCCATCCTATATACCGACGCCACCGAGGCCTGGAAACTGTCGGACCGGCGGGCACGGGTGATGATCGGGGCAGCCGGAGTTCTAGTGGAGTTGTCGGTGGCCGCGGTCTCCCTTTTTTTGTGGACCGTTCTGCCCAACGGGCTGATTCGCAGTTTAATGTTCTATCTTTCCGGTGTTTCGCTTCTTTCCAGTTTTCTGGTCAACCTCAATCCCCTGATGCGGTTCGACGGCTATTACATATTGATGGACTATCTGCGCATCAGCAGCCTTCGAACCCGCTCCATTCGGTTTTTTCAGTACTACCGCCGGCGCCTTCTGGTGGACTGGCAGGGTTCCAAGCCCGAGGAGCACCCGTGGGATCATGCCATGGCCGTATTCGGTTTTTTTTCCTCTCTGTACATGCTCATCATTTTTTTCGGTATCGCCGGAATCATCTATCAAAAAGCTTCCAGCATACTCGGCATTCTTATTTTTTTGCAGGCCTTGGGCATGCGCTTGGTCGCTCCCGTGGTGAAAGAAGCGGTGTACCTTGTTAAAAACCGGAAATTCTGGGGCTCTCCCCTTCGCGTCGGGTTTACGGGGGCGGTGATAGCAGTATTTTTGGGGGTTTTATTTGTGCCGCTTCCTACTGTCGAAAGGCTGCCCGGCCATTTTCTGTATCGGGAAGTGGTGGAACTTAAATCATCCGAAAGAGGCCGGATCGCAACGGTCCTTCCGGCTATTGGAACGCAAGTTGATAAAGGCGACCTTCTGGTCCGAATTCAGGATGATCGCTCGGAGCAGGAACTCAGACTGGCCGATTTCGATTTGGCGAAGGTCGAGGCCTCATTGGAAAACCTCGAGGCCGGCGGGGATCAAGGTGCTTACCGGAACTGGCTCTTGGCTGAACGGCAGCGGCTTCAAGCAAAGTCCGAGAAACTGAAGGAAACCTTGGCTCGGCTCGAAATTCGTGCTCCGATTTCCGGGCGTGTTCTGGATACCAATGATATGCTCCAAAAAGGAGGATATGTTTATAAACATGCCTTTTTATTGACAGTGGGAAGCGAAGGCGCCATGGAGGTTCGTGCCTATGCCCCGGAGGCCGTATTTCAGGAATTGGCAGGCCGGAGGTATGAAATAGAGAAAGGCGAGGTTCTGTTCCAAGATTTGGAAACACCGGCAATGCAAGGTCGTTTTCGGGAATTGATCGATTTCCCAGTAACCGAATTTCCAAACGAATCTCTGTTTGATTTTGCAGGAGGACCCGTGATGTCCTTGACCCCTTCCCATGAGGAGCAGGAAATTCGGAAAATGGGGAATTCGAACAAAAGTTCGATGAAATCTCGATTGGCCTATTTTCCGGTGACCTTCGACATTTTGAATGCCGACCCGCGGCTTCGGCATGGAACCCCATGCCAGGTCCGGGTTCGCTTAGGCCAAACCAGCATGATGGAAGGCTTTGTTGATTGGCTCTGGCGGAATATGGCTCAGGAAGGGATCGTATAACGGGTCACCGATAAACGCTGAGAGACGTATGATGAACTTATACCAGATGAACGGTCAGTACAGGGCGGACGAGGACCGGATTTTATTCCGCCTGAAAACCCAAAACGACGCGGTTCTTCTTTTCTATTTAACCCGCCGGTTTGTCCGGCTTCTGTGGCCGATTTTGGCGGATTTTCTGAAAACCGAATATGCGCATCGGGAACCCGGAAGAAACCATCTGACGGACGCTATGGTCGACTTTGAGCGGGAGAAAACCCTGGCCCGGGCTGATTTTCGCACTCCCTTCGAAACGGCAGGTACCCACTTTCCGCTTGGCGAAAAACCGATACTGCTTACCCGTATTCTGGTTAAGAAAAATCCGAACGGCACACCGATGCTTTGTATGCTTCCCGCCCATGGCCGAGGGATGGAACTTCCCTCCAATCCTCGTTTTATTCATTCATTCCGAAAGCTGGTTTGTGATCTGACGGCGAGAGCCCGATGGGATCTCGGTCTCGAAGATACCGCCGTTTCCGCCCCCGAACGACCCGCCTGTGCTATACTTCACTAGTATGTGGAATGGAATTGAAAGGGAGTCATTTATGACAGGATACAACAGCAAAAGTGCCGCACGGCTTGTTTGCGCGTTAGGAATATGGTTGTTCTGTGGAACCGGTTTTGCGGGTTATGCGACGGCGGAACAGTTTCCGGCGGTTGTTGAAGCCGAAGAACGAGCGATTCTTTCTGCAGAGCGGGAAGGGGTTCTTTCAGAATTGAAGGTCGACACCGGGGATCGGGTGAAAAAGGGGGACCTGATAGCCGGTGTATTTCATCGAGACCTGATTCTTCAGAAGGAACTGCGCCTGGCGACCCGGGAGTATCTCAAAGTGCAGGTTGAAAATCTCACCAAATTAAGCGGTAAAGGAATGGTTGCCGATGAGGAACTGGCCAGGGCCAAAATGGAATTGGCGGTGAACGGAAAAGAGATAAATATGGTTGAAAACCAGATTGAACGATCCCGCCTTCATGCCCCATTTTCAGGGATGGTGGTAATGCGGCACATCCAACCTTATGAATGGGTCAAGCCGGGCCAACCGGTGGTGGAATTGTATGATCCTCGTGAACTGAGAATCGTGACCGATATCCCTGCGGAATTGGCGGTCAAATTGGAAAAGGGCCAGGAATATCGTTTCATGTTTCCGGATCTTAAACGGGAAATAGGTGCAAAACTTAAGGTCTTTTCTCCCCAAGTGGATGTTCGATCGAATACGATAAAAATTTTTTGGTCCGTCGCCCGCAGTGGCGATGGTCCGGAACTGCTCCCCGGCATGAAAGGAGTATTGAAACTTGGTTCTCAATAATCCGATTCCTTCGGGAAATTCCGGTTCGGGCGGCTCTGTTATTCAGACCTCATACGGCAAAGAGGACGTCCCTTCCGCACAAAAGGCCATGAACTCGGTGCTGGCCCGGCTGGTCAATCTTGCCCAGTTGGCCATGCGCGCAGAATCGGCGGCCAAAGCGGGGGACGTCATCGTCAATGGTATTCATCACCTTATCAAAACAGACCGGGCCGCTGTTGTTCCTCTTTTCGGGAACAAACGGGTGCTGTGTATTTCAGGGCACCTTGAAGCATCCCAGGATAATCCGTTTTCCCAAGCGATTCACGAAGCCCGGAAGCTCTTCCGAAAGGCGGAGGAGCCGGTCATTGTGAAACTGGAATCTCTTCCCGAAAATGCCCGGACTCCCCAATTGATGAAGGTGCTGGAAGGATCCGGCGGTACCTCTGTTTTATGGGTGAATCTGCCGCATCCCGGCGGGGGAGAACCCCGGTTCGCCCTCTGGTTGGAACGATGGAATCGAAAGCCTTGGCCGGAAGAAGAGATCAAGCTTCTGTCTCATTCCCTGGTTTTTTTCGGATATTCCCTGGGTACTTCCCGGAAAACAATCGGTGCTACCCTTCTGAAAAAGCGGGTCCTCTGGCTTGTCCTTGCGGTTCTGATCGCCATGATGTGGCTGCCGGTCCATTCCAATGTGAATGCCCCCGTTCAGATGGTTCCGGATCATCCCTATTATGTGTTTGCACCTTTTGACGGGGTTGTGGAGGAACTGGCGGTTCAACCGGGCGAACGGGTGGAAGAGGGGGATTTGATCTTTCGTTATGATACCCGGATTCTGGAAAAACAGCTGGATGAGGCGCTTCGGGGGGTGGCGGTGGCCCAGGCGGAACTGGCCCGGCTGGAAGGTGCCGCGTATATGGACGAAGAAGCACGGGCACGGATCCCCGTTCAAAAGCTGGAGGTTCAGAGAAAAGAAGCTGAAGTAGCTTTTTTACGGAAACAGCTCGAACTGGCCGAAGTCCGGACGGATGCCGACGGGGTGGTCGTCCTCGATAATCCCGATGCTCTCATCGGGGCATCGCTTCAGACTGGTCAAATGGTGTTGCGGATCGCCGACCCACAACGATCAAAGATGCGGATAATGGTTCCGGTCAGTGATGCCGGCCTGGTCCGGGAAGACGCACCGGTGTCCGTCAGGCTGGATAGCAATCCGCTGCGATCCATTCCTGCTCAAGTCTATAGAATCGGATTTGATGTGGAACTTTCAGATGAACGGGTTCCGTCGGTGTTGGTGGAGGCGGAACCTGAGACTGACCAGCCGGTGATGCCGGGCCAACGCGGAACCGCCAAAATCACAGGCCCCCGGGTGACCCTGGGGATGCAGATTTTTCGAAAACCCTTGATGGACTTACGGAATTTTCTCGGCGTTTAATCGCCTCCTGCCGGACGTCTTTGAAGAGGGATTACCCCGCCTGCGATACGGGCTTGTCGGGATTAGTATTGAAAACGGAAGCATATGCGAAGTAAGAAAAGGAAGCGAAAAAGAAACGCTCGGAATCGGATATCCTCACGAAAAGTGAAGGAAACGGCCGATGTTTCTACTGAAAATCAATCGGATGCCTCGGTTAACCGGAAAATCCAGGATGCTTTTCGAAACCATCAGGATGGAAGCATAGACGAGGCGATTTCCGTCTACCGGGGGGTTCTGTCTATATACCCTGAACATCCTGATGCACTTCATCTGCTCGGGGTGGCGATGTACCAGAAAGGGGACCTGGAAAGATCCGAAGAGCTCATCCGTCGAGCGATTCACTTCAAACCGGGGGTGGCCTTTTTCTATTCCAACTTGGGGAATACCCTGAAATCTGTGGGGAAACCCCAGGAGGCCGTTTTGGCATATCAACAGGCATTGAAGCTGGACGCGGAGTATGTCGATGCGCTGTTCAACCTGGGTGTGACCCTTCACCACTTGGCCCGCCATTCGGAAGCGTTAAATTCCCTCGAACGGGTGATTGCCCTGAAACCGGACCATGTCGCTGCCCATGTCTTCACAGGGGCTGCCTGGCGTGGTTCGGGCAAGCCGGAGCAGGCCTTGCTGGCTTATCAGCAGGCACTCCAACTGGAGCCGGACCATGTGGATGCCATTTGCGGAAAAGCCGCCGCATTGAAGGACACGGGACGGCTCGAAGAGGCCCTCGAACTCTATCGGAAGGCGATTCGTATTCACCCCAGGAATCCTGAGGGGTTCAGTACCCTGGGTAACCTGCTCAAGGATATGGGCAAAATGGATGATGCAGTGGCAGCCTATCGGCAGGCGGTGCATATCCGACCCGATTTTCTATGCGCCCGCATCAACCTGGCCAATGTTCTGAATGACCAGGGGCTTCTTGATGCGGCGCTTTCTGAATATCGGAAAGCCCGTCGTCTTCGCCCGGATTGCCCATGGTCCGCCGCTGGAGAAGCAAAGGTTCTGATGAAACGAGGGGACTTTGATGGGGCGCTTGAATTGATCCGGCCCCTGGTGCGGAGCGGCTCAGATAATTATGACGTGGCGGTGGCCTACGCCCAGCTCGCCAGGCGGTTTAACCACTATGATGAGGCCGTTGCGCTACTGAAGCGCCTGCTGCAGGCCGGCCCCAGCGATGTGGATCAACTACGGCAAATTCATTTCAGCCTCGGGAGCCTGTTGGATCGCCTCGGCCGATATGATGATGCATTCAGCCATTTTAAAAGCGCCAACCGGCTCCGCCCGCCCCGATTCGATCCCCATCGGCATGAACAATCGGTAGCGGCGCTGATTCAGATCTTCGATTCAGAATACCGGAACCGGTTTTCGCGTGCGGTGAACCGTTCTGAAATCCCGGTTTTTATAATCGGGATGCCCCGCTCCGGAACTTCCCTCGTAGAGCAAATTGTGGCCGCTCATCCCTTGGTTTACGGCGCAGGGGAACTTTCATTTATCCCGAAACTGGTGCGGGATCTTCCGAAAAATTTAAAAACGCAACGGCCTTACCCCGGTTGCATGCCCGCAGTGACACCGAAGGTCATGGATGCCCTCGCCCAATTCTACCTGGGTCGACTTCGACGAATCTCTAAAACCGCCCGGCAGATCACCGATAAAATGCCGCAAAATTTTTTCCATTTGGGCCTTATTTCTCTGATGTTTCCTCGCTGCCGGGTGATTCATTGCATTCGAAACCCGGTGGATACCGCTCTTTCCATATACTTTCAAAATTTTTCCGGTGGATTGGCTTTTGCCTTCAACCTCGATGATATCGTGGCTTACTATCGTCAATATCAGCGGTTGATGTCTCATTGGAAGCGGGTCTTGAAGATTCCTGTGATGGAGGTTCGGTATGAGGAATTGGTCGGGCGCCAGGAAAAAATCAGCCGCGATATCATCGCTTTTTTGGGATTGCCATGGGATGATCGATGCCTGGATTTTCATCAGATTCGACGCGATGTGGGCACCGCCAGTTTTCAGCAGGTGAGAGAACCGATTTTTCGCAATAGTGTCGGCCGATGGCGGAATTATGAGCCGCACATCGGCCCCTTAATCGACAGTTTCAAGGAGTATCATGGCTGGCAGTAGAACGGCGCTATCGAAACTTTCCCGGGAGAAAGGGCAGACAGAATCCTGGGATCTGCATCGGACCCTGAATGAGGCGGTTGCGCAGCATCAGAAAGGAAATCAGGAACGTGCAGAATTTCTGTATCATTCCGTGCTGGAACACGCACCTCATCAACCCGACGCGCTGCATCTTCTTGGGTTGTTGGCCCACCAACAGGGGCGTCATGACCGGTGCGTTGAATTGATCGGGAAAGCCCTTGAATTTTCACCCGGGAATACGGTCTTTTTGTTCAATCTTGCGGTCGCACTGGCCGAGATGAAGCGAAAGTTCGAAGCGGTCAGCACTTACCGGACCATCCTGGAACAGAATCCGGCCCATGTTCAGGCGCTCTTCAATCTCGGGAATCTGTATCGGGACATGGATAACCCGGAAGAAGCAGAATCCTGTTACCGGGAAGCCCTCCGATTGAAACCGGATTATGTCAAAGCACAACTTAACCTGGGAACTCTTCTCCAGACCGTGGGCCGCTTTGATGAAGCCCTTGCCGAATTTCAGAAGGCACGGAATCAGCATCCAAAATCCGCCGGCCCCCATTTTCGGATGGGCTCTTTCTACCGAACCCAGGGGCGCTTCCAGGAAGCGATTTCCGCCTATAAAGAAGCCCTTCGGTACGACCCCGAT
>CAZNLT010000128.1:0-17700 GCA_964573705.1 uncultured Desulfobacterales bacterium
CTGAACCGGAAATTCAAACACCTGTTTGTGCGTCTGGGCTATCCCTGGCAGGATGATATCGTCCCCCTGGGCAGCAGCGGCGCCACCCGTTATGTGAACCCGCACGACTATCAGGCGTTTCTTCCGGAATTCAGAGCCCTGCTGGATATCCTGAATCCTTATCTTCCCATACCACTGAGCCTCGAATAAGAAAACAGGGTTGACTAAATCCGATGAATGGGTCAAGGATAGTGTCGATTCAACCACTTAAAATCACCAGACAATCACAAGGAATCAAAAATGGAATTCGTACCGGTGATCGGGCTGGAAGTCCATGCCCAACTGAAGACCAACACCAAAATTTTCTGCAACTGCTCCACCGCCTTCGGGGCCCCGCCGAACACCCATGTCTGCCCGGTCTGTCTGGGCATGCCGGGGGTGCTGCCGGTACTCAACAAAAAGGTGGTGGAATACGCCATGATGATGGGCCTGGCCACCCACTGTGAGATTCGGCGGGAAAGCCGATTCGCCCGGAAAAACTATTTCTATCCGGACCTGCCCAAGGGGTACCAGATCTCCCAGTACGAGCTGCCGATCTGCGAACACGGGTACATCGAAATCGATGTGGAAGACGGCAAAAAGCGCATCGGCATCACCCGGATTCACATGGAAGAGGATGCCGGAAAGCTGATCCATGATCCGGACCGACCGATCAGCCATGTGGACCTCAACCGGACCGGGGTGCCGCTGATCGAAATCGTCAGTGAACCGGATATCCGCTCTCCGGAAGAGGCCGGGGCCTATCTGCGAAAGATACGGTCCATCCTTCGGTATCTCGGCATCAGCGACGGCAATATGGAAGAAGGCAGCTTCCGGTGCGACGCCAATGTCTCGATCATGCCCAAGGGGACGGATACCTTCGGCACCCGGGCGGAATTGAAAAACCTCAATTCCTTCAAATTCGTGGAAAAGGCGCTCCAGTATGAAATCCTGCGGCAGCAGGAGGTGCTCGAAGACGGCGGGAAAGTGATCCAGGAAACCCGTCTCTGGAACACCGACCAGGGCGTCACCACCGCTATGCGCGGCAAGGAGGAGGCCCACGACTACCGCTATTTTCCCGATCCCGATCTACTGCCCCTGGTGATCGAAAAAGATTGGATCGAGGCGGTTCAGGCCGGGTTGCCGGAACTGCCGGATGAAAAGGAGGAACGGTTTGTTCGGGACCTGGGGCTTTCGGCCTATGATGCCGGGGTCCTCACCGCCGGCCGGGAGATCGCCGACTATTTCGAAGCCGCCTTGAAGACCGACTCCAATCCCAAACAGATCGCCAACTGGATCATGGGGCCGCTGCTGGGGCTGCTCAATGCAGAAGGGAAAACCACTCAGGAGTCCCCGATTCCTCCGGAAAATCTGGCGGAACTGGTCCGACTGATCGAAGACGATGTCATCAGCGGCAAGATCGCCAAAACCGTCTTTGAAGAAATGGCGGTCTCCGGCAAGCCGCCCAAGGGGATCGTGGAAGAAAAAGGATTGGTTCAGATCACCGATGCATCCGCCATCGAACCGCTGGTGGATACGGTGTTGGCGAACAATCCGAAGCAGGTGGAAGATTACAAATCCGGGAATACCAAAATCTTGGGCTTTTTTGTGGGGCAGGTGATGCGGGAGACCAAGGGGAAGGCCAATCCGAAGCTGGTGAATGAGGTGCTCAGGAAAAAGCTGGCGGATTAGCCCCAAACGACGCAAAAAAGCCGGAAGGATCTACTCCTTCCGGCTTTTTATGTAACGACTATTCTATGTGCAGAGCTTTCGGGTGCAGCTTTTCTTTGGCTTAGAAGCTGAGAGACAGGCGAGAACCGACCAGGTACGGATCATCATCACCGGCTATGTCGTTCTCAGTAATCACTTCATCGGCAAACAGGTAGGCGCCGACTATATCCAGATTCAAACCTTCCACCAGTTGGTATGTAACAACCAGGTCAACCTCGATACCCATTTTATCACCCATGGTACCGTCCAGCAATTGGATCTCCTCAACCTTCTGGGCATACCAGCCATCCAGAGAGATCTTCAGCTTATCCATCGGTTTGACGGTAAATCCAAGATTGGCGGCCCACACGTTTTCGATCTGGTCACCGTCTACGTTATTCGGCAGATACCAGTCAAACATACCGTAACCCATAATCTCTGCCCAGTAGTAGGAATCGGAAGTGGACGGTACGAAAAACATTTCCCAATCATCATCTCCGGCATCATCATCGCCGGATGCGTAAAACCCTTCGGCGTGAACACCGAACATTCCACCGAAATCAACATCCAAGCCGGCGGCAGCCAGATAGGCGGAAAAATCGACAGAATCACCGGTGATCAAATCCATATCGCCGCCCTGATAAATTCCGGTGACCCAGGCCCAAACGGGATCCTTATCGAACTCAAGCGTAAGACCGGCATACCACAGATTCAGCTCTTCAGTGTTTGCCAGTCGACCATCCTTCCGCGCACCAAACCGGCTGGCATCTTCTGAGTAGAAATACAGTGCAAAAGGATTGATGGCAACACCGCCAAATGCGAATTCAGGGCTGATTGCATAGGCATCCAGATCGAAATCGTCCGCGTCTTCTCCAATGCCCCCTTCCATGCCCTTTACGTAGATGAAGGGTATGGCAAAGTTGTCGCCGCTGTAGGATATGACCGCGCCGGCGAAATCGTTGTCCATAAGGAAGCTGCTGCCCAATGCAATGCCTTGCAGACCGACTTTGAAATTGACCGGCCCCAAATTGAAATCGGCATAGGAATTTTTCACCTCGACACCCACGCCATCCGTGCCGAAGTCACCGTCCGCGCCGTAACCGCCGGCGTTGGCATTGGCATTTCCCCAGCGTGCATCGATTTCGAACTTGTTGACGAACTTGAGATTTTCGTGGAAAACTGCGTCCAGGTAAAGACGGGTTCTCTGGTCGAAATTGGTGATATCTTGTTCTTCAGCATTAAAACTTTGGACTGTTTTGGGATTATCCTCATCATTAGGATCAGTAGGACCATACCAATTCTGCTGAGTCCACCAGCGGGTCCGGAAATAACCGCCGAATTCAACCTCGAGAGCAGAGGCCGGAATGCTAAACGCAACCACACACAGCGCAGCAAGCGCCAACACTACTAATTTTTTCATCTTAAATTCCTCCTTAACCCAATTGAAAATATAACCTAATAATTTTGAGTAACCTAATAGTAACCTAATAATGAACGCAAACGAATCTTCTTCACCCACCTCCTTTTCTAGTTTAAATCCATTAAACGCTCAACTCCGTAAGCCTTGCTAACAGCCTCCCCTCAACATGTCAAGCTTTTTCTGCATACCCGGTTATGGGGGTTTGAAATCGATTCCTTGACACCTTCTCCGATAATGCTGATATTCCATGATTAACCTTCAAAAATAACGCCCGGAGATACCCGATCTGATGCTTTTAAAATTATTTCTTGCCTTCACCCTTATCCCCGCTCTGGAGATTTTCCTGTTTATCGAAATCGGGAAAACCATCGGGACCCTCAACACCTTCATGGTGGTGATTCTGTCCGGCTTTCTGGGGGCCTATCTGGCGCGCATGCAGGGCATGCAGACCATGCTCAAGGTGCGGTCCAATCTGGATCAGGGAATTCTGCCCGCTGAAGAGCTGGTGGACGCCCTGATTATTTTCGCCGCCGGTATCGTTTTACTCACCCCCGGTTTTTTTACCGACGCCTTCGGACTGCTGCTGCTCTTTCCGCCCAGCCGTTTCCATTTCAAACGGTATATTCGAAAAAAGTTCGACCAGTGGATTCAGGACGGCAGCATTCGGTTCCATCGTATTCGCTGACACCGCGGTCCCCGTGAGCCCCGATTCTCAATCCCGAGTCCCCCCGCGGCTCTACCTGGCGCCGCTCCAAGGGTTTACCGACGTCACCTTTCGAAATACCTTTGCCGAGTATTTCGAAGGATTCGCTCTGGGGGTGGCCCCGTTTATCTCCACCGCCCACGGCCACCGCATCAAAAACACCCATTTCAAGGGTCTCCTGCCGGAACAAAACCAGAAGCTGCCGGTGATTCCCCAGGTCATGAGCAACTCACCGGAGGATTTCATCATTCTGGCCCACCGGTTGTTCGATCTCGGATACCGGACCCTCAACTGGAACCTGGGGTGCCCCTTTCCGGCCGTGGTCAAAAAATGCCGCGGCTCCGGAATGCTGCCTTACCCCGACCGGATCGATGAGTTCCTCAACCGGGTTATATCGGCCATTCCCAACCGGCTCTCCGTCAAAACCCGGATCGGTCGCTTCAACGCCGAGGAAATACACGACCTGATGCCGGTTTTCAACCGGTACCCGCTGAAGGAGTTGATCATTCATCCGCGCACCGGGGAGCAGCGCTACGACGGCATTCCCGATCTCGCCACCTTCGGGGAGTGCCTGGACCGGTCCCATCATCCGGTGGTATATAACGGAGACATCAATTCGGTGGAAATCCACCGTGCGCTCTCTGAAAAATTTCCAGCCGTTCAGCGATGGATGATCGGCCGCGGGGCCATCGCCGATCCCTTTCTGCCCGCCGCCATAAAAAACGGGAAAGCTCCGGTATCCGATAAATTGGAAACCTTCAAGAAGTTCCACGACACCCTTTTCGATGAATTCCGGCGCATCTTCAGCGGCCCTTCCCATGTGGTCGAGCGAATGAAGGGCTTCTGGGGATATTTTTCCCGGTCCTTTTCCGATTCCCGAAAATTTGTTAAAAAGGTACACAAATGCCGCAAACCGGAACATTATCAGGACCTGGTGAACAACTGGTTGGAGACGGAGGCTCAGTGGCTGCCCATTTCCAGAAACTGGGTCCGTTTCCCTGATCCCTGAGATTGATCGGTATCCATATAAGAATCAACGATCAATGGCGCATTTGTTTCACCTGGGGCGAGGCCGGCCCCGGAAATGTTGAAATCGTCCACTATCATTGAGGAGAAGAATGATGCCGCGACAACCGATACACCCAGGAGAAATACTGGCTGACGAATTAACAGAATTAAACATATATGCCGCTGAATTGGCCAGACAGATTCGTGTGCCAACCAACAGAATTTCTCAAATCCTCGCCGGTAAAAGATCCATTACAGCGGACACGGCTTTACGGCTCGGCAAATGGTTTGGTACCGGCCCGAAAATATGGCTGAATCTTCAGCAGGCGTATGAACTGGATGTGGCCCGGCTTGAGATAGGGTCTGAGCTCGAAGAGATTAACAAACGTGAAGCCGCGTGAAATCGCTTCCAACCAGCTACCGCCTATAAATTCACTGCCATGGCAATCAACCTTCATTCACGAAAGCGCCCCCTCGGCCCCCTGGTCCGGGACTACGGACCCGACGATGTCATCCTCTATGCCCTCGGGGTGGGGGCCGGGTTTTCGGATCTCGAATACTGCTATGAAAAACAGCTGAAGGTCATCCCCACCTTTTCGGTGGCCATGATTTTCGACCTCTTCTTTGAAGCCGTGAAAGCGGCCGAACTCGATCCCGAAGGCATTCTCCACGGGGAACAGGAGCTTCTGTTTCACCACCCCATTCCGGTGGAAGGCGCCCTCACCGCCGAAGGACGGATCACGCATTTGGTGGACAAGGGAAAAGGCCGGGGCGCTCTGGTGCGGGTGGAAAGCGATACCCGCCATTCCGACGGACAGACCCTGTTCACCAGCATCATGACCATCTTCGCACGCCGGGACGGCGGGTTCGGCGGAAGCGATCGGCTCCCGAAAGAAGATATCCATATTCCGGAGCGAGGGCCGGATCACATCGAACCGGACCACCCTTCTCCCGACCAGCCGTTGATCTATCGGCTCTCCGGCGACCGCTTCGCGCTTCATGTGGACCCCGCATTCGCCCGCGCGGCCGGCTTTGAGCAGCCCATCATGCACGGCCTCTGCACCATGGGGTTTGCCTGCCGGGCCCTGATCAACACCCTGACCCCAGGGGCGCCGGAGCGAATTCGCCGCCTCAAATGCCGGTTTTCCAGGCCGCTCTACCCGGGCATTCCGATCGAGACCCGCATCTGGAAAACCGATTCGAATACCGCCCTGTGGCAGACCCGCAATGCAGAGAGCGGGGATATCGTCATCACCAACGGGATTTGCGAATACCGGTAGTTTTCTTCAATCCAAACAACAGGGAGGAACCATATGGCGCAGATGATTACGGACCGACGGGACATCGATTTCGTCCTCTACGAACAGCTCGGTATCGAAGGCATTCTCAAGGCCCCCAGGTACAAAGCCATGAACCGAAAGATGTTCGACCTGGTGATCAACGAGGCGAGAAACCTGGCGGTCAAGGAGATCCAGCCCACCTATGTGGAAGGGGACCGGGAAGGGGTCACCTTCGATAAAGGCACTGTCAAAGTGCCGGAATGCTTTCGCCGGGCCTTCGATCTCTTCAGAGAAGGGGAATGGATCGCCCTGACCAAAGACCCGGACTGGGGCGGCCAGGGTCTTCCCCACGTCATCGCCCAGGCGGTCACCGAGTATCTGGTGGGCGCAAACTACGCCTTTCTCACCTATTCGATCCTGGCCAACGGGGCCGGCAAAATGATCGAACTGGCAGGCACCGAGCAGCAGAAGCGGCTTTTTCTCAAGAACCTCTACACCGGCAAATGGGGCGGCACCATGGTCCTTACCGAACCCGAGGCCGGTTCGGATGTGGGCAACCTGACCACCACCGCGGTTCCGAATGAAGACGGCACCTATTCCATTACCGGAAGCAAAATCTTCATCACCAACGGCGAACAGGACCTGACCGAAAACATCATCCACCCGGTGCTCGCCCGCATCGAAGGCGCACCCAAGGGCACCAAGGGGATTTCCCTGTTTCTGGTCCCCAAAATCTGGGTGAATGACGACGGCTCCCCGGGCGATCCCAATGACGTGGTCTGCACCGGCATCGAGGAAAAAATGGGGATTCACGCCAGCCCTACGTGCAGCCTCACCTTCGGCGGCAAGGGACAGTGCCGGGGGATGCTTCTTGGGGAGGAAAACCAGGGGATGAAGATCATGTTCCACATGATGAACGAGGTGCGCCTGGAGGTGGGCACTCAGGGGTTCACCCAGGCCGCCGCCGCCTACATGCACGCCCTCGACTACGCCCGGGAGCGCCGCCAGGGCCGGGACCTGACCGCAGGCAAAAACCCCGACGCCCCCCAGGTGCCGATCATTCAACACCCGGACGTCCGCCGCATGCTGCTCTGGATGAAGGCCCACGTGGACGGCATGCGCAGCCTCACCTACTGGGTGGCCCATACCTTCGACCGGATCGAATGCACCCAGGATCCCGCCGAGCGGGAGCGCCTCGACCATCTCGTCAGCCTGCTCACCCCGGTGGTCAAGGCCTACTGCAGCGAACGGGGGTTCGATGTCTGCGTGCAGGCCATGCAGGTCTACGGCGGATACGGCTATACCCGAGACTACCCGGTGGAACAGATGGCCCGGGATTCCAAGATCGCCTCCATCTACGAAGGCACCGACGGCATTCAGGCGATGGATCTTTTGGGCCGCAAACTGGGGTTGAACGAGGGCGCTGCATTCATGGATCTGCTGAAAGAGATGAACAAAACGGTGGCATCGGCCCGAGAGCGCCCGGAACTGGCCGAGATGGCCGACCGGGTGGATCAGGGCATTCAGCGCCTGGGCGAGACCGCCGTCCACATCGGCAAAACCGCCCGGTCCGCCGAGTTCAAAACCGCCTTTGCCCACGCCCTACCCTTTCTGGAGGTCATGGGCGAACTGATTCTGGCCTGGATGCACCTGTGGCGGGCCGGACTGGCCGCCCCCAAACTGGCGAAGATGATCGGCGAAACCACCGATTCGAAAGAACGGGCACAGCGCATCGCCAAGAAAAAAGACGCCGCCTATTACGACGGGCTCATCAAGACCGCGGCTTTTTTCATCAACACCATCCTGCCGATTACTTTCGGAAAGATGGAGGCCATCCGAATCGGGGAATCGGCCGCCGTCGACATCGACGACAAATCCTTCGGCGGATAGGCGATGTAGGCGTGAGCCTCGTTTCGGTCCGGTTTGACTGACAAAGGCCACCCCGAGAATCTTTTCCCGGTCCGGGAAGCTGTTTGAGCGATGAGCGAGTTCTTGCCGGTCCGGGAAAAGATTCTCGGGGTGGCCGACACGGTGAGCAGGGCCCGCTATGTGCAGGGGTTCGTCAGGAGGCCTAAGAGGTCTCCGGCGTCGTCATGGCCTACCGGGGCCGCTATGTGCAAGGGGTCGTCAGAGGGTCTTCATCATGGCGATCCCCTCGCAGTCCGGAAACCGGACGCAGAGCATGCAGTCCGACCAGATTTTGAGGGGAAGATCGGCCCGGTCGATGCGGACGAAGCCGAACCGCTCAAAGAATTCGGGTTTGAAGGTAAGACAGAAGAGCCGGCTCATCTCGAAGGACCGGGCCTCCTCGATGCAGGTGTTCACCAGACCGGTGGCGGTCCCCCGGCCCCGCCGGTCGGTGTCCACCGCCAAAGAGCGGATTTCCCCCAGGTCCTCCCAGCAGAACTGAAGCGCGCAACACCCCGCCACCCGGCCGGAGTCCGGATCGGCCGCCACCCAGAAATCCCGCACATGGTCGTAGAGCCGGGTCAGAGGTCGGGGAATCAGGTCCCCTTCGCCGCTGTAAGCGTGCAGCAGCCGGTGTACCGCTTTGACATCTTCGATGGTCGCTTTTCGAATCCGCATGGACTCGGAATTTTTGTCGCTCATTCTTCAGGGTTCCAGCCGGATGATTTCCCAGCCCTCGAGCCTATCGGTTTCTTCCGGCGGGGTATTCGTGATCAGAATCCGCCGTCCGGTCTCCCCCATTTCGGGGTACCCGGCCGGATCAGCCAATTTAGTCAAATTCCGCGGCGCATAAGGAACGGTCCTTCCCGGCTTCAGTTCCGATTCCCAGCCGTGGATACGGTTTTTTTCGGTCACCAGGCTGAATCGGGTGTATCGCCGGTCATCCAGTGCATCCAGAATACCCGCCACCCGGCCCCAGACCGGTTTCATCGGATAAGAGGAATCGAGGGCCACCAGCACCTGCCTCGGATGTCGGGTCAGGTAGAGGTGGTACCCTCCCGCCAGGGCCCCGAACAGCGTCAAGGCGATCAAAAGCCAGATGCCGAAAGGTTTCATGAATACCTCACATCTGGGCGTTCAGAAGGGAGCCGATTTTGTACTCGATCTCCTCCTCGCCGGCATTGAGGCTGGCAGCCTCCACCAGTGAAGACAGGCGCGCCAGTTCCTGAATATTGGCCTCGTACCCGATGGTGTAGACCGGAATATTGACCCCGCCGATGATTCGGTCCATATCGCTGAAGTTCATCCCCACATTGGTTTGACCGTCGGTCAGAACAAACAGGATCGGCTTCACCTCCGGTTGGGCCTGTTTTTCCTTGACCAGCATGGACAAGGACACGGCGACCCCGTCGTACATGGCGGTTTTTCCGCCGGCGTCCATATCCTCCACCGCCGCCAGAAAAGCGGCCCGGTGGTTGAGATCGAACGGCTTCACCGGCAGCACCACGCTGACCCGGTCGCTGAACAGCACCAGCCCGATGGAATTGGACGGGGCGACAAACCGGCTGCCGTCCAGCAGGGCCCGCTTGAGCTGATTCAACCGGGTCCCCCGCATGGACCCGCTGACATCGCACAGAAACACGGCGGAAATGGGCCGCCCGGCATCCTTTTTCTCCTTCCAGATCTTTTGGGCCTGAACCAGCACATCCCCGGGGGGCGGACCGAAGGGCGACTCATAGGAGATTTCTGGATTAAATCCATACTTGGCCGCCACTTTTGCATAGGCTTCGCTGTCGGCAAAAGCGCCAAAACGCTCCAGAACCGCCATTTTTTCCGGGCCCGGTTCTCCCACCGCATACAGCGGGTTATCGTGCCGCACCCCGAAAGGGATGAACTCATATCCGGATTTCAGGGTCGGGGTGTTGAGGAAGGTCTGGTATTCCATGACAAAGGCCTCCAGGGAGCCCTCGTTCTGCACTGAATCTCGCATCTGAAGGGTGGTCAGCGCCACAAAGGGGACCCCGCGCTGAAAGCTCTCAAAGGAGCTGACCACCTCGGGGGAGAGCATCCGATCGGGGGCTCCGTCGGCGAAGGTGGCCAGCACCGTCACCAGAAAATTGAGACCGGTGCTGCTGGCAAAGGGGTTGGTGTACCCCATCACCAGATCGCCCTGAACCACCGCGTCGATGATGGATTTAACATTCAGTGCTCCATAGATGGATTGGAGCTGGCCGGCCACCGCCTCCTTCATCACCACACCGGCGACATTTCCCACGATCCGCTCCCGAATCGGGGTCATGGTGATGCCGTGGGCCTCGGCCATCCGCACCCAGAGATGGTTGGAGGGTGAAAAAGCGTCGGGCAGGTACTTGCGGGAGGCGATATATTCGTATCCGGTACCGGAAGCGATCTTGCGAACAATGATTTTTCCGGTTTTACCGCTACCCACCGAGACATTCCGGGCGTTGAAATCTTCGGCCATCTCCACCATGATGCCGTCGATACCGGTTCCTGATTTTTCCGTGGACACGAAGACCTCCACCGCCACATCATCAGCAGATACCGGCGGCTGCACCACCTTGGCGAATCGATCGATGGGCGGCAGGCTCTTGGCCAGGTCCTTGGCGCCGGTCAGTTCCACCTTGGCCCGTCGCTGAACAAAATTTTCCCGCCAGGGCACCTTGTTCACCACCCGGTCCAGTCGATCCACCGCCTTCTCATAAGACATCGCCGACCCGCGCGGACCGGCCGCCATGTCCGAATAAATATAGTAACCGACGAAACCGATGATGCACAGCACGAAAAATAAAAGAATCTTCTTTATCATTGCGAATCTCCCGGATGGATTTCCTGAATGGCGTCCTGAAGCCCGAAATTGATGGCTTTCAGTTCGCCGTCGATCTCTTTCTGGTCTTTGACGTGAAGATCGAACAGGGTGAGATTGCCGCTGAAGCGCTGAAGCGCGGTCAGGGAATGCTTGACTGACTCGGCCTGGTCCTGAAGCAGCCGGGCCATGGTCTGTTTCTGCTGAGGGGTGCCGAACCGCCTGGATCGCTCCAGAAGTTCCACATGGTTCACGGCCAGTTCATTCAGGTTTTGGAGCAGGGATTCGACTTCATCCTGAAATTCCGCATGGGTGAACTCCTGACCAATCTGCCGGGCCAGCGCCAGACAGGCCAGGGCCGGTTTGCGAAAGGATGGGTGGCAGGCATCCAGCCGCTTTTCCAGATCTTCGGATTTTACCGATTCTGGGGTCTGATAATACCGCCGGCTGAAGGATTCGGAACGGAGATAAACCACCGGCCAGAGCGCCAGCAGAAACACACCCATCCCGCCGCTGGCCGCCGCCATCGCCGGGGACGGCTGAAACCAGCTGAAGAACCCCCACTCCAGAGCCCCGACCAGGATCAATACCAGCCAGGTCTGCGGTGAACTCAGGAGCAGTTGAACAATACGTCGGACCCTTCCCATGCGAATCCCCCCTCGGCAAAGATCTGCCGGTGCTTATTCATCGCCCAGAAAATCCTGAAGCTCCATGGCGCACTTCATTCTGGCCTCTGGCGGCCCGTCGATATCCAATACCTGATTTTCCAGGTCGATTTCCTTTATTTCACAGCCATGCCTGGTCACGATGGTGGTGATCAACTGCATGATCTGAATTTCAGACAGGTTTTCAACCATTTTTTGACACCCCTTTCTTTTATAATCTTGCCTTTCGGCATTCGGGTTTGTACGTAATCAAATCTTCAAACAGCCTAATACCTTGAAAAGAAAGGGTCAAGAATTTTAGCACCCCACCGCCTGGCCGTCTTTACGATGATCCGATGCCCCGCAATACCCCTCCGGAAGCCGATAAATGAGCTGGGCACCGCCGTAGCCACCGAAGGAGGTCTCCGCAGTCAGCCGGTGCCCAAACTCCTGAAGCTTTTCGACCGTCGCCCGATCGAATCCGGGCTCCAGGGCCAGGCGGCCGTCCTTGCACAGATGCCAGCGGGGCGCGTCCGCGGCGGCCTGGGGGTTCTGGCCATAGTAGAAAATCCGCACCATCATCTGAACATGCCCCTGGGGCTGCATGTGGCCGCCCATCACCCCGAAGCTCATCACCGCCTCGGACCCGCGAGTGACGAACCCCGGAAGAATGGTGTGGAAGGGACGCTTGCCGCCCGCCACCTGATTGGGATGGCCGGGTTCATCCCCTCCCTTCTTTTTCGAACCGCCGCCGCTGCCTGTAGGGAAAGATATGCACAAACCCGTTGGACCGAAGCCGCTCCTGCATGGTGCGCCAGAACTTGACCTCAAAGAGGTCGCCATGCACCTTATCGAACACCTCGCCCAACCCGTCGGGGAACCGAAGAAAGGTGCGAAACTCCTCGGGAAAGACATCATTATCCCCCACAAAATACCAGGGTTCCGAAGACATCTCTTCGGTGTATCCCCTCGATTTGGGGATCTTTCGAAACCGGCAATCGGTCAGCAGGCAGAGCTCGTCATAATCATAGAAGACCACCCGGCCGTGGCGGGTGACCCCGAAGTTTTTCAGAAACAGGTCCCCGGGAAAGATGTTGGACGCCGCCAGTTCCTTGATCGCCCGGCCGTAATCGATCACCGCCTCTCTGGCCGCCTCTTCTCCGGCCTCCTTGAGATAGAGATCGAGCGGACTCAGCCGCCGTTCGGTGTAGAGATGCTGAATGATCACATGATCCTCTCGAATCTCCACCGTCTGTTTGGCATGTTTTCGCATCTCTTCCAGAAGGGCATTCGAAAACCGCTTCCGGTCAAACCGCATGTGCTCGAACTCCTGGGCGTCCACCAGCCGGCCGGCCCGGTCATGGCGGAACACCAGATCATACCGGTTCATGACCTCTTCCCGGCTGGCGGTCTTGGGGTACTCGAAACTGTCTTTGATGATCTTGAAGACCACGTCGAAGGAGGGGAGGGTGAAGACCAGCATCACCATCCCCTTTTTGCCCAGGGCGATCTGGAACCGGTCTTTGGAATAGGCCAGATTCCGGGTCAATTCCCGGTACAGCTCCGCCTTGCCGTGCTTGTGAAACCCCAGGGAGGTATAGATCTCGGAGACCCGTTTGAGCGGGATGATGGTTTTCAGAAAATTGACCATCTCGGCCGGACGATCCACCTCCACATGAAAATAGGAGCGGGTAAAGCTGAAGAGAATGGAGACCTCCTCCTCGGTCAAGAGCACCGCATCGGCCGTCACCCCCGAGGGTTCGCTCAGAAGGGCGATCACCAGCGGAAGGACCCGCTCTTCGATTCGCATGCGTCCGATCAGATAGGCGGCATTGTCCCGGTAGAAGACCGAATCGATCATCTCCACCCCCTGAATGGATGAAGAAACGCCGTTTTCCGCCAGATACGCCTGAACGGCGCCGGCGATGCGATCCGCGTCCCGGTCCCCATTCCGGTAGGAGAAGACCGATTCGTAACCGGCCAGAATCACGCCGATCATTTCCCGAATCCCGGCCCCGCCGTCCACATAATCGCCGTACAGGGTACACACCGGGCAGGTGCGGTCTTCGATATGGGGCACCTTGAAGTCGGCGGCGGTGAACTCCATGCCGGGATTGACGCCCACTGTGGAAAACACCCGTCGGATGACCGAGTTGAAAAAGGTTTCGGCCAGCTCCCAGTCGTCCCGGTCCGCCAACCGGTCCGCAAAGGCCGACTTCATGTCGGTCAAGACCGTTTCCCGGTCGGAAAGATCCGCCAGGAGATCCTGAATACGATCCACGGCCCGGCTCACCCGTCGGCTGTAGATATCGAGCCGTTCCATGGCATCCTGATGCATCCCCTTCCAGTCCCGGCGATTGAATCGGTCCGCGGCCCGCCGGGTAATTTCAGTGAAAGAGACCTGATATTCGTTGCAGGCCGATAGAATCCGGTCGGCCCCGTGGGATACAACCGTGTCCGGCAGAGGTTCTGTTGTCATGACATTCCTGTTCTGATTGCACCGCTTTTTAAGCGGTGCGGATTTATTTTGCCCGCCGCAAGTCGACACCGCATCCGCCGGCCGGAATCACCGTTTCGGTCTATCTGTCATTCAGGCTTCGGCCCGAACGATAATCAAAACCCATCGGCCCTTCCGGCGCCTTTCGAGTCTGCTCCGGATCTCATGTTCAAGCCCTCGCAAGCGGCGCCCATATTGACATCCTTTTACGACATTCTTATCTTTTTTCCAAATTTTTCAATAATTTTTTCTTACGCAGCTCACCTGACGCGATTCGTCGCTGAAGAAGGGAGGATTGGCTATGGCACCCGCACTCGAGATCAACGGCGTCACCGTTCACGGACCCCTCACCCCTGAATTCAAAGAGATTCTGACCCCCGAAGCCCTCGATTTCGCGGCCACCCTCGCCCGTGAGTTCGACGCCCGGCGTGTGGAGCTTCTGGAACGCCGCCGGCAGGTTCAGAAAAGGCTCGACCAGGGCAGACTCCCCGATTTTCTGGAAGAGACCCGGAAGATCCGGACCGGCGACTGGAAAATCGCACCGGTTCCCCAAGATCTGCAAGACCGCCGGGTGGAGATCACCGGCCCGGTGGACCGGAAGATGGTCATCAACGCCCTCAACTCCGGCGCCAGAACCTACATGGCCGACTTCGAGGATTCCCACGCCCCCACCTGGGAAGGGACCATCGAGGGCCAGATCAATCTTCGGGATGCGGTAAACGGCAATATCGACTTCGTGAGCCCCGAAGGCAAAGAATACCGCCTCGGGGACCAGTTGGCTACCCTGATCGTGCGGCCCCGGGGATGGCACTTAGTGGAAAAGCACGTCCATGTAGACGGCAAACCGATCTCCGGTAGCATCTTCGACTTCGGTCTGTTTTTCTTTCACAACGCCCGCAGGCTGATGGACAAGGGCTCCGGCCCCTATTTTTACCTGCCCAAGCTGGAAAGTTATCTCGAAGCCCGCCTCTGGAACGACATCTTCGTTCGGGCCCAGGATCTGCTGGATATTCCCCAGGGTACCATCAAGGCCACGGTCCTCATCGAGACCATTCTGGCCGCCTTTGAAATGGATGAAATCCTCTACGAGCTTCGGGAGCATATGGCCGGGCTCAACTGCGGCCGGTGGGATTACATCTTCAGCTTCATCAAACGGTTTCGAAACCACCCCGACTATCTTTTCCCGGACCGGGCCCAGATTACCATGACCCGCCACTGCATGCACTCTTACTCGCTTCTGGCCATTCAGACCTGCCATAAACGCGGGGCCCACGCCGTCGGCGGCATGGCGGCCCAGATCCCCATCAAGGGCGACCCCAAGGCCAACGAAGCGGCACTCAACAAGGTTCGGGACGACAAGATTCGGGAAGCCGGCGACGGCCACGACGGCACCTGGGTGGCCCATCCCGGGCTGGTGCCCATCGCCCTGGAGCAGTTCGACAAGGCCATGCCGCAGGCCAATCAGGTGGACAAATTGCGGGAAGACGTGTCGGTCTCCCAGTCCGACCTGCTCAAACTCCCCGAGGGGACCATCACCGAGGCGGGGCTGCGGACCAACGTCAACGTGGGCATCCAGTACATGGCGGCCTGGCTTTCCGGAAACGGATGCGTGCCCATCAACCATCTGATGGAGGATGCGGCCACCGCCGAAATCTCCCGCACCCAGGTCTGGCAGTGGGTGCATCATCCGGAGGGGACCCTGGACGACGGCCGGAAGGTGACCCTGGATCTCTTCCGTGAAGTCAAGCAGGAAGAGCTGGACAAGATCCGCCAGGCCGTGGAAGACGACGGGTTCAAGACCGGCAATTATGAAAGAGCCGCCGGACTTTTCGACGACATTATCGCCAACCCCGAACTGGAGGAGTTCCTGACCCTGCGCGCCTACGAACAGTTGGACTGATTTCGGTGCAAAACCGGCCCGGGCTGTGCAAACCGTGACAACTTTCAATCAAAAAGGGACTTAGACCATGGAGACCATCGAACAAGACGCCATCGACCTCGAAAAGAAACTTTCCTGCCACGAAATCGACTTCAGTGAAATCGACGAAATGGAAAACCGATGGAAGAACGACCCCCGCTGGAAGGGCATCACCCGGCCCTATACCCCCGCCGAGGTGCTCAACCTTCGCGGCACCCTTCCGGTCGAATACACCTTTGCCGAGGTCGGGGCCAAACGGCTCTGGCGGCTGCTTCAGACCGAAGAATACATCGCGGCCCTGGGGGCCCTGACCGGCAACCAGGCGGTGCAGCAGGTGGAGGCCGGTCTCAAGGCGATCTATCTCAGCGGCTGGCAGGTGGCCGCCGACAACAACCTGGCCGGCGAAATGTATCCGGACCAGAGCCTGTATCCATCCAACAGCGTGCCGGCCGTGGTTCGAAAGATCAACAACGCCCTGCGCCGGGCCGACCAGATCCAGGTGCTCGAGTGCCGAAAAGGCGGCCCCTACTGGTTCGCCCCGATCGTGGCCGATGCCGAGGCCGGGTTCGGGGGCCCGCTCAACGCCTTTGAGCTGATGAAGGCGATGATCGATGCCGGCGCCGCCGGGGTCCATTTCGAGGACCAGCTCGCTTCGGCCAAAAAATGCGGCCACATGGGCGGCAAGGTCCTGGTCCCCACCCGGGAGTTCATCACCAAGCTGGTGGCGGCCCGGCTGGCCGCGGATGTCTGCGACGTGCCCACCGTGCTCATCGCCCGCACCGACGCCGACGCCGCCAAGCTGCTCACCAGCGACATCGACGAGCGGGACCAGCCCTTCATCACCAGCAACGAACGGACCATGGAGGGCTTCTACCATATCAAGGGCGGCATCGAGGCGGCCATCGCCCGGGGACTGGCCTACGCCCCCTTTGCCGACATTATCTGGTGCGAAACCTCTCATCCCGATCTGGAACAGGCCAAACAGTTCGCCGAAGCCATCAAGAAAGAGTATCCGGACAAGCTCCTGAGCTACAACTGCTCCCCTTCTTTCAACTGGAAGTCCCATATGGACGATGTCTCCATCGGGAAATTCCAGCGGGAACTGGCGGCCATGGGCTATAAATTCCAGTTCGTGACCCTGGCCGGGTTTCACACCCTCAACCTGGGGATGTTCGAACTGGCCCGAAAATACAAGGAAAACGGGATGCTGGCCTATTCCATGTTCCAGCAGGAGGAGTTCAAGCACGAGAAGACCTCCGGCTACATGGCCACCACCCACCAGAAGTTCGTGGGGGCCGGCTACTTCGACCGGGTGATGACCTCCCTCACCGGCGGGGAAAGCTCGGTGGCGGCCCTGACCGGGTCCACCGAAGAAGAACAGTTCAAGTAAGCGACCATTCCCCCCTTTTCACTTCACCCCCCATTCGGATCGCCGGATGGGGGGACCCCGAAATCCAGCCCTTTATAAGTACCTGTGCATATATTTCTGTACCTGATTTTGTAGGGGCAATCCCCCTGTGGTTGCCCCGGCTGAGGGCAGGCACGGGGGCCTGCCCCTACGGATGTTATGAAATTATTGATAAGGTACTTAAAAGCCCCGAAATGATTTCGACGGGATGACGAATCGGTTTGTTTGAAAACTGGGCCATCTGCATGCGGCAGGTGGGGCAGTCGGTTACCCCGATATCCGCCGCAGAGTCGTTCAGTTTTCGAATCAGGTCCGCACCGATATCCCGGCTCAGCGGAAAATGATCGGCGGCCATGCCCCAG
>CAZNLT010000129.1:0-10855 GCA_964573705.1 uncultured Desulfobacterales bacterium
TTTATTTACCTTGATTTCTTCATTTTTGCATCTCGTCGCCGTGCTCATCACAAAGAACGCCATCTGACAAAATCGAGATTGCATCTCTTCCGATAAACGATTACATTAAAAGGAAAACAGCCTTGTGATGAAATCGCATCGCGGGACAGCTGCCAAACCCAAAAAAATGATCCCCTGGCACCGCTTATTCGGTCTGACACTCACTGATTTATTCCTGAACTCCGCCTATGAAGTGGTCCTTGAGAAGGACCTTTCCCTGAAGCAGCAGTTACTGGACGTGGTAATCATTGAGAAAAGGGACGGGAAAACGCCCGATATATTGCCGGACGGGTTGGAAAATTTGGCCGCCCATAACCTGATGACCTATAAATCCCATCAGGAAGCCTTGGATGGCTGGACGATCAAGGAGTTGTGCGGACATTATGTCAATTACCGAAAGCAGATCAGCCCGTCTTTTAAAAAGCTGCTGCCCGCGGATGATTTCCGCCTTTACGCGGTCCGCACAAGGTACCCCGAAAATTTATCGGATCAGGTTAATTTCGTTGCAGCCGCACCCGGCGTTTATGACATCCGCTGGGGGATTCGGAATATTCGGGTCATCGTGCTCAGCCGGATTGAACCATCGGAAAAAAACGCCCCGTGGCTGATGTTCAGCGCCGAGTCGGAAAAAGTTCGATATGGGGCGGCCTCCTATCGATGGAACAGTCCGGTCAGCGGCATCATCAACAAGCTCTTCAAAAAATATCAGAACGAAGGAGTCCTTATGCCATACACACTTGAAGATTTCCAACAGGAAATAAAAGAGGAAGTCCTTAAAAGCCTCACCGAAAAAGATATAGAGAAGCTATTGCAAAGGCTTAAACCCGAGGACCTTATAAAGCGATTTAAACCAGAAGAGCGACTGAAAGGCTTGAAACCTGAGGAGCGATTTAAAGGGTTAAGCCCGGAAGAAATAGAGGCATATCTAAAAAAGATCAAAAAAAGTAAAAGCTTATAACTGTTATTATGGATTTTCCACTTGCCTATGATGTCCATTTCACTATCGGGCAAACGCAAAATTCGGGGCTTTTTGCTCTTGTGTCGGTTTCATTCCAATCCCCGGATCTTCAAGGGATCAGTCGGTTCAAAAAACCATCTTGCTGTCGGGATTGAGCTCTCAGCCTTTCGACAATCTACTTTCCCCATTTTTTCCGCTCCCAAAATTCCTACCACCTGTGAATCAAGGCAAAAACATTCAGAGCATCGGAAAGGCATGTTCCCGGTTCTGAATAAACCGTTATTTTACATAACTTTTGCTTTGATCCATACCCAGATTGGGGTATTCTTTTCCTCGAACCACAAACCGTAATAGAAACTCGGTTTTTCTTTATTTGACGGGGAAAAACCGGTCCCAGGGGGGAATCGAAATGAAAAGACCCAGAGCCCGTATTCTGGTGGTGGAGGACGACCCGGCCATTCTGGGCGGTCTTCTGGATGTGCTGGTTTTCAACGGATTTCAGGCCGAAGGCGCCGAAGACGGCGGAGACGGTCTTCAAAAGGCGCTCGAGGAATCCCATGACCTGATCATTCTGGATGTGATGCTCCCGACGGTGGACGGATTCACCATCTGCCGCAAGATCCGGGAACAGAAGCCCGGCCAGGGGATCATGATGCTGACCGCCAAGGGTGCGGAGGACGACATCGTCACCGGCTTCGGCGCCGGGGCCGACGATTATGTCAGCAAACCCTTTTCACTTCGGGAACTGATGGTGCGGGTGGAAGCGGTCCTGCGCCGAACCGGCCGGATTGTGGGAGAAGAAACCATTGAACTCGGAGAAATCCGATTCGAAGGCAAAACCCTTACGGCGAGCTGCAAAGACAGGTCGGTGGAATTGACCCGGCGGGAGATGGACATCATCGCCTACCTGCACCGGCGCCGGGACCGCATCGTTTCCAAAAAGGCGCTGCTCACCGACGTCTGGGGGTATGCCGACGCCGACATCGAAACCCGCACCGTGGATATTCATGTGCTCAAACTCAGAAAAAAGATCGCCGGCCTGATCGGCGACACCCCCCTGATCACCACCATTCGGGGGGAGGGATATCGACTGGAGCCGAATGCATGAAGCATCTCGGACGCCTGATTCTGATCTTCTGCCTGGCCCTCTCCGTGCCCCTGGCCTACTTTGTCCGGCACACCTACCGAAGCCTGGCGCAGGAGGAGGCGGCCCAGCTTCGGTTCTTTGCCGAAACCCTGTTCGATGAAATGGAGCGGGAGCTCGCCTTGCTGGTGCGTCAGGAGGAGGAGCGAGCGGTGGACGAGTACAATTACTTCTATCAGCCCGGGGAAACGCCGGTTCGCTCTCCCCTTTCCCGGCCTCCGGCGGCCCCTTACATCCTCGGTTATTTTCAGAACAACCCGGACGGCTCCTTTCAGACCCCACTGATGGACCGGAGCAAACCGGCCGGATCGGTATTCGATTCTCTGGTCGATCAGCTTCAGGCGGTCAACCGAATATTCAATCAAAAGCGGTCTGCCGCCGATGTCTTCGAGGTCCAGCCCATGATCCCTCCCCCGCAGCCGGCTCCTCCCCGTGAGGAGACCGCCGGTTTTGCGGACCGATACCTTCGAACCGCCAAATCCAAGGTTCAGAAAGAATACCTGGGCCGGGAACAGAAGCGGACCGAGGAGATCACGGTCGGCCAGGCCCTCAACCTGGCCCGGCAGGACACCGCCGTTTTGCAGAAAAAAGCGGGTGCAGGCAAATTCGAAGGACGGGCTGTAGCGCCCCGGACCTCAACCCCGTCCGCAGCCTTATCGGACCGAAGGGCTCGGCAAAGGCCTTCAAGGGATGGCTGGACAAATGGATCGGCCATGGAACCCGAGGTTCAGCAGGAAGCTGCGGAAACCCTACCCTCCGCACCGAGCACACCATCCGCACCGGGAAGACTTCAGGCCGAAATCGATCCCATGCAGTCGGTCTTCATCGATCAGGACCGGATTCTGGTTTTCCGCCGCATCGCCCTCGGCAACCAGATCTTCCGCCAGGGCCTGGTCCTGCGCATTGAGCCCTTTTTAAATCACCTGGCCGAGGCTCATTTCCGGTCTCAGCCCCTGGCCCGATTTACCCATCTCGACCTTCGGGCGCTTCATGAGGGCCGCACCGCAGCTTCCATCAAAGCGGGGGCCCCGGCCTCCTCTTCCAAATTCACCCTGGACCATGTCTTTCCCCGGCCGTTTTCCTTTCTGCGGGCCCGGCTCACCTGCCAGGACATTCCCAAATCCGCCGGAAGACAGACCCTCAACATCATGATCGCGGTCCTGGCCGGCATCATGCTGCTGGGGCTTTTCGCCATCTACCGAAGTGCGGCGACGGTGGCGGAATTGTCGGAACGGCGTTCCCAATTCGTCTCCTCGGTCACCCATGAGCTGAAAACCCCCCTCACCAATATCCGGATGTACATCGAAATGCTGGAGCAGGGCATCGCCGCCACCCCCGAACGGGAGCAGGCGTATTTCCGGATTCTGGGGGCGGAAAGCGGACGGCTCTCCCGATTGATCAACAACATCCTCGAATTTTCCAAACTCGAGAAAAAACAGCTCCACTTCAATTGGGACACCGGGGATTTCGAGGAGGTGATTCGGGAAGTACGGATGATCATGGAAGGCTCTCTGGCGAAAGCGGGATTTCGGCTGCGGGTGGTTCGGGAAGCGATTTCCCCGGTTCGATACGATCGGGAAATGATGATTCAGGTGCTGGTCAACCTGGTCGAAAACAGCATGAAGTTCGGGAAAGCGGCGGATACCCGGGAGATCACGATTCGCATCGGCACCGAGGGTAAATGGGCCGTGATCGGGGTTTCCGACCGGGGACCGGGGATACCGCGGAAATCTCTCAATAAAATCTTTGACGACTTTTACCGGGTGGAGAGCGCCCTGGTCCGGGCCACTCAAGGCACCGGCATCGGTCTGGCTTTTGTCAGGAAAGTGATCACCGCAATGGGTGGAAAGGTCTCCGCCGAAAACAATGAGGGAGCCGGCTGCACCGTTAAACTTTTTCTCCCCTTTTCCCCTCCAAGCGCTCAGAAAAAGGCCGGTTTCGATTCTTGACGGCCCCGACCGGCCCGCTGCCGGGTCTGAAGCTCCCCTTGGGCGTTGAGCAGATAGGCCTCTCCGGTTTTGCCGATCCACCCCTTCCCCAACAGTTCGCTGAACAAATGGAGGTGAGATGGAAAAAAACGGTCGACCGGGATAGAGGTCCATCCCGGCCGTCATCTTTTTAATTTTGAATTATCCACCCGCCGCAATGGTGATCGGCATGCCCATGATCGGCCACAGGACCGCCACCGCAAACCCGGTGACGAGCAACAACAGGATACTGGCCGGGATGCCGTAAAGGAAAAATTCTCCTGTGGTGAACTGCCGGGAATCATAGGCGATGGCGTTGGGGGCCGCCCCCACGAGCAGCAGAAAGGGCATGCCGGCCACAATCAGGGATGCAAACAGGATCACCTCCGGTGCGACGCCCAGGTATGGTGCGATGACCAGGGCCACCGGCAGTGAAATGGCGATGGCCGCCACGTTCATGATGAAGTTGGTCATCATCATGACGAAAAAAGAGATCCCCATGACAAAGATGAACCAGTTGGCGTTCTGGAACATGACCAGCCAGTTGACCGCCAGCCACTTGGCCGCACCGGTCTCCCAGAGACAGAATCCGATGGACATGGCCCCGGCGAAGAGCAGGATGATGTTCCACGGAATCTCTTCAAGGTCGTTGATATCGAGAATTCCAAGAATGAAAAAGAGAATCGTCGACATGAGGATGATGGCCGTCTTGTCGATGGCCTGAAGGGCGGGGAAAAAGGAGCGCATCGACATGACCGCGATGCAGACCAGAATGATCGACCCGGCGACGATTTCCCGGGGAGTGATGCCCCCCTGTTCTTTGGCCAGTTGCCGGGCCTTTTCCCGAAGTCCGGGAATCACCTTTTTTTCGGGCTTGCATACGATCATGAAAAACCCCCAGAGCAGAAAGGTCATCAGCCAACCGACGGGGAACATGTAGTAGGTCAGCTGGAAAAAAGTGATCTCCTGATTCACGATATCTTTGAAAAATCCGATGGCGACGGCGCCCCGGGCAGCCCCCAGAAGGGTAACGATACTGCCGGCGCCGGCCACGTAGGCCATGCCCATGAAAAGACCTTTTCCGAATCTGGTGCGCCTGTCTCCCTCGCCGTAGAGCGTGTAGACCGCCAGCAGGAGCGGATAGATGGTGGCGGCCACGGCGGTATGGGCCATGATATGGGTCAGGGCCGCGGTCACCACGAAGCAGCCGAGATAGATCATGCTGGTCTTCTCTCCCACGATCGTCAGCATCTTATACGCCATCCGTTTGGTGAGGCCGGTTTTGGTGAAAACCATGCCGATCACGATGGAGGCGAAGATGAACAGCACGGAAGGGTCCATGAAGTCCTTGAAAGCCACTTTGGCCGGCCGAATCAGAAAAAGCGCCTGAAGCACCCCGATGGTAATGCTGGTGACGCCGATCGGCACCACCTCGAACACCCACCAGGTGCCCGCCAGCAGAAACACGGCGAGGGCACCCTTGCCTTCCCGGGTGAGAATGAAATGTTCCCCCATCGGGTCCACGGCGTCCGGCCATGGGGGGGAGAAATAGACCAGACAAAACAGCACCACGCCGATACCGATAAACAAATACTTTTTCCATTCAAATTCAATCCCCTGAGGGTCAAAATCGCTTATTCTACCATCCGTCGACATGAGCTGTCTCCTCCGTTTTCGCAGTCATTTGATATTCCGAACACAACCGTTTTCATTCGATTCTTTTCAATCGATCCGAACCTTTCCCCAGACGACTCGACGATCTATCGTTTGCATTCGGCGATCTCCCCGGCGACCGCTTCAAAGACATCCGTGAGCCGGAGAATGCCGATGATCTCTTTGCTGTCGGAATGGATCACCAGGAGAGATTGATGGTTTCCCATCACCAGCTGATGAATCCCTTCATTCAAGTGGGCGTCCGCCTCGATGAATTCTCCCTCTTCCGGCCGGGTCATAAAGGACTCCACCCTTTTTTCGGCCGCCTTTTTGCAGATCTGCTTCAGGGGCGCCTCCCAAAGTCTCAGCTGTTCCAGCATCGACTTTTGGAAATTTCGAGTGAACCCCATGTTGAAAGATCTCCTGCTGCCGGTCAGCATATCATCATATTTGGGTTCTAAAGATTTCAAAATATCGAGCTGACTGACCTTGCCGACGATCTTGTTGTTTTCGTCGTAAACCAGAATGGCCCGATGCCTATATCGGGATCGGTCGAATTTTTCTTGAGAATCCCTCAAGGCAGATACCGCTTCACTCAGGGTGGCGGTTTTGGATACGGTTGCATATTCAGAGAGTGGGATCATTAAATCTTTGATAAGCAGGTTCATGATGCGATTTCATCCTTTTGCCTGAAAGCGGCATTTTGATTATACATGGTTGTTACGGTTGCGAATCGTTCAGCAGTTTTAAATGCCCGGGGCGCACACCGACGATGATCAGGGATATCGGACGGACATCATGTCCCGCCCGTCCGTCTCACCAGCAGACGGGCCTCGGCTTTTCTGATTCGGGCCTCCTGCTCATCTTTTCGCTTTCTGGCGCCTTCCAGCTTTTGGGTCAGTTCATCGAATTCGGCCGGTTTCAGCAGATAATCGAATGCCCCCAGTTTCATGCCTTCTACGGCGCTTTCAGTGGTGCCGTGTCCGGTCAGCATGATAACTTCAATGAGCGGGAAGCGATTTTTGATCTCCCGAAGCACTTCAATGCCGTCCATGCCGGGCATGCGAATATCGAGGATGACCACATCGATATGGTCCTTTTCTTTTTCGAGAATGCTGAGGCACTCCTCGCCGTTGTAGGCGGGAGTGACCTTTTCTCCCGATTCCTGGAGTCGCATGGAAAGCATTTCCACGAAATCGACTTCATCATCCACAAGCAAAATTCGGGTGGGAATTTTTACCATGGTATCGTTCTCCTCAATATGTTCGTTTAAGGTATTTCCCAGTTCATTCAGCACGTATTCAACTCGGACGCAATATCGTTTTTCCGAATTTCATGCCGCAGGGGAATGGTTACCGTGAAGACCGAGCCTTCGACCGGCCGGCTCTCCGCCTCGATGGTTCCCCCCAGCCGGTCTATAATGCCTCGGGTCACGAACAACCCGAGTCCGGTCCCCTTGCCGGGGCATTTGGTGGTGAAGAAGGGCTCGAATATTTTTCGCATATGCTCCGGCGGAATGCCCTCGCCTGTGTCCCGAATCTGAATCAGGACCCCGCCCTGAATGGATTTCAGTACCACCGTAATCCGCCCCCCGCCGCCGGTGGCGTGAACGGCATTGGTGATCAGGTTGAGCAGCACCTGCCGGATCTGGTACGGATCACTGTAGACCGGCTTTTCCAGGGACTGAATATCCCGGACGATTTCGATTCCCTTGTGGACCGCCTCCCGCTCCACCATCCCGAGGGATTCCTCGATCAGCATCGGGAGGTCCACTTCGGCCGATAAGTTGTCGTCTTTTTGAACGAATCCCAGCAGTTGATGGGTGATCCGCTTGGCCCGTTCCACCCCCGTTTCGATCTTGTTCAAGGCCCGTTCCAGATCGGCCCGGCGGGGGACTGCGGCCATCTCCTCTTTGCCCAGGATGAGCCGCATCCATCCGGCCGATTCCCGAATGATGGCCAGGGGATTGTTGATTTCATGGGCCACCCCCGTGGCCATGGTGCCCAGCGCGGCCAGACGCTCGGTGATCATCATCTGCTGCTCCATCCGCTTTCGGAATTCGGCCTCTTTGCGCTGGTCTTGGCGCCACCGTATTTTTTCTCTGGCCTGCCGGATTTTGCTCACCAGGTGTTCCAGTTCCACCGGCTTGGTGAGATAGTCGAAGGCGCCCCCTTTAATGCCTTCCACGCCGTCGCTGGCCGCCACATGGCCGGTAAGCAGAATCACCTCGATGTCCGAATATTTCTCCTTGATATGACGGAGCAGTTCGATCCCGTTCATTCCCGGCATTTTGACGTCGGTAACCACCACCTCGACCGAATGGTGCTCGAGCTGGTCGAGGGCCTCCCGGCCGTCGGATGCTGTCCGCACATCCATAGAACGACGGCTCAACCGTTTGGAGACGGTCCCTCGAAAGGAATCCTCGTCATCCACCAGCAGAATGCGGATCATTTCTTCCATCTACACCAACCCCAATATCTTCCACCAGGTGGCGGCCACCAGGATCAAGGCGAGCAACAGAATCGGTGTGGCCACCGCACCCGCCTTGGTCAGGTCGGAGGCTTTGAAATACCGGTAGCTGTAGGCGATGGCATTGGGCGGACAGCCGATCACCAGCAGCATGGCGAATGAGGTGGCGGTACCCAGGCCCAAGGCCATCACCCTCGGGTCCACGCCTTCCAGAATGGCTATTGGAATGACGATCGGCAGAATAAGAGCCGCCGCGGCCACATTGGCCATGGCATTCGTGACCAGTGCCCCGAAAACACCCACCCCGGCAAAGAGCAGGAGCCATCCGCCGCCTTTGACCAGCGGGAAGAAAAGATAGGCGAAATAATCGGCCGCTCCGGAATAGCCCATGGCCAGGCCCAGGGAAATGCCGCCGCCGAAGATGAAAAGGGCCGTACCCCATTCCATGTTGTCGTTGATGTCCTCCCAATTGAGCACGCCGGAAAGTACCAGCCCGCCCACCCCGAGCATGCCGGTGATGGAATAGTGGAGTCCGTGCCACCCTTTGGTCATCCAGAATAGAAAAGTGAGTCCGATGATGAAAATGGTTTTTATCTCTTCTGACGAAAGCGGTCCGATCTCCTCGTCGAATTCGGGAAGCTTGTATTTGGGGTTGGGCGGAAAGACAAAATAGACGACCAGAACCGCAAGAGGCACAGTCACAAGGGCCGCCGGCATGGCGAACTTCATCCAGTCGAAGAAGGTGAGCTCGATACCGGTGAATTCCTTAAGAAAGGCGGCGGCCACCATGCACCGCCCCCCGCCCATGAGTGTGCCCATGCCCCCCGCCGAACAGGCGAAGGGGAGCGAGAGCATCATGAACTTGGCCGTGGTGGAATGGGGTTCGATGTTAGCGGCCCGCATCAGGGGAATCATAGTGACGATTCCGATGGCGGTGGCCGCCGCGTCATGCATGACCGAGGAGGCTATCCCCAGCCCGATGGCGATGATAAACGTGAACCGGGTGACGGAGTTTCCCGCCTTCTTGATAATGAAGTAGCCGAGGCGCTTTGTGAGCCCTGCTTTGTCGAGGGTAATGGCAAAAATCAGGGCGACCATGATGAAGACCACTACCGGATGCATATAGGGGGCCCAGGCGTCCTTGACGTCTGCGACTCCCATCACCACCAGAAAGACGCCGATGCAGATAGCGGTGATCTCCAGAGGAATGGGCTCGGCGATAAACATGAAAACAAGCACCACCAAGACAACCAAGAACCGTTTGGCCCGGGGAGAGAGGCCATTGACATATTCCACCGTCACCCCTTCTATATCAGATGCCGCGGCGTGCCCGGCAAGATAATCCCGAGTGGCTTCCGGGGTGCCGGGGTTGATTGCTTCCATTACATAGACATTTTCGGGTTGCCTCACGCCTGGCGGGACGTATCTGAAGTGTTCGCCGACCTGCCCAAGAAGTTCCTGATTCATGTCCCCGATAATTCTAAACTGTGTCCCCTCCGGTCTCGGAAGCAGGAAAACAATGAGGCCCAGCGCAAACGCCAGCCCGAGCTGAAATCCTTTGTGTTTGAATAACATCTTCATTCCTCAGTTGATGGCAGTTAAAAAGTTCTGTTTTTGAGATTATCTTCGGTGAACGGTCGTTGGGTTTGTCTACCTCAGGTCGATCTCCTTTGCCGGTACGCCTCCTGAATTTTGTCCACCAGATCCTGTATTTCACAGGGCTTGGTCAGGTAGTCACAGGCCCCGAAATCGATCCCTTCTTTGGCCGCTTTTTCGGAGCCGTGCCCGGTCAACATGACCACCATCAGGTCGGGGTCCATTTTTTTGAACACCTTCAGGACCTCGATACCGTCCATGTCCTCCATCTTGAGATCCAGAACCGCCACATCAAAATCCTGCTTGCGAAGGGTCTGAATCGCCAGAGTGCCGCTGTTGGCGGTCGTCACCGCCATGCCTCGTTTCCCGAGTCTGTTGGACAGGACATGAAGGTATTCGATTTCATCGTCCACCAACAGCAGACGGATGCGGCGCCCCGGTTGGGGCGCCGGTTTCTCTTTTATTCGTTCTTTCATGTCGGTGATCAGGCCCGTCTATGGGTGATTTCCTTCATTCGAGCTTCGACGATCTTTTCTTCGTGCTTGCGTTTTTTGGCGGCCGCTTCCTCGACCTTTTCCAGCAGCACATCGATATCACAGGGCTTCATGAGATAATCGAAGGCACCCAGTTTCATCCCCTCAATTCCCGATTCAACTGTGGCATGGCCGGTCAGCATGATCACCTCCACCAGGGGAAACCGGGATTTGATCCGTTTCAGGGTTTCGATACCGTCCATTTGCGGCATTTTTACGTCCAGAATCACCACCTCGAGGTTGGGTTTGGCATCGAGCTGATCCAGCCCCTCCTTTCCGCTGAAGGCGGTGGTGATCTCCAGGTCTCTTTTGGTGAGCCGCTTGGTCATGGTTTCCACAAAGGGGCGTTCGTCATCAACGAGTAGTACGTTGGCAATGCTCATGGTCGTTCCTCTTCAATGATTTCAAAAGGTTGTAAGAAAAAGTTAAAAAGTTTTATTTTTCAAGTTTCAGGCATGGAAACTCAGTCGGTCGGCGAGAACTCGGCCTCGGCCTC
>CAZNLT010000129.1:10955-17507 GCA_964573705.1 uncultured Desulfobacterales bacterium
CTCGGCCTCGGCCTCAGGTTCGGTTCGAGGTCCGGGGGTGTCGGCTATGTCCGGTTTGATGGGAATTCGAACCGTGAACGTGGTTCCCTCGCCGACCATGCTGCGGACATCGATATCGCCGTCCATCTTTTTAATAATCCCGTAGCAGATGGAAAGTCCCAGTCCGCTGCCCTTGCCCACCGGTTTGGTGGTAAAAAACGGATCAAAGATTCGGCCCAGGTTGGACTCGGGAATCCCCGGGCCGGTGTCGGACACTTCGATCAGCACATTCTCTTCTTTCCGGCGGGTGGAAACATCGATTACGCCGCCCCGGCCGTCCATCGCGTAAAGGGCGTTGTTGATCAGGTTCAACAATACCTGCTGCAGCTCGGTGGGCGACATCCGCATGGGCGGAAGGTGTTCCTGAAGGTGGACCCGAATCTCTACGTTGCTGTATCGGGCCTGCTGGGTCGAAAGCCCCACCACCTCTTCCACCAGTTCGTTCAGTTCGATCTCATGGACCCGTGAATCGGTCTTACGGGCGAAGCTGAGAAGTTTATGGGTGATCTCCTTGCAGCGTTTCCCCTGGATGTGAATCTGATTCAGGGCCCGGCGGAATTCGGAGAGATTTTCACTCTCCTTCAGATCCTCTTCTTCCAGGAGATCTTCAATCCAGCCGGCCTCCTCCACCATGATCGCCACCGGATTGTTGATTTCATGGGCCACGCCGGCGGCCAACTCTCCCACCGAGGCCAGCTTGCCGGTTTCGATGATCTGCTCGTTCATCATCTCTTTTTCCTGATCGAGTTCCGCCACCTGGCGCACCATTTTTTTAGAGAGAATCAAAGCGGTGACCACAATGGCCAGGCCCCCCATCAGAATGATCAGAATCGCAATCCCCTGGGCACGACGCAGGTCCGTAAAGGCGTCCGCGGCATCCTGCTGATAGATCAGCAGCCAGTCTTCGTCTTTCAGAAAGGCCCCGACATAAATGTTCTCCTGACCGGTATCCATCGTCCGCTCCAGGATGTAGACCCCGTTGGATCTTCTTTCCCCTCGCTTGATCAGTTGATACAGCTCCTTATCTTCACTGTTCTCCGCTATCAAGGTGGTTTTAGTCTGGAGTTCTCCTTCCCGGTTGAGGATCAGGGCGAAGCCGGTTCGTCCGATGCGAAGGTTTTCCACCAGGGAATTGAAAGAATCGAAATCGATGGTGGATCGAAGCAGCCAGTACTTTCCTTCGTGCCGGCTGCGGACACTGACGATGAAATGCGGCTTTCCCCGAAGCCCCAGAAAGACCTCGCTGATGTAATAGGGGATTTCAATCGCCCGCTGAAACCATTCGGCATCCGAGTAATCGGCCCGCCCCAGCGGATAGGGTCCGGCGTAGCTCACCTGCCTGCCTTGTTCGTTGATGACCCCCAGGTCTTCGAATACGGTGCCGTCTTCCCGCCGAAGATCTTCAAGCACCTTATTCAAAAAATTATCGTCGGCCAATTCTTCAAAGGTGAATGAGGCGGCGACAAACCGAATATCCCCCATCTTTTCCTCCAGAAAAGCGTCGATGTTCTGCTTGTGCTTTAAAACCAGCTCCGCCAGGTGGGCATAAATTTTTTCCCGGTAGGAAATCCGGAAATCGTCCAGAATGATCCCGCTTACCAGAACCATGGGAGTGAAGGAGACAAGAATGAGAATCAACACCATTCTTCGAGAAAAAGATTCATAGAACGGGGTGTCGATGGGTCTGGATTTCATGAAAGCCCTGTTTTTCGGTTTAATTTTCATTGAATTCTCGTTTCACTCGTCAATGTGAATAATAGCACAAAGCATACCACATCATTCAGACGGAAGAGCGCCAAAGAAACAGCGGATAGATAGGCAGGGTACCTGCCGCCGGCGGGATGGGTGTCAGGTTTTTTTACATTGTGTAAAATTCCACGCCGTCTGAAACCAAATCGACACTGCCACTCCCGCCCGGTTAGAAGGAAATTTCTCAATATTGTCCAAAGGAGGATTTCACCGATTTACAGGATGTAAAAAGTCCGGACAGACCCGCTCCTTCGAGCGGCGGTCGGCTTTCCCGTCTGCTCAAAGTTTTTTCCCTGCAAAACAGGAAAGTTGTCTTTCCGCAATCAGAGGGGGATCGCAATGGCACATTGGTTGCTAATCACCTCTGAAAACCGAAACATCCCGGCTTTACACCGGTCGATTCGGCCAAGGAAAGGTTCGAGTATTCCCGGTCCGATCGGGTCCGATCGCGGGTCCCATGCTATGATTACGCGCAAGGGGAGCGTCCCCCCATTCCCATTTCACGGACGATTGTGTTCGAGGCCTTCCGGTAGAGGAAAGAAACGGCGGCATGAAAACTGGTTTTAATATACTGATCACCGATCACAATCCCCATGTCCGGCGGTTTATTGCACGTGAAATGGCTGCGGCGGGCTACCGGGTTCAGGAGGCGGAATGCGGTGCGGATGTTCTCTTTCAGGTCTCACGAAATAAAACCGTGGACCTTCTGATTCTCGACCCGGGCCTGCCGGATATCGATTCCGCCGTTCTTCTTCAACGCCTCCGTAAACGGACCCCCCTCTTGCCGGTGGTCATCCATGCCTTTTCCTCGGACCTGGAGAATCACCCCGAATATTTGAAAAACACCCGGTTTGTGGAAAAGCGGGGCGCCAGCATCGAACGTCTCAAAGAAGTCATTCAGGATTTGCTGACCCGACGGTGATGCAGCTATTCTTGACAGACGGAAAAAAAACCACCAAAACAGATGATCCGCATCCGCAAACTTCGCCCGCGGCAGATGCCGGTTCGGGGAAGCGCCATTTCATAAAGGAGAGAGGATCCATGTGGCTTCGGCTCAGTCTGCGTCACCGAATCTACACCGTTCTGACGGCCCTGGTGATCATCACCGTCTCCGGCGGACTGGTCATGGTCTGGTACACCTACCGAATGGAGCGCCTGTTCAGCGGCATCATCGACCGGGACTTGGTCGGTTTTCAGGTGGCGGCGGCACTGGAGGCCTCACTCGTTCATCAGAAAGGGTTCGTCAGCTATTATTACATGGACGGGGACCCCGAATGGTTGCGACGATTGGGGGAATACCGGCAGATTTTCAAAGAACGGCTGCGGGAAGCCGAAACCCTGTCCGATACCCCCCGGCAGAAAGAAATCCTGGAGGTTATTCGATCGGATTACGATGAATACATTCAGATCAAAGACCGGGTAATCGATTACTACAAAACAGGTGCGCGGGAAGGCCTTGCCGATGTCCATCCGCAACTGCGGGAGCTGTTCTTTCATATCGTTGATCAGTGCGAGGTCTATAAGCACATCTTCACGGATCAGATTCGGGAGACCAGAGCCGAAGCCCGCGAGCAGGCGGAGCGGCTGAGATATGTGGCCGGCGGCGCCATCCTTTTTGAACTGTTTCTGGCCTTGTTTCTGGCTTTTGTCCTGGTCTCCCACATTCTCGGCCCGGTGCGCCGCCTGACCCTGGCCGCCGAGGGGGGAGCGGGTTCTGGCCGGGTCGATAACGAGATCACCGCCCTGAGCCGCAGCGTCCGCGGCCTGATTCAAGACGCCGGCCAGGTCCATCTCGAACTGGAGCGGAGTCGGGAACACCTCCTTCAGTCCGAGAAGATGGCCCTGGTGGGGAAACTGGCCGCCGGAACAGCCCACAGCATCCGCAATCCGCTGACCTCGGTCAAAATGCGTCTTTTCTCTCTGGGCCGTTCCCTGGTGCTGACCGAGACCCAAAAAGAGGATTTCGAGGTAATCTCCCAGGAGATCCGCCACATCGATACGATTGTTCAGAATTTTCTCGAATTTTCCAGACCCCCCAAATTGCAGTTTCAGGAGATCAGCCCCTCTACGGTGGTGGATATGGCCGTTCAGCTTCTGTCCCACCGGCTCGATGCCTACGACGCCACCGTCATGGTCCGGCGAACCGATCCGTTGCCGACCATCAGCGGAGATCCCGAACAGCTGAAAGAGGTGCTGGTCAATCTGATCGTCAACGCCTGCGAAGCCATGGGCCGGGGCGGCGCCATCGTCATCCGCGAAGAAATTGCGATTTTTCCCCGAATCGGCAAGGCCGCGGTCATCCATTTGAGCGACAACGGCCCGGGAATGTCGGAGGCGGTGGCATCTAAAGCGGTTCAACCGTTTTTTACCACCAAAGACGAAGGGACCGGCCTGGGCCTGAGCATCGCCCTTCGAATTCTCGAAGAACACAAAGGGACCCTCAATTTGGAGTCCGCCGAAGGGGAAGGGGCCACCTTCACCATCGCCTTGCCGGTCAAAGGAGCCGACACGTGAACACCATTCTGATCATCGACGACGACGACCAGTTGAGGAAGAGTTTTCATAAACTCCTGACCGAGGAGGGATACACCATCAAGAGCGCCGCCTCGGGGGAGACCGGGATCGAGATCGCCGAAAGAGAAACCGTCGATCTGGTGATCCTGGATATACGGCTTCCGGGCATGAACGGGCTGGAGACCTTTCGGGCGCTTCACGCGCTGGAACCCAAACTGCCGGTGATCATCATGACCGCTTTCGGAACCACCGAAACCGCCATCGAGGCCACCAAACTGGGGGCCTTCGATTACCTTTTGAAGCCCTTTGAAATCCCCGACATGCTGGCCGTCATCGCCAAGGGGCTGGAAGCCGGCCGGTTCATGCGCTCCCCGGTGAGTCTGGACGTATCCCCGGAAGAGGCCCCCGGAGAAGCCATCATCGGTCGAAGCCCGGCCATGCAGGAGGTCTACAAGGCCATCGGCCGGGTCGCCCCCACCGATGCCACCGTACTCATTCGGGGAGAATCGGGCACCGGCAAGGAACTGGTGGCCCGGGCCGTTTATCAGCACAGCCTTCGGTCGAACAAACCATTTCTGGTCATCAACTGCGTGGCCATTCCCGAAACCCTGCTGGAAAGCGAGCTGTTCGGCTATGAAAAAGGCGCATTTACCGGAGCGGTCCACAAACGGGTCGGCAAAATCGAACAGGCCCATGGCGGAACCGTGTTCCTGGACGAAATCGGCGACATGCCCTTCAGCCTTCAGTCCAAAATGCTCCGACTGCTTCAGGAAAAATCGATTGAAAGATTGGGCGGACGGGATACCGTACCGGTGGATGTCCGGATCATCGCCGCCACCAACCGGGACCTGGAAACGGCGATTGCGGAGGGCCGTTTTCGGGAGGACCTTTATTACCGCCTGGAAGTCGTGACCATCCGCATTCCGCCCCTGTCCCGGCGAACCGGCGACATTCGGCTGCTGACCGATTATTTCCTGGCCCGATACGCCACCCTGGGCGGGATGGACAACCCGGGCATCACCGAAGATGCCGAGGCGCTGCTTGCAACCTATCCCTGGCCCGGAAACGTCCGCGAACTGGGCAATGTCATTCAGAAAGCGCTGATCTTCAACCGGGGCGCCCCCCTGAGCCCCGACGACATCGCCCAGGCCGTCAGTGAAAAAGGACAGTTCCGTACCTCCGATCAACCCGATGCGGAAACCGACCTTCGGGAGTGGGCCCGCCGAATGCTCCGGAATCCGGCATCGGAGCATCTCCTCGACCACTGCATGGATCGGGTGGCCGCACTCCTGATCGGGGAAACCCTCAACCTGACCGGGGGAAACCGGTCCAAGGCCGCCAAAATTCTGGGCGTCTCCCGTCCCACCCTTCATTCAAAAATAGACAAATACGGCATCAAAATGGAAACCGCCGTTAAAGAAGAGCGGTTCTGAGGTTTTACCGCTTCTGGTATTTCCTTTTTTTTCGATCCGGACTCCGCAACCGATGCTTCCATTTTAAAAACCGGCAAGCCTTGCAAACCCGTCCAAACTTCGGTATGAATCGGTCCATGCCCCGCCGGCAAGAGGCGAAGAGGCGTCGAATCAAGACCCGGGTCCGTCCATACACCCTTCCGCTTCCGGAATGGATCACGGGCGCCCGATCGGGAATGGAAAAGGGAACCGGACATGGCCGAATTGTTTGATTTTCTCAGAAAATTGCCGCTCTTCAGCGGTCTTGCGGATGCGGATATTCAGGTGATCCAGGAAACCTGCCGGCAAGAACGGTTGAACACCGGAGAGGTAGTTTTCCTCGAAGGCGAGGCCGGAGACAAACTCTACATCATCGTAGAGGGGAGCGTGGAAATCTGGAAGGATTACCACACGGTCAGTGCCGATCTGCTCTCGGTCTACGGACCCGGCCAAATGTTCGGTGAAATGGCCCTCATCGACAATTCCCCCCGAAGCGCCTCGGTCATCGTCCGCCAGGACAGCCGACTGTTGACCATGGAGCGGGCCGACTTCAACCGAATGATTCAGACCAATCCCATTTCCCAGTCGATCATGAGATCTCTTTCCGAAATTATTCGAAACCGCACCTCCAATTACGTTCAGGGAATGCGGGTTCGAAACCTCAAACTCGAAAAGGCCTATGAACGGCTGAAAAAAACCGAGGCCCAGCGCAACGCCTCTCTGCGGGAAAAAGAGGTCCTGCTCCGGGAGATCCATCACCGGGTCAAAAACAACATGCAGATCATCACCAGCATTCTGA
>CAZNLT010000130.1:0-17485 GCA_964573705.1 uncultured Desulfobacterales bacterium
GGATAAACATAGTTCCAGAATAGCACGGCTGGATTCTGGGGCAAGAGGAAAGTGACCCATGGCCAATGTTTTTGGCACTACCGAGGTATGATCTGAGGTGTGGTTATATAACACACTGAAATGATTACATTAGAATATTAGATATACCACCAAAACCGGCCTGCGAGCCTAAAAAACCATGAACTTGGGTAAAGTTATTTCCTGCGAATGCCGTTTTGCCCCTGCGACCCCATGAGGCGCCGTTCTAAGGGATAGGAATTTAGATTTCGAACATACAACATCCCGCATCCGTTATCCCTATCACCATTGCCATGCATTATGGAGTATGACGAGTCGGCAGCCGGCCTTCGAGTATCACAAACCTAAACGGTTATGCACTCCAGCTTCCGCGGTGACGCAATGCTCCCCAAGATTTAAAATGGAAAAAACCGGATGATGAAGTGACAAACATCCGCCGAGTGGGTTATAATATCCCCTGATAACAGGTCCATGCAATTTTCTCTAATCGGAATTCAACAGGCAAATCGATGCCAAGAAAACCCACTTATGAAGAATTGGAAAACCGGGTCGCAGCCCTCGAGGGCGAAAACCGCCGTTTAGCCGAGGTGCAGGGCGAACTCGGGAAAAGCAGGATCTGGGATACCCATTCGGAGCAGCAAACCCTTTTTTCCATGTCCTTAGACTTGATCTGCATCGCCGACATCCACACCGTATCCTTTCTCAAGATCAATCCGGCGTTTACAACCACCCTCGGTTACAGCGAAGCCGAACTCCTTTCGGTACCGTTCACGGATTTTATCCATCCCGAAGACCTCGAACCCACCCGACAGGCGGTGACGGAAAACCTGCGGAAGGGCAAAAAAGTCATCAATTTTAAAAATCGCTACCGCTGCAAAAACGGAAAATACCGATGGCTCAATTGGGTCTCTCATCCGGCCCCGGAAAAAGGAGTGACCTATGCCGTAGCCCACGACATCACCGATGAAATCGATGCCTATGAAACCCTGCGCAGCCAGCGTGACCTTCTCAACAGCCTTTTCGACAACCTGCCGATGGGGGTTACGATCTGGAGCGACGACGGTCGCCTGCTGATGATCAATCAAGGATTTACCGCTCTCACCGGTTACACCCGGGCGGAAATCGCAGATATCGAAGCTTGGTTCGACATAGTCTATCCGGACCCGGAGTATCGCCGACTGGTAAGGGAAAACTGGCAGATGGCCGTTGATGAATCAGCCGGAGGAGCCCGGGAGTTCAGGATCACCTGCCGAAACGGCAAGGTCAAGGATGTTGAATTTCACGAAAGTTTTTTAAAAGACGGCCGCGCCCTGGTCACCATGGCGGATATCACCGACCGCCGGCAGGCTCAGGAGGATATCCGCAAACGCAGGCAGTTTCTCGAATCGGTGCTCTACCATGCGCCCGACGCCATCATCACCCTGGATGAACGGCACCGGGTGCTCGACTGGAATCCCGGGGCGGTAAAAATGTTCGGATATACCCCTGAAGAGGCGATCGGCAGCCCGCTTGATGGCTTGGTGGCACGGTACGACCATTTCCGGGAAGCGAACGCCAAAACCGCCCGGGTTCTGTCCGGCCGTCGGGTGGAGGCCTTCGAGACGATCCGGTACCGAAAGGACGGCGCCCCCATTCACGTCATCGCGGCCGGCTCACCCATTATGATCGAAGGGGTCTTGAAGGGGGTGGTCGCGGTGTACACCGATATTACCGATCGAGTACGCAGCGAAGAGGCCCTTCGAATATCCCACCAGCGCTTCATCACGGTCCTGAACAGTATGGACGCCCTGATCTACGTGGCCGACATCAAGACCCATGAAATTCTTTTCACCAACAGGCATATGATCGAGGTTCACGGCCGCGACTTGACCGGAAAGATCTGCTGGAAGGTTTTCCGGAAGGGATCGGGCCCCTGCCCGGAGTGCACCAATGATCGCCTGGTGGACCCCGACGGGCGCCCCACCGGTCTGATCGTCTGGCAGGGGCATAACCCGATCTACGGCAAGTGGTATATTAATTACGACCGCGCCATCGAATGGATCGACGGGCGGATGGTCCGTCTCCAGATCGCATTGGATATCACCGATTACAAAAAGATGGAAGACGCCCTTCGACGCGCCCAGAAGATGGAGGCGGTCGGTACCCTGGCCGGCGGCATCGCCCATGATTTCAACAACCTGCTGATGGGCATTCAGGGCCGCACCTCTCTGATCGCGGTAGACCTGGACCCGGCGCATCCCCACGCGGAGCACACCGCCGCCATCCAGGAATACATCCAGAGCGCCGCGAATCTGACCAAACAACTGCTCGGATTCGTTCGGGGCGGCAAGTACGAGGTGAAGCCTTTCGATATCCATGCCCTGGTTGAATCCAGCGCGGTCATGTTCGGCCGCACCCGCAAGGAGATCCGGATTCGGATCAGACCGTCTTCGGAACCCCTGGTGGTCGAAGCCGACAAGCGGCAGATCGAGCAGGTGCTGCTGAACATCTATATCAATGCCTGGCAGGCCATGCCCGAGGGCGGCGATCTTACCTCGACACGGAAATGGTCGATCTGGAGCAAGAGGTCTGCAAAGTCCACCATATTCCGCCGGGCCGTTATGTGAAGATTTCGCTGACCGACACCGGGGTCGGCATGACCGAGGCGGTTCGTCAGAAGGTCTTCGACCCCTTTTTCACGACCAAGGACAAAGGCCGCGGAACCGGGCTGGGGCTGGCCTCCGCCTACGGGATCATCAAGAATCACGGCGGCATGATGACGGTGTACAGCGAGATGGGCCATGGGAGCACCTTTTGCATCTACCTGCCGATCAGCCCGCGCGAAGCGTTACCGGAAATGCCGGCCCAAGAGGAACCGGTCGGCGGAAAGGAAACCATTCTTCTGGTCGACGACGAGGCGATGATCCTCGATGTAGGCGAGGCCATGCTGGAACGGCTGGGCTACCGGGTGGTTACCGCGAACAGCGGGGCGGCGGCGGTTGCGTGCGTATCGGAAAAAGGCGGCGGCATCGATCTGGTGATTCTCGATCTCATCATGCCGGGCATGGACGGCAGTAAAACCTTCGACCGAATCCGCCGGGTGCGGCCCTCGGCACCGGTCATTTTGTCGAGCGGCTACTCCATCAACGGCCAGGCCGCGGCGATTATGGAACGAGGCTGCAACGGTTTCATCCAGAAACCGTTTACGATTTCGGCCTTGGCACAGAAGGTCAGGGAAGTTTTGGATAAACAGGGAGATTCCAGGGAAAGGTAAGCAGCTGAAGTTTCCTATAAATCGTCATACTGCCATGCGCATGACTCCGGCCACCGGGGAATTAACGATGGTTTTACGAGGGACGGGGCAAAGTATACCGAAATCATCTTGCAGTGCTGCTTCTGCTACCATCCTCCGGACATTCGAAAAGGCGAAATGTTTGCGCCCTTTCACTTAGCAGACAAAGCGTAAGCCGCAGGTTTATGGGGAAACAGTTCAGGGAAAAGGTAGTTTGCTGCATGAGATGGAATATGTAAACGAACAGGCCCTTTCGGCGTATCAGACACGAGCAGTTCATCCTGCACCAGCGTCTTGAGAATATCTCGTGCGGTTCTTTCAGAAAGACCTGTAAGTCTGTCAGCTTCACCTCTGTTGAATGTGCCGCACAGAAAAGCTTCTTTTAATAAATAAAAAGCTTCTTTTTTTAAAGAAGTCATTCCGGCAATAATTTTATTTTCTCTCATGCTTACATAGCCGTTCAGCCTGTCCAGAAACCCATCAATATCAAGGAGACTGCCCATGAAATCAATCTGATCTATGCATAATTCCAAGAAAAAAGTACAAAAATCGTCTAACCCTTTCTGTGAGAGAATGCCTCTTCCATTATAGTTTCCCTGCCGGACAGAGTCGGCAAGATTCAATTTCTCCATATACTGATCCCTGTTTCGTGCAAAACCTCTGCTTATGGTCCATAAACCATACCCCTTTACTACGTATGACATAAACGTATCTGTAAACAGGCGTGCTATACGCCCATTTCCATCTAAAAACGGATGTATCCATAATAAGCGATGGTGAGAACAAGCCGCGGCCAATATCTTTTTCAGTCCGTGAAGTTGATTCGGGTTATAAACCGATTGAAATTTATCCATGAATCCCGATATAGAATGATGGTCAGGAGGGATATGTTTCCCAACTTTCACTTCCCGTTTCCGCAGTTCCCCGGGCACAACCTCCTCACTTTCCTTATGATCATCATCATAAACAGTTGTGAATTCTTCCGGCATATTCTCATAAAAGGTTTTATGTAAGGCCAGTATGAATTCAAGGGAAAAGACATCAAATTCCTTCTTAAATCTTTTGTTTATGAGCTCTTGTACTTCAACATGTATTTGACTTTCAATCTGCAGTTTTCTTTTTGCCGGATCTTCTGAATACTGTCTTTTTATAGCCTTCTCTATATCTATCGGATGAGTATAATTTCCCTCTATTCTGTTGGAATAATAGCTGTTGATAATGCGCATATGATTTATAATACTTGTCTGAGTTACCGGGTGTATCTTATCGCTTAACGCTGCCGAACGCGCGATAACCTCTATAGCCAAGTCCTGTGTTTTCCCATCTTCGGACGGAAAAAAAGGGGTCATATGTAAAAAAGGATTCTTATACAGCATTATTTTGCCGATCTTTCCGCCGATCTTACTTAAAAATATTGTTTCATAATATAAAGGTATTAAATTTGGAAAATAGTAACCGGAAGGGTAAATTTTGCCGATCTTCCCATCACGCCGTCACAATCCGCTCCCCCAACCCATGAATCAGCGCCACCATGGCGGTCATATACCCCCGCAGCTGCCGGGTGAGCAGAAAATTCTCCCGTACGAATTCCCGGGCCTTTCGCCCCATATCGGTCATTTTATCCGGATTTTCCAATAGATACCGCAGCCGCAGGGCCGCGCCTTCGGGGGAGTTGACCAGAAACCCGGTGTGGTGGTTGACCACCTGCAGGCGGATGCCGCCGGTGTTGCCGCCGATCACCGGTTTGCCTTTCCAGAGGCCCTCGGTGACGGTGAGCCCGAATCCTTCCTTGACCGATTTCTGAATCACCACGTCCGAGGCCCGCTGCAGGGCGTTGATGACGCGGTGGGCGTCGGCCGGAAGCATCAGGATGTGGATGTTCGGGTCGTTTTCCGCGGCCGTTTTCACCTCCTCCAAAACCATGGCCCCTTCCGGATCATCCGAAGCCCCGCCGCCGGCCAGCACCAGCTGAAGGTCGGGCTTGAACCGCCGGGCCAGGCGAAAGGCGGTGATCACGCCGATGGGGTCTTTAAATCGGTCGAACCGGGAGATCTGGGTCACCAGAGGCCGTCCGGTATCCAGCCCGAATTCTTGGCACACCCGCTGGACCTCGTCTATCGACAGATCCACATTCTTTTCGCTCAATGGGTCGATGCTGGGCGGAATCAGATACAGCGGATGGTGCAGGGTCTGGGCGAAATCCGACAGAGAAAAAATGCTGGCGTCATACCCCTCCACGAATTCCCGCAAATATTTCCAGACCGGCCGGTAGGGATGGCTGAGGTCGATGTGGCAGCGCCAGATCCACTTGCCTTTTCGATTCGGCATATACCGAAGCAGGGGCGCCGGCTGGGGATCATGTATCAGCACGATGTCGGCATCCTCCAGCAGGGGCCGCAGCTCCTCGGCCCGGGCCCGGTTGGTCTCTTCGAATTTTTCCAGAAGATGCCGGGGAATGTCGATGGGATTGCCCTGAAGCGCGTTGTGGAAGCTTTTGGTGCACTGATAGAATTCCTCCTCGCCGGTGATGATCTCCCAGTGGGTTTCGATCCCCAGGGCCTCCATCAGCGGCACCATCTTGTTCAGGATCTCCGCCACCCCGCCCCCTTCCCGGGTGGAATTGACATGCACCACCCGGCGTCCCCGCAGGTTTTCGGTGAGCTGCTGCAGGTGATGGATCACATCTTCGCCGGCCACCGCGGCATAGTCATCGAGAATCGAGGTCATGGCTGTCTCCTGAAGTGGTTTTCAAAAAGGGTCGCGTATTCGGTACGAAGCTGGGCCAGGCCGCCGAAAAAGGGGTCGATGCGGCCGATCTCATGGCAGAGGCTGTCATATTCTCCGGGAAAGGAGCCCTCGAGCCAGGCCTGAAAATCATCCCTTCCTTCCCGGGACCGCCGTCGGGCGTCGATGATATGAAAAAAGATGCTGCCCAGCGATAAGGTCGGAAGAACATTCACGAGGTCCTCGGGTTTATCCACGATCCGGCCGGTATCGAAGACCACGATCTGGGACCGGATGAAATGGAACTGGTGGTCGATCTTGGCCGACGGAACGATTTCGAGGTCATCCAGATGGTCTTCGATGATTTCGAGCAGGACCTCCCGCAGATCCTCCAGGTGATCGTAATCGGCCGGGTCGATAATCCCCAGTTTTTCCGCCAGGACCGCATCATGAAGCCCGTACCAGGCCCAGGCCGCGAAATCGTTGTGGTGCTCCGGATCATCGAAGGTGGCCTTCAGCAGACTTCCCCAGAAATGGAAATAGAGGCTGTCGACCCGAATATTGCTCAGAATCTCCCGCATTTCGCGCAGGTTCTGGGCCTTGCGGCCGGTGGCCAGGGCCGCCAGGTCGCAGTCCTTGATCCGGAACCGAAGGTCCCCGTCGATGATCCCGGACAACCCGCCGGAGGGTTCGATAAAATGGTGATTGTTTTTCGGACGTTCAGTGGCGCTCACGGCTCCCCCCCAGGTCCATGTGGTGTGTGAAAAGACGGTTGAACGATTCAACTTCCTGTCGAACTTATAAGCCGAGTCAATGAATGTAAATCCTTTTTTCGTTTTTTTCCGGCCTTCTTTCCGTCGGTCGCAGGGGCCACCCGCTCACCCGGGACCGGTTCTACCAAACCCGATCACCCATTATACAGGATTACCCGTATTTACAGACATGCCCCCTCTGTATAACGATTACGCTTGATTTTTTCCCCGTTCTCATTCAAAGGAATATCCCCCTGGTCCGATGTCGGAGCCGCCTGTTGATCTTAACGGCTGAACATCGCGGCCGACAGCGGCGAATGCGCTGGATGCTGAAAAAGATTGACTTGAGATGTTCATAAAGAAAATACAACTTACATTCAGGTTACATTCAGGATAGATATGGACTTACAACATGAAATAGGCGCCCGTTATCTGGGCGACGGCCGATGCCGGTTCAAGGTCTGGGCCCCGTTGCGGAACCAAGTCAGTGTGCGCATCCTCACCCCGGAAGCGCGAACCCTGCCCATGGAAAAGGAGGAAGGCGGCTATTTCACCGTCATCGCCGAAGAGGTGGCCGAGGATGCCCGATACCGCTATCTTCTGGACGACGATACCGAGCGGCCCGACCCGGTCTCCCGGTACCAGCCGGAGGGGGTCCACGGACCGTCTCAGGTGGTGCCTCCCGACTTCGACTGGACCGACCAGACCTGGTCCGGAATCCCACTGGAGGATTACATTTTCTATGAACTTCATGTGGGCGCCTTCACCGAAGCGGGGACTTTCGAGGCGATCATTCCCCATCTCGATGACTTGGTCGATCTCGGGATCACGGCCATTGAACTGATGCCGGTGGCCCAATTTCCGGGCGGCCGCAACTGGGGCTACGACGGCGTCTACCCCTTTGCGGTGCAGGATTCCTACGGCGGACCCTTGGGGCTAAAGCGGCTGGTGAACGCCTGCCATGACAAAGGTCTGGCGGTGGTGCTGGACGTGGTCTACAACCATTTCGGACCCGAAGGCAATTATCTCTGGGAGTACGGCCCCTATTTCACCGACACCTACCAGACCCCCTGGGGATACGCGGTCAATTTCGACGGGCCGGGCAGCGATGCGGTCCGGACCTATTTTCTGACCAATGTCCGGGATTGGTTCCGGGAGTTTCATATCGACGCCCTGCGCCTGGATGCGGTCCACGCCATCTATGATTTTTCAGCCCGGCCGTTTCTGGAGGAGATGGCCTTGCTGGCCAAGGATGAGGCCCGGCTTCTCAATCGAAAGCTTCACCTGATCGCCGAGAGCGGACTCAACGACACCCGAGTCATTCGGCCCCGGGCCCTGGGAGGATTCCAACTCGACGCCCAGTGGAACGACGACTTCCACCACGCCCTTCACTGCCTGCTGACCGGAGAGCAGGAGGGATATTACATGGATTTCGGTTCCATCGGGGACCTGGCCAAGGCACTGACCGAGGGATATGTCTATTCCGGAGAATACTCCGCATTTCGGGAACGGCGGCACGGCAATTCCTCCCGCAATATTCCGGCCCGGCAGCTGGTGGTCTTCGCCCAGAACCACGACCAGATCGGCAACCGCATGGTCGGGGACCGGCTGTCCACCATGATCTGTTTTGAAAAGCAGAAACTGGCCGCCGGGGTGCTGCTGCTCTCCCCTTTTCCGCCCCTGCTCTTCATGGGGGAAGAATACGGCGACACCGCCCCTTTTCCCTACTTCATCAGCCATGGGGACCCCGACCTGGTGGAGGCGGTCCGCAAAGGCCGGCGGGAAGAATTCGCCGCCTTCGCCTGGGACCGGGAACCCCCCGACCCCGGGAGCGAAGCGACTTTTGCCGAGGCCCGGCCGAACCGGCATCTTCGACAGGAAGAAACCCACGGTCTGCTGCTGAAACTGCACCGGGACCTGATTCGACTGCGCCGGGACCTGCCGGCCTTGCGGAACCTGAGCAAAAAAAACCTTTCCGTCCGGTGCGTCGACACCGCCGACACCCTGACCCTGCATCGCTGGAAGGGAACCGAAGCGATCCTGGCCATTTTTCATTTCGGGGAATCCCCGACCGCCCCTTCTCCGGACCTGCCGGTGGGCATCTGGCACAAACTGCTCGATTCGGCAGACACCGCATGGAACGGACCGGGCAGCAATGTTCCGGATGAAATCCCCTCCACCGGACGGATGGAAATTTCTTTGCAGCCCCACTCCTTCGTGCTTCTGCAAAAACAGATTCTTCACCTCTGATTCCATCGCCAAAGGAGAAATTCTTCATGGACAAATATATCTGCATACACGGGCACTTCTATCAGCCCCCCCGGGAAAACGCCTGGCTCGAATCGATCGAACTTCAGGATTCGGCCTATCCCTATCACGACTGGAATGAACGGATCACCGCGGAATGCTACGCCAGCAACGCCTTCTCCCGCATCCTGGACGACCAGGGATGGATCGAACGGATCGTCAACAACTACGCCAAAATCAATTTCAATTTCGGCCCCACCCTGCTGGCCTGGATGGAGGCCAACGCACCCAACATCTATGCCGCCATTCTGGAGGCGGACCGGCAGAGCCTGAATCGCTACGACGGCCACGGTTCGGCCATCGCCCAGGCCTACAACCACATGATCATGCCCCTGGCCAACCGCCGGGACAAAGAGACCCAGGTGATCTGGGGGATTCGGGACTTCGAAAAACGGTTCAACCGCTTCCCCGAGGGGATGTGGCTGCCGGAGACCGCCGTGGACCTGGAGAGCCTGGAGGTATTGGCCGAACACGGCATTCGATACACCATTCTGGCCCCCTACCAGGCCGGTCGGGTCCGGCCCCTGAACGGAGAGGAAGAAGACTGGCGGAATATCGAGGGCGGGGATATCGACATTTCCCGGCCCTATCTTCAAAAACTTCCCTCGGGACGGGAGATCACCATCTTCTTCTATGACGGCCCCATCTCCCGGGCGGTGGCCTTCGAGGGCATTCTGAGCAGCGGCGAGACCTTTGCCGGACGGATCATGGACGGATTTTCCGAACACCGGGAAGGACCGCAGCTGGCCCATATCGCCACCGACGGGGAGAGCTACGGCCATCACCACGCCCACGGCGACATGGCCCTGGCCTATGCCCTGCACCACATTGAAGAAAACAACCTGGCCACCCTCACCAACTACGGGGCCTTTCTGGCCAAACACCCCCCCGCCGACGAGGTGAAAATCCATGAAAACACCGCCTGGAGCTGTGCCCACGGCATCGAGCGGTGGCGAAGCGACTGCGGGTGCAGTTCCGACGGAAATCCGGGATGGAACCAGGCCTGGCGGGCCCCCCTTCGGGAATCCCTGGACTGGCTTCGGGATGTGCTGGCCGCCGGCTTTGAAAAAAAATCCGCAGCCCTGTTGAAAGACCCCTGGGAGGCCCGAAACGGGTATATCGACATCATTCTGGACCGGTCCCCGGAAAACCTGGAGCGGTTCTTCAAAACCCATGCCGCGACCGAGGCGACCGAGGCGGACAAGATCACCCTCCTCAAACTCCTGGAGATTCAGCGGCAGACCCTGCTCATGTATACCAGCTGCGGGTGGTTTTTCGATGAAATCTCCGGCATCGAGGCGGTCCAGGTCATCCAGTACGCGGGCCGGGCCATTCAACTGGGGGAGCAGTTTTACGGCGAAGCCCTCAAACCGGGTTTTCTGAAGATTCTGGAAAAGGCCGAGAGCAATATCCCCGATCACCGCAATGGAAAGATCATTTTTAAAAAATTCGTGGAGCCGGCCATGGTGGACCTGAAAAAGGTGGGGGCCCATTACGCCATCAGCTCTCTGTTCGAGGATTACGCCGACCATCCGGCGGTGTTCTGCTACCGGGTCGACCAGCAGGAGTATCAGACCACGGAGGCCGGTCTGGCCAAGCTGGCCGCCGGGGTGGTCACCATCACCTCGGAGATCACCCGGGAATCGGAGGAGATCGATTTCGGGGTGCTCCATTTCGGGGACCACAATGTCAGCTGCGGCATCCGCAATCATCAGGGCGACGACCACTACCGGCAGTTCAGGGATGAGGTCTTCGGGACCTTTGAACGGGCCGATTTTCCCTCGACCATTCGGGCGTTGGACAAACACCTGCCGGCCCATAAATTTTCTCTGACCTCGCTGTTTCACGATGAGCAGCGCAAAGTGCTCGACCTGGTGCTGGCCTCCAACCTGGAGGCCACCGAATCCACCTATCGCCAGATCTACAATGCCAATGCGCCCCTGATGCGGTTCCTGACCCTTTCTCACACCCCCATCCCCAAAGCCCTGTATACCGCCGGAGAAGTGGCCGTGAACGCCGATCTGCGCCGGTCCCTGGCGGAGACCCAAATCGATCCGGACCACATCCGCAGCCTTCTGACCGATGGACGGCACACCGGGCTGGCCCTGGATGAAAAAACCCTGGAATTCACCTTCCGGAAAAACCTGGAGGATATGGCCCACCGGATCAAGGAATCTCCCGAGCAGACCGACCGCATCCGCACCCTGGAGGAAGCCGCGGCCCTGACCTCGGTGCTTCCCTTCCGGACTGAAATGCGCAAGGTCCAGAACCTGATGGACGGGGTTCGGGACCGGCTCCATGAAAAAATGCGCCGCAGGGCCCAGGCCGGCGATCCCAAGGCCGCCGCCTGGATCGAGGCATTCAAATCCCTGTGCGAACAGCTGACCCTTCGACTGGAGTAAACACTCATGAGACCCCCCGTCGCAACCTATCGGATACAGTTCAATACCGGCTTCGATTTCCGCGCCGCCCGAAGCATTGTGGATTATCTGGCCGACCTCGGCATTTCAGACCTGTATGCCTCCCCCGTTTTCGAGGCCCGACCCGGCAGTCCCCACGGGTATGACGTCACCGATCCCAACCGGCTCAATCCGGAGCTGGGGGGAGAGGCCGAATTCGAGTCCTTGATTTCCCACCTTCAGAATAAGGGGATGGGGTGGCTTCAAGACATCGTTCCCAATCACATGGCCTTCAGCCCCGGAAACCGCATGCTGATGGATGTCTTTGAAAGCGGCCCCGGCTCCGCCTACTACCGCTTCTTCGATATCGACTGGAACCATTACTATCCCGGACTTCAAGGTCGGGTGATGACGCCGTTTCTGGGCGGACCGTACGGGGAAAGCCTGTCGGACGGGCTGATCCGCCTAGGTTTTAATGAGAACGGCTTTTGTATCACCTATTATGACTGGGTCTTTCCCCTGAGCCTGAATACCTACCCGGACCTCTTGGAACCTGCCGCCGAGGGGTCTCCGCTTTTCCATATTCTCGAAGAACTGGAATCGGCCCGGGATGCCGCCGGCGGCGCCGGAGCGATTTCTCGCCTCAAACGGGACCTATGGAAACTCTGCCAGGAAGATACCGGGGTTCGCGAGGCATTGGATGCGGCGGTTCGACACCACACCCTCGAACCCGGGGAGCCGGAAAACCTTCGGCGCCTGGACCGGCTGATCTCCAGTCAGTTTTTCAGACTCGCCTTCTGGAAACGGGCCGGAGAAGAGATCAACTACCGGCGGTTTTTTCAGATCAACGACCTGATCTGCCTGCGGGCCGAAGACGAAGCGGTCTTCGCCCACACCCACACCCTGCTTCTCAACCTGGTGCGGGAAGGCAAAATCACCGGCCTGCGGGTGGATCATGTGGACGGATTGGCCGATCCCGCCGGGTACCTGCGGCGGCTCCGCTCCGAGGCGGAGGACGCCTTTCTGGTGGTGGAAAAAATTCTGGAAAGCGACGAAGAAATCCCGAAGTCCTGGCCGATTCAGGGCACCACCGGGTATGAATTCCTGAACCGGGTCAACGGGGTGCTCTGCCGCAGGGAAAACGGGGAGCGGTTTGAGCGAATCTACCGCGAATTCACCGGCATGAGTAAATCCCTCGACCACCTGGTCCTTCAACATCGAACCGATGTGCTCGAGGAGCATTTGGCCGGCGAGATGGACAACCTCACCTTTCGCTTCAAAGGGGTGACCGCCCGAAACCGGTTCGGAAGCGATTTTTCCTATCGACGCCTGCGGGACGCCCTCTCCACCATTATCGCCCGGTTTCCGGTTTACCGCACGTATCTCAATCCGGGCCCGACTCGGGACACCGACCGGCGCCGAATCGACGCGACCATGGAAAGGGCCAAAACCGATGCGCCCGGCCTGGCGCCGGAGATCGATTTCATCCGCCGGGTGCTGCTTCGGGAATTCGACGACCCGGCCCTGTCGGCCCCGGACCCGGAATGGCAGGCTTTGGTCGCCAAGTTTCAGCAGCTGACCGCCCCGCTGGCGGCCAAGGGGTTTGAAGACACCACCCTGTATGTCTACAACCGCCTGCTGTCACTAAACGACGTGGGGGGTGATCCCGGCGAATTCGGCTGTTCCCCGGCCGAGTTCGACGAATTCAACCGCCGCAAGGTCGAATCCCGGCCCCACGGCATGAACGCCACCGCCACCCACGATACCAAACGGGGGGAGGATGTTCGGGCCCGCATCACCGTCTTGTCGGAGATTCCCGGGCAGTGGGAAGAACGGCTTCACCGGTGGCGGGAGATCAGCCGCCCCCTGAAAACCGAGATGGACGGCCGGGAAATACCGGACGCCAATGAATCCTACCTTCTGTACCAGACGCTGCTCGGCTCCTATCCTTTCGATGAAATCGAGGTCTCTCAGTACGTCCCCCGAATCCAGGACTATTTCGTCAAAGCCCTGCGGGAAGCGGAGCGGCATACCTCCTGGATCGACTCCAACGAGAATTACGAGCAGGCCTGCACCGGGTTTGCGGCGCGGCTTCTGGACCGGTCCGAAGCCAACCCTTTTCTGGAGGATTTTCTTCCCTTTCAGACCATGATCGCCTTTTACGGCATGATCAACAGCCTCTCCCAGACCCTGATCAAGATTTCCGCGCCCGGCGTCCCCGATTTTTATCAAGGCACGGAGCTTTGGGACCTCAGCCTGGTAGACCCGGACAACCGCCGGCCGGTGGATTTCGCCAAGCGGCGCATCTATCTGGAGGAGATTCAAAACGGCGGAGACGGCGACCTTCTCGGCCTGATCCGGCTGCTGCTCTCCTCCCCCCGGGACGGGCGCATCAAACTGTTTCTGATCCATCAGGCCCTCAAGACCCGAAACGCCCATCCCGAGCTTTTCGAAACCGGCGGCTACCTGCCCCTGGAGGTCCGGGGCGGTCTCAAGAACCACCTGATCGCCTTTGCCCGCACCAGTGAAGACCGGTGGGCCATGACGGTGGCGCCCCGGTTCGTCACCGACCTGAGCGCCGAGGGGGAATTCCCGCTGGGACCCGAGGTCTGGGGGGACACCGAGGTCATGCTTCCCATCGACTCCCCCCTGCATTGGAAAAACGTATTGACCGACGAACACTTGGAAGACGGCGCACCGATACCGGCGGGCGTCCTGTTGAAACACTTTCCGGCGGCATTCTGCATCAGCGAGGACAACCTATGACCATTCGATCCAGCGGCATCCTGCTGCACATCACCTCCCTGCCCTCTCCCTACGGGATCGGGGACATGGGGCCCGAAGCCTATCGGTTCGCCGATTTTCTCGCCCAGAGCGGCCAGCGCTACTGGCAGGTGCTGCCCCTCAACCCGGTGGACCCGGTTCACAGCGGCTCCCCGTACCACAGCCACTCGGCTTTTGCCGGAAACCCGCTGCTCATCAGCCCCGAGTTTCTGGTTCAGGAGGACCTGCTGAAAGCCGAAGACCTCAAGGACCGGCCCCGGTTCCCCGATCAGGCGGTCGATTTTCAGGCGGTCTTCGATTACCGGGCAGCCCTGTTTGAACGTGCCTTCCGCCATTTTCAGGAGCGGACCCGCCCCCCTGAATACCAGCGGTTCCGGGAAACCCACGCCCACTGGCTCAACGACTACGCCCTGTTTGAGGCCTTGAAGACCCGGTACCCGAACCAGTCCTGGCGGGACTGGCCTCAGCCGATTCGGGATCGGGAGGCGTCCGCCATGGATGCCGCCCGGCACGAGCTGGCGGATATCGTCGAGCGGGAAATCTTTTTGCAGTTTGTCTTCATGGACCAATGGATTCGGCTCAAGACCTACTGCAATCAAAGAAACATTCACCTGTTCGGCGACATGCCGATCTACCTGCCCTTCGACAGTGTCGATGTCTGGGCCCATCCCGATCAGTTTCAACTGGATGAGAATCGAAAGCCGTATGCGGTTTCCGGGGTGCCGCCCGACTACTTCAGCGAAACCGGGCAGCTCTGGGGCCATCCCCTCTATCGGTGGGATGCCATGCGAAACAACGGTTATGACTGGTGGATGCGGCGGGTCCGGCACAACCTGATCCTGTTCGATCGGGTTCGAATCGATCATTTTCGAGGACTGGCCGCCTACTGGTCGGTGCCGGCCGGCGAGGAGACCGCCTTGAACGGCCAATGGGTCCAGGGACCCGGCGACGACCTCTTTAAACAGCTGGCCCGGAAATTCCCTTCCCTGCCCATCGTGGCCGAGGACCTGGGCACCATTACCGCCGATGTTCGGGAATTAATCCAGAAGTTTAACCTGCCGGGGATGCGGCTGCTGCTGTTCGCTTTCGGGGGCGATTTTCCCAGCGGGGCCTACCTGCCCCACAACCTGGAGCGAAACTGCATCGTCTACACCGGCACCCACGACAACAACACCGCCCGGGGCTGGTATGAAGAGGAGGCCGCGGATTCCGACAAGCACCATCTTTTTCAATACCTGGGGCGGCATATCTCGGCCGATGAGGTGGCCTGGGAACTGATCCGGCTGGCGATGATGTCTTCGGCGAATACCGCCATTCTGCCGATACAGGATGTTCTCGGACTGCCGGGAGAGGCCCGCATGAACCGGCCCGCCGGCGGCGGGGTCAACTGGGGGTGGCGAATGGCTTCCGGTGCGCTCACGCAGGAGGTGGCCCGGCGGCTTCACACCGCCACCTGGACCTATGGGCGGCTGTAAGGGCTTTGACCACCGTTTCGGCCACGCCTGAATGATTGCGGCCGAAAGGGTGATCATGACCGTTGTAAGTCAAAATCCTCGATTGCCGTTACCGGGGTGGACCCGAGGGTGAATCGGGTCGATAGAGCAGATCGGTATAATTGCGGGCGGTATCCGCCCAGGAGAAGACCGCCTGTTCGGCGCCGCGGCGGATGCGATTCCATTCTTCGGGATGGTTCATCTTGAGGTCCACGGCCCGGCGGCAGGCATCCACCAGTCCGTTGACCTGTTCATCGGTGGTCTCTCCGGAGAAGGTGAAGCCGTTGACCCCGTCCAGGACCGTATCCTTGAGCCCACCGACCGCATGGGCCACACAGGGCTGGCCCTCCCGCATGGCCAGCATCTGGCTGATTCCGCAGGGCTCAAAGGAACTGGGTATCAAAAACAGGTCCCCCGACCGGTAGAGGGCCTCGGCGACAGTGGCCGAATACCCCTGCAGAAACAGGAAATTATCGCAATGGGAAGCCATTCGGACCAGAAACTCCCTGTAGGCGTCCTCCCCGGTTCCCAATAAAATGAACAGACCCTGATCGCCGAGGTGGTCCAGAATGCCCTGAAGTCCCGACTCGCAGCGGTCGCTTCCCTGGCGCATCAGCCGCAGTTTCTGATCGGATATCCGGCCGATGCTGGTGAGAATCATGCCGGGGCGCCGCCCTCCGATTTCCAGGTCCTGCAACCCGGTATAGGCCAGAACATGATCCGTCGGAACCGTGTCCCGGGTGGACATCCACCGCCTCACCCGTGACTTCAGGATGTGCAAAAATTCCATAAAGCCGGGGGGTTCCTGTCGGCTTTCCGGATAATCGCAGCCGTTGAGAATGCCGAAAAACCGGCCCTCCTCTCGGGCCGCCGCGATGTCCCGGTCCAGCCCCTCGCCGCCGTAAAAAACGTGGTTTTCTTCTCTGATGCTGGGCCGGGCGATCTCCTCGGCATAGGACGGGGACACGGTGTTGACCGCATCGGCCAGGCGAATCCCGGCGGCCATCGGGTTGAAAGAGTCGGACCACCGGGGATCCGCCAGTTTTTCATACGCATACGCCATGTCGGGATACCAGGCGGTCAGGGAGGAGGGGTGATCCGAAAACGGCCGCACCCCCTGATAGGCCAGGTTGTGAATGGAATAGACCGTGCGGATGTTCTTCAACACGGCATAGGGGGTGTGGTATTCCCGCAGAATCACCAGAAAAGCCGCGTGCCAGTCGTGAAGATGAATTACGTCGAGTTCACCGAGCAACTTCCACTTGATCGCCTCCGCCACCGCGGAGTTGAAACAGGCGAATTTGATGGCGTCGGCTGCAAAAGGCAGATGGGGCGGGTCGGCGCTGTAAATCCGCGGGGGATCGTCCTCGAAATAGGGCGCATCAAAGATCATATGGGTGACATTTTCCTGCTTTCGCTTTCCTGACACCTCGAAAATGTCGGTCCGGTGCTGACGGCCCTTGAAATGGAACAGAATCGATATATTGCCGATAATCGGGTTGATTTTATGAAGAAATCCGTAGGAGGGGGTCACCACCGTGACCCGGTGACCCTGTTCGGCCAGGGCCGAGGGCAGGTCCCGAAGTACATCGCCGATCACCCCGACCTTTCCGCCCCGGATGCCGTCATTTTCCGATGCCGCCATCAGAATGTGCATACAACCTCATCTCCTTTCGTGGAAACCTTCTGAACCCGGATTCATCTGATGATTCGGATCGGCTCTGATTCGATATGGCA
>CAZNLT010000131.1:0-17336 GCA_964573705.1 uncultured Desulfobacterales bacterium
GGGACGTGGGCGGTGTTGCAGGCGGGCACGGGCGAGGCCGGGCGACAGATGGTCGGCATTGAACAGATCGATGACCATCTCCCCGTTGGCCGCCTTGTTGAAGGCATCGATGGAGGGTTTGATGACATGTTCGGCCAGAGCCGGGCCGGCATAGGTCTGCATCCGCCATTTGATGGTGGTCTTCTTTTGCGCATGCACAAAGGGCGCGTTGACGGCTGTAGCCGCTACCGCCGCACTTCCGAGTCCCGCTTTTTTAATGAATTCCCGTCTTTTCATTCGACCTGACTCCTTTCGTGGTTTGCGTTGTGAACCAACCTTATTTCCAACATGAAAAAAAGATTCACCATCGCGTGTCGACATGGTTTCGACCGATCACCCAGTGCGGGCGCTCTTCCCGTTCGGATTACCGGAGCCGCCCTCGCACGGGTCCCCCGCCTTCGCACCGGAAGTCTAAAAAAGGCAATCGGCATGCCATCTGATTCATTTTCATAAAAATGAAATATTCCAATTCAATAGGCTGCCTATCATCGACTGGAATTCCATCATAACATACAATAATATATTTTTTCCGACCATAAACTACCATTCTGGTTGCCGACAAAAATCAAAGAGTGCCAACAATCTCAAAGATGATGAGTAACGGAGATTGCCCGGATTCCATACGCGCCCCGTTCATCGGCTTTCCTGATGGGACAATCGTGGATGTTGGTTGGAGCGGAGAAAACGAGAATCGATGAAAAAGAGTTTTTGGAGCATCCTCCCCCACATGGTTTCGCCAAGAAAACGGCAGGCCCGATAGGGGTGAGAGGGGATTCGACCCGGTATGAAATTTCAACCGTGTCGATTCGCCCGCGGGAAAAAGTTCGCACAAGGCGTATTGTTTTTTTTACAGGACTATAAAATATGAAGGGAATTCATGTCAATCTGTTTTTCAAACCGGCCTTTTCGATTCAGACTTGATCAGCCCCCGCCTGACAATCTCTTGCGTTAAGAGAGGTAGATTCAAAGTAATACATGCGGGAATAAGCACCGATTGGAAAATGTTCTCGATGACATCGAATTCGATTCGGAAATAAGGGATGTGTCGGAATGAAAAACAGGAACAGGGGTAAAAGAGATCCGCCTATATCCAATCGTGAAAAGCGGAAGGGGGGATTTCATGAGCGCCCCGGATTTTTCAACCTTTTGGGCCGATGCCTTTCTCCCCATTTCCGATAAGTCGGCCCGGAGATGGCATCTCGGGGTCATCGCAGGTCATTCCGTTTGCCTTCAAAATAGTGAGAATCTGATCCGCCTCGGGAATCCTCATTTGCCGGGCGGCGGCCAGGGCCTGGCAGAGGAGCGTGTTGGCCTCCTCGCGCCGGGGCGGTTTACGTCGAAGATAGATCAAGCCAATTTTGAGGCGGGTAATCAACAAAGAACGCTGATCCCCCAGCCGTTCAAACACCGGCAACTCCTCTTCACGTCGAATCCGCAACGCCTCGTTAAACTCACCGCGTAGCTGATGGATGTCCGCGATTTTACCAATGGTCACCGCCCGCTCACGGATATCGCCGAGCTGCTCGTGTACGGGCAGCAACTCTTCCCGCCGGATACGCAATGCCTCGTCCAACTCGCCGCAATCCTCATGGATGTCCGCGACTTTTCCCATGGTCACCGCGTGACCACGAATTTCGCCAAGGCTCTCAGCAATGGGCAATCTTTCCTCCCGATAAATGCGCAATGCCTCGTCAAACTCGCCGCGCGCCCGATGGATATCCGCGATTTTACCCATAGTCACCGCACGCGAACGGACATCGCCAAGCCGCTCGTATATCGGCAGTTCCTCTTCTCGCCGAATCCGCAATGCAGTCTCGTCGAACTTGCCGCTCGATTGATGGATGTCGGCGATTTGACCCATCGCCACCGCGCGCGAGCGCACATCGCCGAGTTGCTCGAACACGGGCAGAGATTCTTCACGCAGAATCCGTAATGCCTCGTCAAACTCCCCGCGCGCCCGATGGATGCCTGCGATTTTCCCCATGGTCACCGCACGCGAACGAACATCGCCGAGCCGCTCAAAGATGGGGAGAGACTCTTCCCGTAAAATCCGTAGCGCCTCGTCCAACTCGCCACGCGCCTCATGGATGTCAGCAATGCCCCCGCGAGTCTCGGCGATGTTCATTTCGTCACCGAGTGATTCATACAACAAAAGAGCTTTATCGAAACACTTCATGGCCTCCGCTGGCTCTCCTATCGAAAGATGAAGATCTCCACATTCCCGCAACAGCGAGGCCCGAAGCGATGGCGTCAAATCGGAATGGGATTTCAGGTAGGCTTTCAATTCTTCTATTCGTTTTCGCCGCCGTTCGGATTCGGGAGCGGGGAGGAATCTATCTTTACTGGCCATAAACAGAGGAACGGTCACTTCCGACCGAACCGAGAAATCGAAGACGCCGGCCCGCCAGGCCCACATATCCGGCGCTTGAAGGGCCAGCTTTTTTATGAGGCCGCCCGAGAGCCAAAGCACCACCGGAATCGGGCATTTCGTCGCCAGGGCTTCCCGCCGATGATTGAGGGAAGGCAACCATTCCTCCACGGAAACAGCCGGCCATTCAGCCATGCCGAGGATATGCAGCACCTCGGAGGTTTCGGCCATATCAGCCAGGTGCATTTGGAGGGCATCAAAATTCGATGGGTTTTCCCTGTCGACATATATCGATCGGCAGTTATCATGCAGATCTTTCAGTCGATCCAGCAGCGAATCCCGATAGTGGGGCAGGTTGTATTGCGCCAGCAGCAACCGGAACCCGCCGCCCGACCGAATGGCCCGGTTCAAGCGTTCGAATTCGCCCGTGTGGATCTGAACCAGATGGTCGCAACCGGGGGAATAGGGAAAAAGAGTGCAATCGTCAACCATGGTCGGTGGAATCGGCATAGCCCGGAAGCGTGCGGACCACGGGATGCGTCTGACGCCAGAACCCGTTGTATTCCAGCACGATCAGGTGATAGAGAAAATGCCGGATGCGCTCGGAGTTGCGCTCCACATTGCCGGACCGGTCGATTTCCTTCAGCAAAGCGTAGTCTTCGGTGTCGATGATGCGCTTGTAGTCGGTGGAGAGATCATGCACCGCGCCCGCCACGGCGGTTTCATCCAGGAAATCTTTCGATGCCCGCAAAAAGGCATAGTGCATCAGCTTGAAAAGTTCGCGGGGGCTGCCTCCGGAATAATAGATCAGTTTGTCCACCAGTTCAGGCGTTTCGAAAAGTGTTGGATGGGCACGTTTGTTGACCATCTGTTTCATGACGGCGTAGCCTGCCGGCAGGGGTTCATCCTTGCTTTTTTCCCGCAGTTTGATCATGGGAAGAATGAAGCTGTTGTACTCCTGGTGCACCTGATTGCTCTTGTACAACAGAGAAATCGGGGCGCAATAGATGAAATTGGACTGAATCTGTTGGAGTTGATGAACGTCGCCCACGAAAAACCGCTCCCGGTCCTTGTCGCGCAAACGGTCCGTGCCGTCCACGATAAACAGGATCTTATTCCCCTTATTCGCTCTTTGCACGGCGTCTTCCGCTGCAGTGATACACCGGTTGAAACTGTCCGCGAACTGGGAAAAGCTGTTTTCCACGATTCGACGCAACTCTTCCTTATAACTGCTGTTGCTCTTGAGCGCCGTTGTCAGTTCTCCAAACAATTTGGCAAAAAACGGGATGCCTCCTTCGGCCTTGGCCCCGGCTTTCAATTCGGCCGCGAATTGTCGGGTTTTCGTGTCGGTCTCCACCCGTTCGGCAAACCACTCCCGAAGATTGTCGAGCAAAATGTCGTCCACATGGATCTGTTCCCGCTCCAGGGCCTCGAACAGTTCTTTGGCCAATGCCAACAGCACGTCAGAATAGGTGAGATTGTTGTAATCCAGCTCCCGCAAGGCATCCAGATACACCACGAAAAAAACCGCCGGCTTGTTGAGTCGCCGGGCCAACCGTCGCAGTTCCGTGCTTTTGCCGCAACCCCGGTGCCCGCAGAATACGCAATAAAGGCGGGGATGTCGGGTCCGCAACGTGAGACGCGCGGAATCCCGGTCGTCGACGCCCAGGGTCCGCAAAAGATGGCGTGCGGAGTAGTCCCCCCGGGCCTCGTCGGTGGGAACATATCGGGGATCGTCTTGGTCGAGAGCTTCGTTGAATTGTAAACCGGCGTCCATCGCCCAGAGATCTTCGGGCGGATGATACTCGTTTTCAGAATTTTCCGGGGCCATGGCTTGATCCTTGTGGGGCGTTATATGCGTTTTAACAAAGATACCACAGCATGGTCATGGAATCAAAGAGATTGATCGGACCCTGCCACCCCCCGCCGCATTTCCTCGGCCCCCAGCACCTCTTCGGGAATCCGTCTTCCTTCTTTGAGCAGTTCAATCACCCCGGAACCGATTTCCTCGCCGAGATATTCGGTCAGTTTCTGAAACAACAGCGAGGGGAAGGACCGCCCTTTCGGCCCGGGCCACCCCCGGGAGTTGCCCAATGCTGCGGCAGAGCGAAACATCTCCCGGTGCAGCACCGTGGCGGGTTTCAGCTCCGGCAACCCGGCTTTGCGGGTCGCCTCTCGGGCGACCAGTGCGATCTCCATGCCGGATTTATCCATATCGCCGACGTAGTGAATCTCGGAAACGGGACGTCCCAGCGTGGCGAGATACGCCGCGGAGTTGTAAAAAGCGCCGCCCTCGCCGTACACCACGATGCCGTATGGCGGGTCCGTCATTTCCGTAAGCACCCGCCGGGCAATGGTGAACGGGTCCGCGTTTTCGAACACAATGGCCCGGGGCCGGTCGGAAACTTCTTCCCAGGCCAACGGCAAGACCTCCTTCATGCATCCCAACAGGTCCAGGTCGAGCTTTCCGGGACCGAACAGGGCCGATTTCAATTGATAACTGATTCCTTTTTCGTCCCCGGTCAACTGAAGCGACCGATATTTGAATGGGGCCGGTTCTGAAAACCAGCCTTCCACCAGCCCCTGATGGACTTTCAGAAGGAATTCCCGCTGAACGTCGGTCAATCTCTTGAGGTCGGGAATCCAGGACAGGCGGGGATGCCAGGGGTATTCGCGCCAACCCGGTGCGGTTTTTTCGGGTTGCTTTCGGTTGAGGTCGACGGAAGAAGGTGTCCGCACGCCTTGGGCTTCTTCCCACCGCCGACCGGTGATCGGGGGCAAACGAATCACCCCCCGTTCTTCCAAAGCGCGCAGGGCATCCAGAAACCAGTGTACTTCCTCCGGCCCATAGGGCCTGACGGGAAAGGCTTCCGCGAATGCCGCCCACAGCTCGGTTTTGTTCACTCTTTTGCCCGAGAATCGGGTGAGGCATTGGGCGAAGTGATCGACTTTTCGGGGATTCAGACTCACAGACATGATGCCCTCCTTTTAGGATGGAATCTGCGGTGGCGATGGGGATTCCCCCGAGGTCTCGGCTTCCCGCACCAGCCGAACCCCCTCGATCCGGCTGTGAACCGGGGTTTCTTCGTCGGTTTCGATCATTCGGTGGCCGGTGTTGCGGTCGATTCGCTGGTTTTTGAGGCGGATGATGTTGGGGAAGACGGCCAGGGATTCGGGGTCATTGATGCCTGTAGTGAAGATGAGCTGCACGCCCATAACTCGGGCGATGGTCTGCTGGATGGTGAGAAACCGCACTCGGGAAGCGTGGCCGATGGGGTTGTCTAAGAACAGCACGCTGGAGCGGTCGGTCCGTTTGCCCCGCTGGCGGGCCCGGAGCTTGGCCAGGGTGCAGAAGAGCAGCACCGCGCCGGTGAGCTGCTCACCGCCGCTGAGCCGGGCCAGTTCGGGGATTTCGATGTTGCGGGTGTAGTGGTCCGGGTCGGGATGAAGGATGCGGATGCGCATCCGCCGGGCCAGGTGGCGCACGGCTCGCTGCACCAGATCGATGCCTGCGGGGATAGTCCCCTCTTCCAGGAACCGCTCCAGAAGATCCGCCATGCGTCCCCGCTTTTCTTCCTGGGATTCGGATTCCCGGGTCGCCACCGTCATGAACCGTTTGCCGCCCATAATCGGCAGGTCTTCGGGCAGGGTGGACCGGGACGCGGCCCGCTTGAGCAGGGCCAGCCCCTCTTCGGCGATCTGAAGGAGCTGGCGGATGAGGATGTCCCGATGGGCGTCGGCGGTTTTCAGCTCGTCGCGAATGGTGGACAGGCGCACCTCGAGCTTTTCCATCCATCCGTCGATCTCGGCTTCGAGGTGCTCGGCCGCCACATCCCGGAACCGCCTTCCCACGGAATGGCTGATGCCGGCAAACCGTTCCTCCCCTGCGAAAGATTGAATCTCCCGGACCGCCTCGTCCCGCTGCCGGTCCAACTTCCCGAACCCCTTTCGCAGGATCCGCAGAGACTCCGAGAGCGCTTCCACCCGGCCGTAGACCTCCGAATCCGAAAGGGCCTCGTCCGGGGGTTCACCGGGTTCCGAGGCGGGCGGGGCCTGGCCGAGGAGGTCGGCGTAGCCCTTACGAAGATTGGCAAGGCCGCTGGCGTCTTTTGCCAGGCTTTCCATGGCGATTTCGCGCTGCTGAACCCCCGCTCCGGCTGTTTCGGCCGTCTTTCGTCCGGCTTCGGCAAGGGTTTCGGATTGTTCCGCCGCCTCAGCATGCCGGTCCGCCTCTTCCAGGGCCGCGTCCGGGTCCACCGGGGTATCGCCCGGATCGATTTCGGGGACCTCACCCATTTCCCGGCAGGCGTCCTCCCGCTCTTTCAGCTCCGATTCCACCCGCTGAACCGCCGCATCCACCTCCGCGGACCGGGTAAGGGCCTCGGTTCGGGCCGTCTCCGCGGCCGCCAGTTCGTCCTCGATGGCGTCCGTCGTGGACAGGCCCGCCACCGTCTCGGCCACCTCGGCCTCGGTCACGGGATGCTCGCCCCCCTCCGCTCCCCGAAGGATCTTCCGCATCGCCTTTCGGGCTTCGGCGGTCTCCCGGCGGCTGCGTTCGATCATCTGCTGGAGACCGGCCTCCCCCACCTCGGACTCATACCGCCGCTTGAGCCGGGCGTATTCGTCGGTCAAGACCCGCGCGTCCCCGGCCTCGGGTTCGGGCGCCGGCCCCCCCAGGTATTCCACGGCGTCCCGCTCCCGCTCGGCGGCGGAGGCGTCCTCCCCCTGGATCACCGATTTGCGGAACCGATCTCCGGCCTCGGCCTCGGCGGTTTCGGCAGCTTTTTTCTCTTCCGCCGCCTTTTGGCGGTCGTCTCGGGCCGATGCCTCAAAAGCGTCCATCTCCGCCCGAATCCCGGACAGGTGCCGTTCGAAACGGTCCCGGAAATCGACGGCCCGCTCCAACCACCGCTCGGATTGGTGGTTGTCGGCCTGAATCTCCTCGATCCGGGTTTCCGTATCGCGGATCTCGCTTTGGGATGCATCCACCGCCGTTCGAATCTCCGCCAGAGCGGTCGTCGCCTCGGCAACGGCGGCCCCCTTCTTGGTCACCGCCGCCGTTTGGGCCTCGAACCAGTCTGGCGGATATTTTTCGCGAAAGCGGGCGATGGAGAGCAGATCGTCCCGAAGTCCGGCGTGCCGGGTTTCCAGTCGGGACAGGGTCTCGTCCAGCTCCATCGACCGCCCCTCGATGCGGACGAGTTCCGCCTCCCCGGCGGCCGGATCGAAAAAGGCATCGGTCTCGGGCCCCACCACCAGCCGCCGGGGTTCGCCCCCGGCCTGGAAAGCATCCGCCGGCGCCACCGCCACCGGGGTGCGCAGCGAGGGCGGCGAGGATTCGAGAGCGGCGACGGCGGCATCGAAATCCTCGGACCGAACCACCACCCCGGCGGCCAGATCGGGATGGGCCGCCACCCATCGGCGGCGGGACGGATTGTCCTTGGCGTTGGCCGAAATGTAGGACCACCCGCTCCAAACAGCCGGAAACCGGGATTGCAGGATTTTCAGGACGGTTTCGGCGTCCGGTGAAGGCGGCAGCAGTCCGTGGCGGCCCAGATAGTCCCGGAACCGCTCGTTTTCGGAGCGCTCGATCCGCAACCCCACCAGCCTTTGGAAGAGGCGGTGCAGCTCGGCCTCCAGCTCCGCGACGCCTTCCCGGGTGAACCGGTTCAGGTCGGCGGTCTCCGGAGTCAGTTCCAGGGCTTCCGTCCAGAGGGGGCGGGCCTCGATGGAGGCCTTTTCCGCCCGGGCCGCCGCCAGATCCCGCACCAGCAGGTCTTTTTCGTAAGAAAGCTCGGTCCGCCGCCCCTCCAGGTCCCGAGCCTCGGACGCCAGCCGGTCCCGCTTTTCCTTAACCTCCGCCAGGGCCTTCCGGACGCGGTTCAGATCGATCCGGCCTTCCTCCACCGCCGCCCGAAGGCGGGCGACGGCGCGATCCCCGTCTTCTCCGGTCCGCAAAACACCGCTTTCGGTCAAGCGGTTCCGCTCCGTCTCGGCCTCCGTCAGCCGGCCTCGCCGGTGCTCCGCTTCTTTTTCCGACCCGGCCGCGGACACATTGAGTTCATTGGCCCGTTCCCGATGGGTTCGGGCCGCCTTTCGGGCCGTTTCCGCCTCCGCGCTCATCCGGGCCTGTTCCTCCCGAAGATTTCGAACCCGCCGGTTCAGGGCCGCGTGAAGGGCTCGGGCCGCCGCGATGAGATCGTCCCGCAGGGGCGCGTGGGTTTCGGCTTTTCGATGGAGTTCGGCCCGGTGGGCCTCGGCCTCGGCTTCGTACCGGCGCATGGATGCGCAAGGGCCGGCGGCCCGCCACAGAAGGTATTCCCGCTCGGCCGTTTGACGGGTCAGAAGGGCCTTTTCGCGCCGATGGTCCGCCGCCTTCAGCCGCTCCCGGGCGGCCCAGCGCCGAAGGGCCGCGCTCCGCCTGCGCGATCGGTCCGCCTCCGCCCCATGGGCTTCGGCGTCGGCCGCCGCCGCTTCGGCGGTTCGGGCCAGCCCCGCTTTTTCCGCGTCCAAATCCTCCCGGCGATCAGCGATGAACCGATCCAGATATTCCAGCCGTGCCCCGGCTTCGGAGAGATCCTTCAGGCGGGCCCGCCGCTCCCGGGCGATCCCGGTCAGCGGTTCCAGCCGGGTCATGAGCCCCTCGGTCAGATCGGCCTCGGGCAGCAACTGGTCCCGCCGCAGATAGAGACGCTCCCGGAAGTCCCGAATGTTTTTGGAGACTTGAGCCGCATGGTCCGGGTCCATGACCATCTTGAGCAGAAAGTCGGCGAAATCCTCGCTCTCCCGAAAGTGGAACATCTCCTTGGCGCCGCCTTCACGAAGGTTCATCTGAATCTGGTAGAAGAACAGCTCGGGATCGATCCCCAGCCCTTCCAGATATTCGGCCCAATCCCGCTGAATGCTGGTTTCAAATACCTGAAGATGGGGAAAGGCGTTGCGAAGTTCCGTCCACTCCCGGCGAAAGGCGGGGAGCGTCCGTCGAAGGGAACCGCCCGTGATGTCGGTCACCCGCAGGGGAAGCCCGTCGATGGACAGACGCGGGTCCTCCCCGGTGATCGGTCCGCCGAAATAGAGCCGCTTGAGGGGGGTGTCCCCGCCGTCCCGGGAGGGCTGGCGTTCGTAGAAAACCCCGGTGAGGTGTCGGCGGGTTTCGGTGAAAAGGCTGTCCGCCGGGTTGTCCAGAACCCATTCGCAAACCACTACCGCCGGGGCCTGGGGCAGGATGTAATGGTCCAGACGGCGCTGCTTCGATTCGGCCTTCGCCCCCAGAAAATCGCTCTTGTCGGGCCGAAGGGTGGAGAAAAAAAGGTTGAGAAGAGAAGACTTGCCTCCGCCGTTTCGAAGCCAGATCACCGAATCGACGGGTCGCCCACCGCTGTCGGTGAAGTCAAAGGTGAGGTCGTCCATTCGGGCCGCGGGATGGCCCGCAGAGACGATTCGCAAACGGATCAGGTGGGGCATTTTGATTTTATCCTATGGGTTCGATGGAAGATGAAGCGGCCGAAGACGCTCCGCCCGGTTCATCGGGTCTGTTTTCCAGAACGGACCGAACATGGCGGAAGACGGCGGCGGCAGCCAGGTTCTGGACCTGGACCTGGTACCGGCGGGTGGGGCGGTAAAGGGTCTCCTGCCCTCGAATCTGCCGCTGAAAGCAGCCGAACTCGCAGAGCCGGTCCAGAACCCGCTCGATCATCCGCCGGGTGGTGGTTCGGGGACGGCGGTCGTCGGCGGTTTCCTTGACGGAGACCCGGGCCTGGTAGACCCGCCATGCTTCGTACAGGCCCGAGAGCTCCTCATCGGCAGCCGGGTCCGGATCGGTGCGGGAGCGCTCCGCCAGCCGCCCGCACAGCTCCCGCAGGATTTCGTCCACGGCGGCCACCGTCACCGGCCGCCGCTCCAGTTCGGGGGTCTCCTCCAGGTCGATGGACCGGGGGTAGAGGTGGGCCGCCACCGCCACCTGGACCAGCCCGGAAATGAGCCGGTCGTCGGCGGATGCGGTTCCGGGCAGAAACTCCCCCGGCTTGAGGGAAAAGACCGACTCGGGCCGGGGCCCCAAAACAATGCCGTGGGAGGAGACATCCAGCACGTCCAGGTCCAGGGCGTCGGCCGCGGCCCGCACCGAGTCCCGGAAGTCGGACAAATCCCGATACCGGTCCACCAACTCCGCGTACTCGGGATCCTGGGCCGGCCGAGCCCCGGGCCGCAACCCCCATCCGACCAGGCGGACAGAGCGGTAAATATCGTCACTGCGAAGCGGCATCGGCGCTCCTTTCCGGGCTCACCAGCAGGTCGTCTCCGAAAAAAGGCGGGACCATCAAAGGCGTGTCGGGGATGGCCGACACCTCAAAGACGGGCGGGGATTCGGACTCGGGATCGAACCGCCGCAGCACCATCAGCCCCAGCAGCTCCCGCACGGTCACCGGCTCCCCATCGGCTTCGGCCGCCGCCAGCAGATTCGACAAGGGCGTGGGAGCGTCGAGCCCTTCCAATCGCGCCAGGGCCTGATCCACATGGCCGGGATCGAACCGGCGCATCTCCGGCCCGAGGACGGTCAAGTCCGGCGCATCGTCGGATACCGTCCCCCGGGTCATGGTCCGGCGGGGCTGAAGCCCCCATTCCACCTGCTCCGTCAGAAAAAAGAGCGGGGGCGGCGCCGGGCCCACGAAGGCCCCGAACCGAGCCTCGATCACGGCTTCGGCATCCTCCCGGCCCATGGCCAGGATCGGCTCCAGGACCCCGCTCAACAACTCCGGCAACCCCAGAAGCGCCCGGGGAATGAAGGACTGACGCACCTGCTCTTCCAGGAAAACCTGCCGGGCCGAGATCAGCTTGCCCTGAACCGACAAATGGCGCATTCGGCAGGACCGCACCAGGGAAAGGATGCGAGCCACCGACTCCCGCTGGTCGTCGGTTTCCGCCAGCACGTCGAGCCGGTCGTCGGCCGACCGGATGATGTGGTCCTCGATGTCGAGCCGCCCCCGGATGTGGGTCATGGCCTCTTCCAGCAGGCGCGGGGCCGCCTCCCGCCAGTCCACCCCGTCCAGATCGCGCCGGGTCTCCCGCAGCAGCCGGTCGATCTTTTCGGCATACCGGATGGAGTGCCAGTTGGCGTTCTTGGCCGACTGGACCGCCTCGTTGAACTTGCCCCGCGCGAGCTGGGAATGAACCACCGCCTCGGCTGCAGCCTGGGCGTCTTCGATGTCCAGCTCCAGGGCATTGAGAAACAGATTGACCGCCTCGTTGGAGAGCCGCAGCACCGTTCCGCCCCGGGGATGGAAGACATCCTCGATGATCCGGAACTCCAGCACCCGGCGGACCGCCCCACCCTCCGCGTCGAAATCCTGGTATTCCAAGGAAAAGGGGCGGCGGTTATTGCTTTCATTGCGGAGCGAGGCCAGCATCTTCTCCACCATGGCCCTGTGGCGATCCGCATCGGGCGGGATGCCTTTGGCCGCATCCATGGCGCTCAACAACGGCGACAGCCGCCCCACCAGACCGGTCGCGTCGATGTCGGCATCCAGACCGGTGTTCTCGATGATCAGGTCCAGGCTCTTCATAGCCAGGGCCAGGGAATCGTAATGGTGCAGCTCCGGGTCCCGCCGGGTGTCGGCCAGCTTCAGGTTGAGGATGGGCAGGGCATGGAGCAGCACCCGGGTGCGCCGGGTGAGGGTGAGATCCCAGGCGGGTCCGTCGGGAGGAGAAACGGACCCGTCGCGGGTCGATGCCGCATCGTCTTCGATGGATTCAAACAGGTCGAACTGCATGGGTGGCGGTTTTCTCCGGCGCGGGCCGCATTGTACGGGGCGCACGCGCTCTTTTCAGTCCAAAAAAGAAGCAGTGTAATGGGGGACGGGGTGGGAGTCAACCGGAGAGTTTGAAGGGTTCCCATCCTCCGGACCAACTCCGCCGGGAAGGCGGAAGCGCGCGGCGGGTTGCGCCGGGGTTTTCGGCTTCGGGATTCCCGGGCCTCGCTCCGAGTTGTCGGGTATACTTGGCAATTTTTCTATGATTGTTGACAGATATGGTTTGCAATGTTACCAATTCTGTCATGGATAAAAAAACGCTGTTCAAGCGGGTCATCATGGAATTTCAAGAAAACACGCTTCCCGAGGTGATCCGTCGGGATCTCGAAGTCCCTCAAGACTCCGAAAGGGTCATTACCGTGTATGGCCCCCGACGGGCTGGGAAGACCTTCTACATGTATCAGATCATCAACCGCCTGATGCGGCGGGTTGAAAAATCCCGGATCATCTATTTCAATTTGGAGGACGAACGACTTCTCCCTTTGGACCTCAAGGAAATGCATCTGCTCATCGATGCATTCTACGAGCTTTTCCCGGAACACCGGAAAGGGCCGGTTTACCTCTTTCTGGATGAGATTCAAGTGGTCTCCGGCTGGGAGGTGTTTGTCCGGCGGCTTCACGAAGGCCGACGGTTCCGGATATTTCTGACCGGGTCATCCGCGAAACTCCTCTCCCGTGAAATCGCGACGTCTCTGCGCGGGCGGACCCTGGCATATCGGCTCACGCCCCTTTCCTTCCATGAATATTTGCGTTTCAAAGAAATCCCGTTCGATCCCGAGACCATTCGCTATTCCGAAAACCGCTTTCCCGTGATACGCGCCATGGAAGATTATCTTGAATGGGGCGGATACCCGGAAGTGGTGAACGCCGATGATGAAATCGCCTTGGACATCCTTCAGAATTACTTCGAAATGCTCGTATACCGGGATATCGCGGATCGGTTCTCATTGCGAAACTCATCAACGTTGAAAAATCTCTTGAAATACTTGCTCACCAATGTTTCGAATCTGTTTTCCGTAAATCGATACCAGGGATCTCTCGAACCCGGCATGGGCGCGGCCCGGGAGACCCTTCAGGAATACCTGTCCTTCATCCTCGAAACCGACATTCTCGCCCTTGTGCCGCGTTTCAGCTTTTCGTTGAAAGTTCAAGAAAAAAATCCCAAAAAAGTGTACGCCATCGACAACGGTCTTCGAAAAGCCACGGCCTTTGTCTTTTCAAAAGATGCCGGAAGGTTGGCCGAAAACCTCGTCTTCCAGAAATTGTCCCGCTCAGGATTCGAAATCTTTTACTGGAAGGGAAAACAGGAGGTGGATTTTATCGCCCGCCGACGCAATGAAATTTGGGCGGTCAACGTCTCTTACGGAGACGACATCCCGGACCGCGAATTCACCGGATTCGAGGATCTGGCGACTTCGGATATTCGACCGAACCGGCGCATTCTGGTCACGAAACACGCCGACGAAAGCAAGGGCGACATCGAGGTCATGCCGCTGTGGTTATGGCTTCTCGAAGAGAAATAAGGCGCGCCGCTGGTCTTTCCGGCGGGCCTTGGGTTTTTTACCAGGCGGCTTGGCGTGGCCCGATGCTTCAGGGAAGATAATCCTCCCGGACCGGCGAAAAGACTTCGATGGCGACGCTGTCTTCCAAAGCCGCAGCCTGATGATCCACATGGCCGGCCACGCACCAGCTGTCGCCGGGGCCCACCGTCCGGGTCTCATCGCCGATCGTCAATTCGAGCCGGCCGGACACCAGAAACCCGATCTGCTCATGGGGATGGTTGTGCCGGGGGAGCAGGGCCCCCTTCCCGATCCTGAATTCGGCCATGAGTGTCTTTTCCCCATGGATCAGGGTTTTCAGCTGAATCTTGTCCAGAATTTCCCGGTAACCGTCGTCACTTCGAATCGCAAACATCCGCTCCTCCTCAGAAAGAAATGATCGGTGAAACAGGGGTCTTCATGTTCAGCCGGAATTACCCCTTTTCCGCAGAATTTTCAATCCCTCTTCCTGATCATGCGCCATAACCGCGGAAGGCACCATGCTGCCGCCCGTCACCCAGACGACATGGGAAGCCCGGGCCATTTTACTATGAAGACCGTGGGTTTTCAGATACTGCCGTCCCTCTGCCTCGGAAAAGAGCCGGATCGGCCCGGCCAATCCGGCCGCGGCGGACGGCTCGGCAGCGAGGTTTTCCGAATCGGCCAAAAGATACAGAAGCAGGAACAGATCCTCATCCGGAACGGTGTAGACCCCGCTGATCAGCCGGTTCAGGGCCCTGCCCACAAATCCGGAGGGCGTCCCCACCGCCAGCCCGTCGGCGTCGGTCCGGTTGTCGATTCCGAATTCCTGCACCCGGATTTGGTCATGGCGCTGGGTCATCAGGCCGAGAAGCATGCAGGGAGAATGGGTGGGCTCGGCAAACCAGCAGTGGACATCGTCTTCAAACACCGTCTTCAGCCCGAAGGTGATCCCGCCGGGTCCCCCGCCGACCCCGCAGGGAAGATAGACAAACAGCGGATGGTCCCCATCCACCGGGATCCGCATCGCCGTCAGCTGCCGCTTCAGCCGACAGGCGGCCACCGCATATCCCAGAAACAGATCGGTGGAATTTTCATCGTCGATGAAGTGCATTCGGGGATCGGCCTCGGCCTGTTTTCGGCCCGTCGCCACCGCATTGCTGTAATCCGATTCGTATTCGATGACGGTTACCCCTTTGGCGACAAGGAGATCCTTTTTCCACTGTTTGGCATCGGCGGACATATGGACCACCACCCTGAACCCGAGCCGCGCCCCCATGATCCCGATGCTCAGGCCCAGATTGCCGGTGGAGCCCACGGCGATGCCGTATCCGGAGAAAAAGGACCGGAAGTCATCTTCCGCCAAAATTGCGTAATCATCTTCACCGGTGAGTCGCCGGTGCTGAAGGGCCAGATTTTCCGCATGCCTCAGAACTTCATAAATCCCGCCGCGAGCCTTGATGGACCCGGAAATCGGCAGACGGCTGTCGCATTTGGCCAGCAGGTTCCCTTCCATCGTCTGCCCCCAGACCGTTTCCATCCTTTGCCGCATCCCCGGGATCTCGACCAGGGGCGATTCGATGATGCCCCGGTTCTCCGCCGTTTCCGGAAACAGCCTGGCGATCAGCGGCGCGAACCGGTTCAGCCGTGCTTCCGCATCCGCGATATCGACCACGGCCAGCGGCAGATCGGGTGCAGCCGCATCGTACCGGTCGTACCGGGGATTGCTCCACCAGACCGATTCCAGCGACATGAGGCGGTCGATCAGCGGGTGATCTTTTTTCCATTCAGTAATGGTCTTTCCGGCGACGAGTTGGCTGTTCACTTGAAGAAATCATGCCTCTGCGCAGGGTTCATCAGAGTCCATCCGGAAATCAGACGAATCAGAGTTCAAGATATTTTGAATCAGGATGGCCAGGATGAGAAAGGATTTTCAGGATTTCAGCATCTTTATTTGGCCTCTGAATTCATCATCGCTCACCTTCACCCCGGGATTCTATGTTATCCGGAGAAAACAGATGTTGAGATCATCATGGGTGAAACAGGGATGGCAATGCGGCAAAAAAAAGGCGACCGGCTACGAGGCAGCCTCTCGCGTTTTCGGGCGCATCGTGTATAATGATCCGCAAGGCGTGCTCGCGCCCGAGGCGCTTCTGGCCCAGGGCGGAGCGCTGTATGCTGCGGGGCGCTTTGCCGAGGCTGCGAAGGCATACGAGCGCCTGTTGACATACCACAGTGAGAGCGAGTGGGTCAACGCGGCGAAAATCCGCGCGGCGAAGAGCCTCTTGATGGCCCCGCCGCGAGGCAAGATCCAGAGCGGGACGATCGACCGGGCCGAGCGGCTGCTCAATGAAGCGCGCGAGGTGATCCTGCGCGGCGACAAGGCCCTTGAGAGCGAACTTGGGGACGCCAGGGCGCTGCTCAGGGAGAAGCGGGCCCGGCACCTGATGGAGCGGGCCGAGTTTTATCTGGAGAATCAGACGCGGGCAGGAAATAAGCCTGCCGTATTCTTACTTGAAGAGCTGGTGAAAGACTATTCCGGAACCGAAACGGCCGCTCGGGCGAAGAAGATCCTGCAGCGGCTCGGGAAGACCGGGGAGGAGTAATGGAATGATGTGGAGGCGGTATCTTTTGTTCGGCCTGGTTTCCCTTGGCTTCTGCGCATTTGCCGCGGCGGGCGATACGCCCTGGAAGTGGACCGAGAGCGCCGGGTGGGCCCGCCAGGAGGGGTCCGCGCGCGGAACCCCGTCCGAGCAGTTTTCCTACGCGCTGGAGCTGGAACGCAAGAGCGAATTCTACGATGCGGCCAGGCAGTATTTCCTCCTCGTCTATACCTGGCCGGAAACCAAGGAAGCCGGCCGCGCCATGCGCCGCCTCTCCGCCTGCCTCTTCGAAATGGAGAATTACTATCATGCCTTCAAGGCGGTCGAGGAATGCCTGGCCAAGTACCCGAAGAGCACGCACCTGCCCGGACTGCTGGAGCTGGAATTCCGGATTGCGGAGCATTTTCTGCGCGGCGCGCCGGTAAGCCTGACCAGGCGCACAACGCGGGAGGACTCTCTCTGGACCGCGATCGAGGTGTTGCAGGCGATCCTGCGCCACGACGCATACGGCGAACTCGCCGATGACGCGCACTGCGAGGTCGGCTGGGCGTATCTCGAATTGAACCGCCCGCGCCAGGCCAAGGACCACTTCGCAACCGTTCTCTCGATGTTCTCCGAAAGCCCCCTCGTTCCGGTTGCGCGCTATCGCAGCGCCCTGGCCGACGTGCAGCTGGGCACCGGGACCGTGGAAGAGGCCCGCCGCCAGTACAGGCTTCTGGAACGCCAGAGAGAGGGCAACAGACTGCGGGTGCCGATGCAGCGTGCCGAAGACAGCATGGGCGAGATGGAAGAGGCCGACGCGCTGCGCCTGATCAAGGCCGGCGATTTCTACGCCAAGCAGGGAAAGCCCCGCACCTGGGAAGCGGCGATCTTCAGCTATCGCGAAGCCATACGCCGGTATCCGAAGACCGAGGCCGCGGCGAAGGCCGAGGAGCGGATCCACCTGCTGACCGAGGACGGCAAGCCGTCCAAGCCGTTCCTGGACGGCCAGCTTCGCCTGCCG
>CAZNLT010000132.1:0-17159 GCA_964573705.1 uncultured Desulfobacterales bacterium
AGCTCCGCTTCGCCATCCGTGAGGGCGGTCGTACCGTGGGCGCCGGCGTGGTCAGCGAAATTATCGAATAAACGAGGGGCGGTGATAAGCCATGATGATGAATACCAAGATCAGAATCCGGTTGAAGGCCTATGATCATAAGCTTCTGGATCAGTCCGCCTCCGATATCGTGGATACGGCCAACAAAACCGGCGCGAAAATTGTCGGTCCCATTCCGCTGCCCACGAGAATCAACAAATACTGTGTGCTGCGGTCTCCCCATATCGACAAAAAGTCTCGCGAGCAGTTTGAGATGCGGACCCACAAGCGGCTTTTGGATATCCTGGACCCCACTCAACAGACAGTGGATGCGCTGATGAAATTGGACCTGTCTCCAGGGGTGGATGTCGAAATCAAACTGTAGCAGGATAGGAGACACCAGATATCATGAGTAATGGATTGATCGGAAAAAAGATGGGGATGACCGGACTGTTTTCGCCGGAAGGGCGGTATATTCCGGTGACGGTGATACAACTGGGCCCCTGCGTGGTGACCCAGATCAAAACCGAAGCCACCGACGGCTACAATGCGCTTCAGCTGGGATTTGAAGAAAAGAAGGAAACCCATGCCAACAAACCGCTGAAGGGGCATGTAAAAAAGGCCGGCGCCGCACCCGTGAAGGTCATCAAAGAGGTCTCCGTAGACAACCCGGATGATTTCAGCCCGGGCCAGACGGTCTCCCTCGACATCTTCAATATCGGAGAACGGGTGGATGTGGTCGGCACCACCAAGGGCCGCGGGTTTCAGGGGGTCATCAAACGCCACGGGTTTTCCGGAGGGAGGGAGACCCATGGCAGCAAAAGCCATCGTGTGCCCGGTTCCATCGGATGCAGCGCCTGGCCGGCCCGGGTTTTCAAGGGGAAAAAGCTTCCCGGTCAACTCGGCGATACCCGCAAGACTATTCGGAACCTTGAAATCGTCGATATGCGGCCCGATGAAAACCTCCTCTTGCTGAAAGGCGCGGTGCCCGGCTCCCGGTCCGGCGTGGTCATGGTCAAGAAGACCACATCACAGAAAAAGTAGAATACAAGGGCCAGCGGCCGAAAGTGCCGGGTGGCTGATGAGAGTCTGACGAGGGATAGATATGGCTGTCGTAGATGTTCTGAATACGAAAGGCGAAAAGGTTTCGGAGATCGAGCTGGCCGAAGACATTTTCAACGTTCCGGTGAAATCGAGTGTCCTTCATGAGGTGGTTACGATGCAGAGGGCCGCCCGACGCTCGGGAACCGCGTCGGTGAAAAACCGCAGCGCTATAGTCGGCAGCACCAAAAAGCTGTTTCGCCAGAAGGGAACCGGCCGTGCGCGACGCGGCGACATTAAATCTCCCCTGCTAAGAGGCGGCGGAGTGGTTTTCGGGCCTCATCCGAGATCCTACGCCTACAAGGTGCCCAAAAAGGTAAGAAAGCTGGCCCTGAAGATGGCCCTGAGCAGCAAGATGCGCGACAATGAAATGATCGTTCTGGATCGTCTTGAACTGGAGCGGGTAAAAACCAAGGATTTCGTGGCGATCATTCAAAGCCTCGACACGGACAACGTCCTTCTGGTGACCGATCAAAAAGACGCCAATCTGGAGCTGTCCTCCCGAAACGTTCCCAACGTGAAGGTGTTGCGGTCGGAAGGGCTGAACGTCTACGATCTGCTCAGATACAAGAACGTCATACTTCTTGAGCCTGCCGTCAAGGCCCTGGAAGGGAGGCTTTCCGCATGATGAACTATTATGAAGTTATTAAGCGTCCGTTGGTGACGGAAAAGACCACCCTCCAAAAAGAGGTGGACAACCAGATCACCTTCGAGGTAGACCGTCGGGCCAATCGAGTAGAAATCCGAAAAGCGGTCGAAAAGATCTTCGATGTCCATGTTTCGGAAGTGCGGACCATGCAGGTCAAGGGCAAGGTGAAACAACGGGGGCGCATCGTGGGCAAACGCAAAGACTGGAAAAAGGCGATCGTCAAACTGATGCCCGGTGAACGGATCGAATTTTTTGAGGGCGTATAATATTTAGGAGTCAGCATGGCAATTAAAAAATCCAAACCGACCTCTCCTGGCCGCAGATTTCAGGAATTTTCAAGCTACGATGAGATTACGTCCACCACCCCTGAAAAGAGCCTGCTGAAGGTCCTTAAAAAGCAGGGCGGGCGAAATACCTACGGGCGGATCACCTGCCGACATCGGGGCGGGGGGCACAAGCGCCATTATCGAATTATCGATTTCAAGCGGGACAAGACCGGAGTGCCGGCCAAGGTGGCCACCGTCGAGTATGATCCCAACCGAAGTGCGCGAATCGCCCTGCTACATTATGTAGACGGAGAAAAGCGCTATATACTGGCCCCGGTGAATCTGAAGATCGGGGATACCGTGATGTCCGGACCCGAGGCCGATATCAAACCCGGTAATACACTGCCCCTGCGCAACATTCCGCTGGGCACTCACATCCACAATATTGAGCTTAAGATCGGAAAAGGCGGTCAGATCGTCCGCAGCGCCGGCACCTTTGCCCAACTGATGGCCAAAGAAGACAAATATGCTCAGGTGAAGCTCCCCTCGGGGGAGGTGAGAATGATCCTGATGAACTGTCGGGCCACCATCGGCCAGGTGGGCAATGTGACTCATGAAAACGTTTCCCTCGGAAAAGCCGGGCGCACCCGGCGCCTGGGAAGACGGCCCAGTGTTCGGGGCGTAGCCATGAACCCGGTGGATCATCCCATGGGCGGCGGCGAAGGCCGGTCTTCGGGTGGTCGTCACCCCTGTAGTCCTTGGGGCAAGCCTACCAAAGGGTATCGAACCCGCAAGAACAAGCAGACCGATCGTTACATCGTGCGGCGGCGGACAAGCAAGAAATAATCATCCAAAGGAGCAGGAAGGGATATGCCACGATCGTTAAAAAAAGGGCCTTACGTGGAAGTCAAACTGGTCAAGAAGGTCGAACAAGCCCAGGAATCCCGAGGGGGAAAGGTCATCAAAACCTGGTCCCGACGTTCCACCATAATTCCGGAGATGGTCGGCCTCACGCTGGCGGTTCACAATGGCAAAAAGTTTATCCCGGTATTCGTGAGCGAAAACATGGTGGGGCATAAGCTGGGAGAGTTTTCACCGACTCGCACGTTTTACGGCCATGCCGGCGATAAGAAATCGAAGCTGAAGAAGTAAGCGATAAGAAGGGATGTCTGCAATGGAGGTCAAAGCTGTCACCAAATATGTGCGCATTTCTCCTCAGAAAGTCCGTATGCTTGTCGATGCGGTCAAGGGAAAACCGGTAGAGGACGCACTAAACAGCCTTAAGTTCATGCCCCAGAAGGCCGCGAGCGTCGTCGAAAAGACCATGCGCTCTGCCGTGGCCAATGCGGATCAGAACATGGGGATCGACGTCGATGAATTGGTGGTCCGTAATGTGATTGCGGATCAAGGGCCGACGCTGAAGCGGTTTCGGGCCCGAGCCCGAGGCAGGGGCACACGGATATTAAAAAGAACCAGTCACATAACGGTCATTTTAGCTGAAGAGTTGGGGTAAAAAGGAGGTAATCGCTTGGGCCAGAAAGTAAATCCGATCGGATTAAGACTCGGCATCGTCAAGACCTGGGAGTCGCGTTGGTACGCAGACAAAAAGTATTCGGATTATATCCTGGAGGATTATCGGCTTCGGGAATATGTGAAAAGCAAGATGTACCATGCCGGGATTTCACGGATAGAGATCGAGCGGTCGTCCAAGCGTGTCAGGCTTCGCATCCATACAGCCCGGCCTGGGATCGTCATCGGGAAAAAAGGTTCCGAGATCGAAAAGCTCAAAAAAGAGCTTGAGAAGATGATTTTCCAGGAGGTGCTGATTGATATTCAGGAGGTGCGCAAACCCGAAGTCGACGCTCAACTGGTGGCCGAAAACGTGGCGCTTCAGATCGTTCGACGCGTTGCCTTCCGCCGGGCCATGAAGCGGGGGGTTTCTTCCGCCATGAGGTTCGGCGCCAAGGGCGTTAAAATCATCAGCTCCGGCCGGTTGGGCGGTGCTGAAATGGCCCGAACCGAATGGTACCGGGAAGGCCGGGTGCCGCTGCACACTTTGCGGGCGGATATCGATTACGGACTGGCCGAGGCGAGAACCACTTATGGAATTGTCGGTGTGAAGGTGTTCATATTCAAGGGGGAAATTTTGAAGATGGATTCACTGGAGACCGGTGGAAAGATATAAAAGGAGACATGAAAGATGCTGAGCCCCAAAAAGGTCAAGTTTCGAAAGCAGCAGAAAGGCCGGATGAGGGGAATGGCGCACCGCGGCAGTGATCTTACATTTGGAGAATACGGATTGCAGGCCGTGGAATGCGGCTTTGTTTCCGCTAAGCAGATCGAGGCCGCCCGTATCGCCATGACCCGCCACGTCAAGAGGGGTGGCAAAATGTGGATTCGAATATTTCCCGACAAGCCGATTACCAAAAAACCGGCCGAAGTTCGAATGGGAAAGGGAAAAGGCGCTCCCGAAGGATGGGTGGCTGTCATCCGTCCGGGTAAAATTCTTTACGAAATGGAAGGGGTTCCGGCTGAATTGGCTCGGGAGGCCCTCCGGCTGGCCGCCCACAAACTCCCCATCAAGACCAGGTTCATAGAAAGAGGGGAAATGACATGAAGGCGAGCGAGATCAGAGACATGAGCCTTGAAGAAATGCGGCAAAAGGTGCTTGACCTGAACGAAGAGCTGTTTAATCTTCGTTTCCAACACGGGAGCGGACAGCTCGAAAATCCGCAGAAGATGAAACAGACTAAGAGGGACATCGCGCGTATCAGAACAATCATCCGTGAAAATGAACTTACCCAAAACCGATAGTGATAGTGATAGATAGCCATGAAAAAGCGAGGAATGAAAAGGCAGTTGATCGGAACGATCGTCAGCAACAAAATGGACAAAACCGTCGTCGTTCTGGTTGAAAGATTGGTTAAACATGGTCTTTATCAAAAATACATCAGAAGGCGAGCAAAATTCGCGGCTCATGACGAAAACAATACCTGCCAGATAGGCGATAAGGTGCTCATCACCGAATCTAGGCCGATCAGCAAGAGCAAAAAGTGGCGCGTAAGCGAAATCGTTGTGAAGGCTGTTTGATAGATTGGGGACAAAGAGATGATCCAGGCAGAATCCAGACTGAAAGTTGCGGACAATTCAGGGGCCAAGATCGTATACTGCATCAAGGTGCTCGGGGGATCCAGAAGACGTTACGCAAGTATCGGCGACATCATAGTGGTGAGTGTGAAGGAAGCCATTCCGAATGCCAAGGTGAAAAAAGGGGATGTTCTGAAGGCAGTCGTGGTCAGAACCAAAAAGGAATTGAAGCGGCCGGACGGATCGTTCATTCGGTTCGATGAAAATTCTGCGGTTCTCATCAACCCCAACAAAGAACCCATCGGGACCCGTATCTTCGGACCGGTGGCCCGGGAGCTGCGGGCCAAGCGGTTCATGAAGATTATTTCGCTGGCACCGGAGGTTCTTTGAGTGCCTGCTGGCTTGCCCCGCGGAGAGTGAAATCATGAATACATCCAGAATTAAAAAAGACGATAAGGTTAAGGTCATTGCCGGTAAGGATAAGGGGAAGATCGGGAAAGTCCTGAAAGTGCTTCCGGACAAGGGCCGTGTTTTGATTGAAAACATCAATATGGTTAAGCGTCATACCCGATCCAGTCCTCAGAACCGGCAGGGCGGAATTGTAGAGAGCGAAGCGCCGATCCATCATTCCAACGTCATGCTGATGTGTGATAAATGCATCGGACCGACGCGGATCAAGATGCGGCAATTGGAAGACGGCAAAAAGGCCCGCGCATGCGCCAAGTGCGGCGAGATTATACAATAGTCCGCATCGGAGTGCCGGAGGAGCATCATGACACAAATGAAAAGCATTTACGAACAAGAGGTGGTCCCCAATCTGGTGGAGAGGTTCGATTACAAGAACCGAATGGAAGTGCCCAAACTGGATCGGATCGTACTGAACATGGGGTTGGGGGAGGCCATTCACAATATCAAGTTGATGGACTCCGCCGTGGAAGAACTTCGACTGATCGCCGGCCAGCAGCCGGTGGTCACCCGGGCCAAAAAATCGATCGCGGCATTCAAACTGCGGGCGGGAATGCCCATCGGCTGCCGTGTGACGCTCCGGCGCACCCGGATGTACGATTTTTTCAACAAACTCGTGAACATCGCTTTGCCCCGTGTTCGCGATTTCCGGGGAATATCGGGAAAGGCCTTTGACGGCCGCGGGAATTATTCCCTGGGGATTCGGGAGCATATTATCTTCCCCGAGGTGGACTACGATAAGATCGACAAAATCAAAGGAATGAATGTCACCATCGTCACCACGGCCAATACGGATGAGGAAGGAAAGGCCCTGTTGAAGCTGTTGGGCATGCCGTTCAGGAACTAAGGAGGATCATTTGGCCAGGAAAGCGCTGAAGATAAAAGCGAACAGACAACCCAAGTTCAAGGTCAGGGCGTATAACCGCTGCCCGATTTGCGGTCGGTCGAGGGCCTTTTTAAGAAAATTCGGTATTTGCCGAATCTGCTTTCGGAATCTCGCTTCCCAGGGGAAGCTTCCGGGCGTTACCAAATCGAGCTGGTAAGCGTATCATAATTACGGAGGAACGAAATAGCCATGTTGAGTGATCCAATCGCGGATATGTTAACTCGAATCCGGAATGCCGGAAGGGCCAAGTTCAACAGCGTGGATATACCCGGTTCGAATCTGAAGGTCGAACTGGCCAAGGTCCTGAAGGACGAAGGATATATCAGAAATTACAAATTCGTCAAAGACAACAAGCAGGGTGTCCTCCGTGTCTATCTGAAGTTCGGTCCGGAGAACCAGCACGTCATCTATGAAATTGAACGGGTGAGCAAGCCGAGCCGGCGGGTTTATGTCAAGAGCACTGAATTGAAGCCCGTGCTGAACGGAACGGGCATTGCGATTCTATCCACTTCCAAGGGGATTATGACCGATAAAGAGGCGCGAACCCAGAACGTGGGCGGCGAGGTCCTCTGCCGGGTCTGGTAAGCAAAAGAGGAGTTATTCATGTCTCGAGTAGGAAAAAAGCCGATTCCGGTGGCCGATAAAACAAAGATTTCATACAGAGATCGGGTGTTGACGGTTCAAGGTGAGAAGGGAAGCTTGACTCGCACCATTCACCCGGATGTGGATCTCGACATTCAAGACAAAGAGATTCTGGTCACCCTGAATCGAGAGGATCGAAACACCCGAGCCCTTCAGGGCCTGACCCGAAGCCTGGTGGATAATATGGTGGTCGGGGTCAGCAAGGGATTTGAGCGGGTCCTGGAGATTAACGGTATCGGGTACCGGGCTGAGGTCAGCGGTAACAATATCGTCTTCAATCTCGGTTTTTCCCATCCTATCAATTATAAAATTCCCGACGGGATTGCGGTTTTGGTCGAAAAAAACACGGTCGTCAAATTGTCGGGGATTGATAAGGAAGCCCTGGGCCACATGGCCGCCTCCATCCGCCGGCTCAGACCTCCCGAGCCCTACAAAGGAAAAGGCGTCAAGTACGCCGAGGAGCGGATTCAGCGTAAGGCCGGCAAGACCGGGGCCAAATAACCATTGGACATTTATCAGAGATCGTTGCTCCAGGTGAGTCGATTAAGAGGGTAGGCAAAATGGGTTCAACAAATACGAAAAGACAGGCCCGCCTGAAACGAAAAAAGCGGATCAGACGGAAGATTCTCGGTACCCCCGAACGGCCGAGATTGAGTGTGTTTCGAAGTGCGCGGCACATCTACGCCCAGATCATCGATGATATCGACGGGCGGACCCTGGTGACCGCTTCCAGTCTCGAAAAAGACATTCAGGACAATCGCGAACTGAAAGCCGAAAAGGGAAAGATCGCCGTCGCTGATCAGGTGGGGAAACTGGTCGCTGAACGGAGCAGGGGAAAAGGCATTACCCGGGTGGTGTTCGACCGAAACGGGTTTATCTATCACGGCCGGATCAAGGCTGTGTCGGACGGCGCGCGTGAAGCAGGGTTGGAATTTTAACGAATAAGGAGGAACCCTTTTGGTCTACAATCCGAAAAGACAGGATACGGACGACAATCAGTTGATCGACAAGGTTGTCCACATCAGCCGCGTGGCCAAAGTGGTCAAGGGCGGCCGCAGGTTCAGCTTCAGCGCCATTGTGGTTGTCGGCGACGGTGAAGGCAACGTCGGCTTCGGCCTCGGGAAAGCCGGTGAGGTTCCCGAAGCTATCCGGAAAGGCGTGGACAAAGCGAAAAAGAGCATGATCAGCGTAGCCCTCGTGGAGGGGACTATTCCCTTTGAGATCGTGGGTCGATTCGGTGCGGGTCGGGTGCTTTTGAAACCGGCATCCGAAGGAACCGGCGTCATTGCCGGCGGTGCGGTTCGGGCGGTGCTCGAAGCGGTGGGGATTCAGGATATTCTGACCAAGTGCCTCGGTTCTCATAACCCCCACAACGTGGTAAGGGCGACCATCGAAGGGCTTCGGCAGCTTCAGAGTCGTGAGCAGGTGGCGGCCCGGAGGGGAAAAGCGGCCGCCGAATTGTAATTCAGGATGTTTTCTGCTTTCCTTCCGGGTGATGATTCGAGAAGGATAGAGGAAGGACAAATGGCTGGTATGTTAAAAGTGACACTTGTCAGGAGTATGATCGGAAGGCCGGAAAAGCATCGCAAAATACTGCGCGGCATGGGGTTGAGAAAACTCAACCGGACCGTTCTACTTCAAGACACCCCGGCGATTCGGGGAATGATCGAGGCGGTATCCCATCTGGTGGATTCAGAGGAGACAGTGGATGAGACTACATGAACTGAGCCCCGCCACAGGGGCGAAAAAGTCCAGAAAACGTCTGGGCCGCGGTGTGGCCACCGGGCAAGGAAAGACCGCAGGCCGCGGAACCAAGGGCCACAACGCACGCTCCGGCGGCGGTGTGAGACCAGGTTATGAAGGCGGCCAGATGCCGATTCAGCGGCGGTTGCCCAAAAGGGGCTTTACCAATATATTCAAGGAAAAAGTGGCGGTGATTAATATTCGTGATCTATCCCGGTTCGATAGCGGCACAGTGGTGGATGAGGCCGCTCTGCTCAAGGCCGGTTTGATCAAGGGCCGCTATGACAGCGTCAAACTCCTGGGGAAAGGAGATATCGACGCTTCACTGACCATTCGCCTGAAGCGGCTTAGCGCCGGAGCGCGCCAGAAAATCGAGGCCTCGGGCGGATCCGTAGAATAATTACCGATCCAAGTGTCGGTTTGAAGAAAACAGGCGAGGAATAGAATGGTTGCTGCCGGGTTCCAAAACGTTTTCAAGATACCCGAGCTGAAAAGAAGGGTCCTCTATACGCTCGGATTGTTGGCGGTCTACCGCATCGGGGTCCATGTGCCGACACCGGGAATCGACTCCGTGGCACTGGCCTCATTTTTTGAACGGGCCCAGGGGAGCCTTCTCGGGTTGTTCAATATGTTTGCGGGCGGGGCTCTGGAGCGTTTGTCGGTATTCGCGCTCGGGATTATGCCTTACATCAGCGCCTCCATTATCTTACAGCTCCTGACGGTGGTGATTCCCCATTTGGAGCGGTTGTCCAAGGAGGGGGAACAAGGGCGGAAAAAGATCACCCAATACACTCGATACGGCACCGTGGTGCTCAGTATCATTCAGGGCTTCGGAATCAGCGTGGGGCTGGAGAGCATGACCGCCCCCGGCGGGGCGCCGGTGGTGATTGAGGCCGGGTGGGGTTTTCGGCTTCTGACCGTGATCACCCTGACCGCCGGAACCGCTTTTATTATGTGGCTGGGTGAGCAGATCACGGAACGGGGGATCGGCAACGGCATCTCATTGATTATTTTCGCCGGTATCGTGGCCGGTATGCCCACCGCCATCGGGAATACCATTCAGCTGCTCTCCACCGGAGAAATGAATATTTTCGCGGTCCTCATTCTGATGGTGTTGATGGTGGCCGTGGTCGCCTTCATCGTTTTTGTGGAGCAGGGGCAGCGGCGGATTCCGGTCCAGTATGCCAAGCGGGTGGTCGGCCGACGCATGTACGGAGGGCAGAGCACTCATCTGCCGCTGAAGATCAATATGTCGGGGGTGATCCCGCCGATTTTCGCCTCCTCCATCATTATGTTTCCGGCGACCCTGGCCAACTTTATCAATGTTCCCGTGATGCAGAGCATCGCCAACGCCTTTATGCCGGGAACCGTTTATTATGAACTGTTGTTTGTCGTTTTCATTTTCTTTTTCTGCTATTTCTACACGGCGGTCACTTTCAATCCTGTGGATGTGGCGGAAAACATGAAAAAACACGGTGGGTATATTCCTGGGATTCGTCCCGGCAAACGCACCGCCGACTATATCGATCGGGTCCTCACTCGGATTACTCTGGGCGGTGCCATTTATGTCTCTGCGGTCTGTGTGCTCCCCTCGATTCTGATTACCAATTTCAATGTACCGTTTTATTTCGGCGGAACCGCTCTCTTGATCGTGGTGGGTGTCGCCATCGATACGGTGGCCCAGATCGAATCCCACATGCTGACCCGCCATTATGAGGGATTTCTCAAGAAAAGCGGCGGTACCCGGCTCCGGGGGCGCCGTTAACGGGAATTTTCCGAAGCCGAAATGGGCCGATCCGGGCCTGTCCGGCTTTTGACATCAAGATAGAGGATACGATTTCATGGCAAAGGAAGAACCGATTAAAGTCCAGGGTTCGGTTGTGGAAACCTTGCCCAATGCAATGTTCAAGGTAGAACTGGAAAACGGCCACCAGGTCCTGGCGCATATTTCCGGAAAAATGCGGATGCATTTTATTCGAATTCTGCCTGGGGATACCGTGACGGTGGAGCTTTCCCCGTACGATCTCACCCGCGGCCGAATCGTCTATCGATCCAAATAGTTTTCCGCGGCGTTCTTCCGGTTTTCACTTGCCGATTCGGCGCGATACGCCTCGACGGATTCGCTTTTTCTGCGGGTAACGGACAAAAGGAGTGGGGACAATGAAAGTCAGAGCATCTGTGAAGAAAATGTGTAGCAAGTGCAAGATCATCCGTCGAAAAGGGGTGATTCGGGTGATTTGTGAGAATAAACGTCACAAACAGAGACAGGGATAGGAGGACAGGACTTTGGCAAGAATCGCGGGCGTAGATTTACCGAGGAATAAGCGCATCGATGTCGGTCTGACGTATATCTACGGCATCGGACGAACCACGGCGAATCGTATTCTGGACAAACTGGATATTGATCCGAACACCAATTCCGATGATTTGACCGAATCCGAGGTCAACGATATCCGTAAGGTGATCGACAGCGAACTCAAGGTGGAAGGTGAGCTTCGTACCGAAGTATCCATGAACATCAAGCGGTTGATGGATCTCGGATCGTATCGGGGGCTTCGGCATCGCAGATCCCTACCGGTACGCGGACAGCGGACCAGCACCAATGCCCGAACACGGAAGGGGCCCAGGCGGTCGGCCGTGAAGAAAAAGGGCGGAGCGAAAAAGAAGTAAACAGAGGAGACAGGGATACCCATGCCGAGAAAAACCCGACCCAAGAAAAAAGAGAAAAAGAATATTTCCAGTGGTGTTGTGCACATTCAATCGACCTTCAACAACACCATTATCACCGTCACTGATCCCGCGGGAAACATCATTTCGTGGTCCAGTGCCGGGGTTCAGGGATTCAAGGGATCCCGAAAAAGCACCCCCTTCGCCGCTCAACTTGCGGCTGAGGATGCGGCCAAAAAGGCGATGGAACATGGCATGAAGAATGTGGAGGTCTATGTCAAGGGTCCGGGCGCCGGCCGCGAATCGGCCGTTCGGGCGCTTCAGGCCGCCGGGTTTACGGTGATGATGATCAAAGACGTCACACCGATTCCCCATAACGGATGCCGCCCCCCCAAACGCCGCAGGGTATAAGTAAAGGAGGAAACGTTGGCACGATATAATGGTTCGGTCTGCAGAATCTGCAGACGTGAAAACTTAAAGCTGTTCCTGAAAGGGGACCGGTGTTATTCCGATAAATGTGCATTCGACCGACGGTCTTACCCGCCGGGTCAACACGGCCAACGCCGGCGGGGCAAAGTGTCCGATTACGGCATTCAGCTGAGGGAAAAACAGAAAGTCAAACGGATGTACGGGCTTGGGGAAAAGCAGTTTCATCTGTTTTTTCAGCGGGCGGATCAACAGAAGGGAATCACCGGCACCAACCTTCTGGTATCCCTGGAACGCCGTCTCGACAATGTCGTCTACCGCCTGGGATTGGTCAACTCCCGCACCCAGGGACGGCATTTTGTCCGCCACAATCACTTCCTGGTCAACGGTAAAAAAGTCAATGTCCCCTCTTTTCTGGTGAATGTGGGGGATGTCATCGAAATCCGGGAGAAAAGCCGCACTATTCAGGCGATTTCCGACGCACTGGACGCGGTGGTGCGAAGAGGGGTTCCGCAGTGGCTGGAGCTTGAAAAAGACAACATGAAGGGTACGGTAAAAAGCTTTCCCGAACGCGAGGATCTGACCATGCCGATGCAGGAGCAGCTCATCGTCGAGCTGTATTCCAAATAGCGAGACCGCCCGCACCTGTTGTCAGGAACTATCGATAGAAGACGAATCAGCGATAAAAGACGATTGCCGCCCGGATATCTTCTCAAAAATCTGGAGTATAGGAATGTCAACAAATGAACTCATGTATATGAATTGGCGCGAGATGATTCGGCCGGACAAGGTGAATGTCGAAACTTCACCCAATTACGGCAAATTCATCTGCGAGCCGCTTGAACGGGGATTCGGCATCACCATCGGAAATTCGCTTCGACGGATTATCCTTTCTTCGCTTTACGGGGCCGCCATTGTTTCGGTGAAATTCGACAAGGTCTACCACGAGTATAGTGTTATTGACGGAGTGATGGAGGACGTCTCCGAGTTGATTTTGAACCTCAAGGATGTGCGTCTCAAGGTTTCCGACCCCGAACCGAGAATCCTTCGACTTGAAGCGGAAGGGGAAGGCGAAGTGGTCGCGGGGGATATCCTCAGCGATGACGGTCGCGTGGAGATACTCAACCCCAAGCTTCACATTGCCACTTTGGGCGAGAATGCCCGGCTCAACCTGGAGATGCAGGTCAAGGTGGGGAAGGGGTACGCCTTGTCCGAGGCCAACAAAGACGAAGAAGCCTCGGTTGGGACGATTCCCATCGATGCGGTATTTTCTCCCATCAAACGGGTCAATTACGTGGTCAGCAATGCCCGGGTGGGCCAACGCACCGATTATGATAAGCTGACCATGGAGGTCTGGACCGACGGCAGCATCAAGCCCGAAGATGCGGTGGCCTATGCCGCAAAGATCTTCAAGGAGCAGATGTCCATATTCATCAATTTCGATGAGGATGTGGAGCCGGAGCCCGAGAGCGAATCGGAAGAGCAGCACAAGCCGAAGTTTAACGAGAATTTGTATCGAAGCGTGGAAGAGCTGGAGCTTTCCGTCCGCAGCGCCAACTGCCTGAAGAATGCCGATATCCACAAAATTTATCAGCTGGTCGCCAAGACCGAGGCGGAAATGCTCAAGACCAAGAATTTCGGACGTAAATCACTCAACGAGATCAAGGAAGTCTTATCCGAGATGGGCCTTTCCCTTGGTATGAAGCTTGAGGGTTTTGTACCGCCCGAAGAAGAGGCGGAAGAAGGGGAGTAGGAATCAATGAGACATCAAAAAGCAGGAGCCAAATTAGGCCGGACCAGCAGCCATCGGGAAGCCATGTTTCGGAATATGGTCACCTCATTGTTCAAGCATCAGCGAATTCGAACCACGGAGGCCAAGGCCAAGGCGATTCGAGGCTGGGCCGATCATGTGATCACCCTGGCCAAGCGGGGGGATCTTCACGCCCGCCGGCAGGTGCTGTCCATTATTCGTGAAAAGGCGGTGGCCCATAAACTCTTTGAAGAGGCGTCCGAGCGATTCGGCGGAATCTCCGGCGGCTATACTCGGGTGGTAAAAATCGGTCGTCGTCCCGGGGATGCGGCCCCTATTTCCCTGGTGGAACTGGTGAGCCCCACCGGTACCCAGCCCAGGAAGGCGGCGCCCAAACCTACGGTGACCGTCACCCCGCCACCGACCCCGTCGGCAAGCGAACCTTCGGCCGCCGAAACCCGAGCTCCGGCTGAAGAAGCCGCCGCATCCGAGAAAACCGCACCGACTGAAGAAGCCGCCGCGGCTGAAACGGAAGAAACTGCGACCGAGGCTTCGGCGGAAACCCAAACGGCCGAGCCGGAAGCGGAGGAGCCCCCCACCCCAGAAAAACGGGAGGAGGAAACGCCCGAGGAGACGGATACCCGCAAACCCGAGTAGGGGACGTTTCCCTCTTTCGAACCAACAAAAAAAGCTCTGCTTAACGGCAGGGCTTTTTTCGTTTCGCGATAAAAGGATTGTTTGTAGAAAACGCGATTCAGTAACGGATACCCAAAGGAGGCAAGATGGAACCTATCAACCTTATGGTCAACGGAATTCCCGGCAATGTCGCGGTTCAGGTCGCCTCCCGGGTTCAGGCGGAGGGTCGGTTTTCACTGATTCCCTGCTCCTTGACCGGCCCCGAAATCGAATCGGGGGCCCATCGCATGAACGGCCTCGACATTCAGTTGATTCGTCCCGAGCACCGGGACGGGGTCATTCAGGAAATTCAGGCGGCCCATGCCCCTTTCATCAGCATCGATTTCACCCATCCTTCGGCGGTGAATCCCAATGCTGAATTCTACTGTCGCAACCGTCTCCCTTTTGTCATGGGCACCACCGGAGGAGACCGGGAGCGATTGGATGCGACCGTTCGGGCCGCCGCCATTCCGGCGGTCATCGCTCCGAATATGGCCAAGCAGATCGTCGGATTTCAGGCCATGATGGCCTATGCCGCCGAAAACTATCCGGGCCTGTTTGAAGGGTATTCTCTGGAGATACGGGAAAGCCATCAGCAAGGCAAGGCCGACACCAGCGGTACGGCCAAGGCCATGGTCACCTACTTCAATCGCCTGGGCTGTGACTTCACCGAAGAAGCGATTTTCAAGGAGCGGGATCCGGAAACCCAGAAGACCGACTGGGGTATTCCCGAAGACTATCTTTCCGGCCACGCCTGGCACACCTATACCCTGACCTCCCCCGATCAGACCACCACCTTTTCCTTCACCCACAACGTCAACGGCCGGGAAATTTACGTCCGGGGCACCCTGGATGCCGTGGCCTATTTGGCGGAAAAAATCGAACAGGGCGTTCAGGGCAGAGTGTTCACCATGATCGACGTCCTCAAGGGTACATAGCCGGTCATCAGGTCCGGGTCCGTTTGAGCCGGGAATAGAATTATGCGTTTTCAGTCTTTTGCCGGTTCGTAGCTTTCTGCTTCGTTAAATCGGATGACTTTCATGGCAGTTCCTTATTTCCCCTCTGCATTCCCTTGGGATTCTAATGTTATCCTTCTCTTAAAATACAGAAATCACCTTATTTATAAACCTTTGCAAGTTGTTATGGTGAATGCCTGATGGGCATGAAGAATCGACGTCGACGGATACGGACCGCTTTCAAGCGTTACAGAAGAGAAGACGGGAATGCGAAATGAGTGAAGCAAAAGGAAGCAAAGGGCCGCTGGTGATCGGACTCTATCTGATTTCCATGCTGGTGGCCTTTTATTTTATGGTGCCCGATTTTCATGACTTTATCAATGAATCGTATCGAATCCTCGCCTCGGGGGATGATGCCCGAATCAAGGAATGGGTGGAGAAGATCGGGACCTGGGGACCGGTCATCATCATTGTCGGAATGACGGCCCAGATGTTTCTGGTCGTGATTCCCTCCTGGATGTTGATGCTGGTCTCCATTTCGGGGAAGACGCCGATCGAATGAAAGGCGGCCTGATCGCGGTCAGCATCGTCAGCCTTGTCGGCTTTATCGCTTACGTCTATTATGATCGAAAACGGAGGGCGGGTGCGGAACCGGCCTGATCAAAGCGGCCGAGGTAAAACGATGCGGAAGAAATGACGGGATAATCACTCGGAATGAGAATGCCTGATCTTCTCATTCAGAACGGGTTCATCCAATCGATCCCCCAGAACGTCTTCAACATAAAGCATCTGAATCAATACCATCGTGCAGGCCAACAAGGGCATGGCCAAAAGAATCCCCAGAAAACCGATGATGTTGAACAGCAGAATCTGCACCGAAAGGATAAGCACCGCCGGTACGGAAATAATTTTCTCCTGAATCTTGGGGGTGAGAAAATACCCCTCCACATTTTGAACGAACACGTAAAAAAGGCTGACATAAAAGGCTGTCCATATCCCTTGAGACAAGGCGACCAGAATTGCGGGGATAAAGGCCAGCACAGGGCCTAAATTGGGAATAAACGTCATCAATGCGGCGAACAGCCCCAACGCCAGGGCATTGGGAAGACCCAACAGCCATAATCCCGAACCGACGATGGCGCCCAGAATCGACATTGAAAACAGCTGGCCCAGGAGCCATCCGCGAATAGCGGCGGACAGGTTGTGAAAAACCTCAAGCGCTCTGGGACGAGTGCTTCGCGGAATCAGGCGAAGAATACCATTCAGATAGATATCCGGTTGGGCGGCCAGGTAGACGCCGATCACCAGAATGAACAGTACGCCGGTGACGGCGCCGAAGGTGGTGGAAAAAACCCCGATGACCCGGCCCAGCAGTTCGGTCTCCTTCAGGTTTTCGGCGCTGATCAAGCTTTCCGGTTTCTCGGCCTGTTCAAGCACCGCTTTGCCCCAGCTGAATTGTTTCAGATAGAATTTTAAATCCGAAAGGTAATCGGGTATTCGCCGATAGAAATCGACCACCTGCTGTTCCAGAATCGGGCCGAAATACATACTGAACAGTCCGAACAACAAGAAAATAAAAATTATGGATATGACCAGTGCCAGATTTCGGGGAATCCTCGTATATCGGTTGATCTGATCTTTCAGCCACCGAAGAATAATGCTGAGCAGAAACCCGGCGAAAATCAGAAGCAGAATGGTGGTGGATCGCCAGATCAACAGGATCAGCAATAAAAATGTTCCGCTGATTCCCACCGTGATCAGAACTCGAACGGCCTATGATCACAAAATTCAGTTGGCGGTTGCGGTTAAAAAACGATGATTTTTGACG
>CAZNLT010000133.1:0-5191 GCA_964573705.1 uncultured Desulfobacterales bacterium
GGGCCCCCACGGTGCGGGAGGCCCTGTTCATTTTCTGCCGCACCCGTGTTTCCAGTCGGAACGGAGATTTGCGTCAAGCCAAAATTGGATGCGGGCTGAAAGGTGGCAGGTATGTATGTTGAAAGAAACCGGGGGGAGAAGAATAATTGAAAAAGGTCGGAAACGGCGAAAAGGAGAAGGTAAGGCCGCCGAAGGCGGCCTGAATCGAAGCAGAAAGCTATACGACTTCCACAAGTTCAATATCGAAAGTGAGCGGCAGACCCGCCAGCGGGGGATTGGCGTCGAGCATGACATGCTCGTCGGTGACCTCCGTTACCGTCACCTGGACCGGATTTCCATCCGCAGAGGTGACCTGAAGCTGTGTGCCCGGGTTCAAGTCGATATGTTCGGGCACCGCGCTCCGCTCCACCTTGGAGACCAGCTCGGGCCGTTTTTCCCCGAACGCCTGGTCCGGTTCCAACTCCACCGTCTTTTTCTCTCCGGGCTCCATTCCCACCGTGCTCTGTTCAAACCCCGGAATGACCTGGCCCTGACCGATGGTGAACTCCAGGGGTTCATCCTCTTTGGTCTTGCCGAATTCGGTTCCGTCTTCCAAACGGCCGGTAAAATGAACGCGTACGGTGTCGCCATTGTTTGCCTGTGTCATGAAAACTCCTTTGTTGGCTTTGATACCTGCCGAAAGGGCGGTATCTGTTAAAAAAAGAATGAATCTTTTTTCGCCTTAAAGTAGGATGCGGTCCCGGGTATGTCAAGAAATAATCAAATTCCCTAAATGGACAGGCAAAGGCCGACCCTTGAAACCGGTTCAGCCGATCCTGTTCTATGCAGGAAAGCACCGACACTCACCCCTCACAGGGAGCAAAAAGATGGCATTTACAGTGGAATTCAAGAAATCCGGCAAAACCATCGAATGGGAAGAACGTTTCGGCAGCATCCTCGAACTGGCCGAAGACCACGGCATCGAGATCGACAAGAACTGTCGTCAAGGGGTCTGCGGCACCTGCGCCGTGAAGCTCGATCTTTTTGTATCCCTATGCGGATTTAGCTCTCAGCAGTATCCGCAAGATCTTTAATTTGAGCCCTTGTCACCGAACGAGGCCGGAAGAGCGCCGCCGCGGCCCCGCTTTCGATCACCAGCTGGGCACAGAGCCCCAGGGACTGGGCCACGGAAAACATGACGGTATAGAAGGCATGCTCGGTCATGCCGAAATAATGAAGCAGAGCCCCGGAAATACCGTCGATATTGGGATAGGGGTTCTGGACCTTGCCCCGGGTTTTGAGCTCGGGGGTGACCACCTTCTCAAGAAGACCGGCGATGGCGAAGACGGGGCAGTCGGGGCAGAGTCTCTGTCCGAATGCCGACAAAGCCTGATACCGCGGATCCGGCCCCCGAAGCACGGCATGACCGAATCCGGGGATGATTCGTTTGCTGTCCAACTGATCGCGGATGAATTCGGCCAGTTCCGCTTCGGTGGGAATGCCGTTAAAGCGGTGCTCGATCTCAAGGATAAACTGGATGCTCTCCTGATTGGCCCGGCCGTGAAGATGGCCCGCCAGGCAGTTCATGGCGCTTGAGACCGCGGCGAAGATGTCGTTCATGGCGGAGTGGGTGATGCGGGCGGTCAGGACGCTGGCGTTGGCCCCCTCGTGGTCGCTGTGAACCACCACGAACTGCCGGATGAAGTCTTCGAAACGACCCTGCGGATCGGACAACCCCAGCATCCGGGCAAAATCGGCCGAGAATCCGATCCCCGGCCGGGGATCGATCCACCCGAGCCCGCGGAGTTTGCGCCGATAGATTCCGGCGGCGATCACCGGAAGCCGGGCCAGGAGATTGAGGGCGTCCTCGAGCATATATTCCCACAGCTCACTGCGCGGAACGGACCGCTCATAGGCGGATTGAAAGGCGGACTCCCGCTGCATGAGCAAAGTGGCGGTGCTGAGCTGGGCCATGGGATGGAAATCCTTGGGCAGAGATTCGATCGCCTCCCGCACATACTTCGGTACTTGCCGCCGTTGTTCGATCTCACTCCGAAGGGACGCCTCGGCCTTGGCATCGGGAAGGTCGCCGGTGCAAAGCAGATAAAAAAGGGCTTCTCCGGAACACTGAAGCAGATCATTCACCGGCCGCTCCCGAATGTACAACCCCGCCTCGGGGTCCACCCGGCTGGTATCGCAGATCACCGTCGGAACCCCCCGCATCCCCCGGAACAGATCCCGGACCCTGACCTGCGCAACCGGTTTGTCTCCAAGGTTCCCGATCAGGTTCTTGTTTTCCGCACGCCATGCGGCGATTTTTTCGGCCAGTATCGATCGAAGGGGTTCCATGGTCATTTGCCTCGGTTCTTTTCTTTGACTGAAATTGGACCGGGCCGGGCCCGGTTCAAAAGGGGTCGGACTTTTCCGACGATTCCGCGGACGGTGTCGTCGGATGAGGAGAGCGGGTGGGAAGGCGCCGCCTGTTCGGGCAAGTCGCACACCTCCGGTATGCGATGAATCGAGCATCCCCGAGTCATTCGCCGAGGGAGCGGAGCGTCAATCAAGCGGGTACAGCATCAGGCCGACCCGGTGCGGACGGATATTCACCCGCCCGAACCGGTCATTGAAAAAAATTCAGCCTTCTTCGGCAAGGGCGTAATTCCCGCCTTCCACTTTGATGGATTTGCCGTTGACCAGGGCATCGGCAAGGGTTTTCCGGGCGCTCTGGATAATGCGTCCGAATGTCGCCCGGGAAATGCCCATGTGCTTGCCGGCATCTTCATAAGAAAGTCCCTGAAGGTCCGACAGCCGAATCGATTCCCACTCGTCCACGGTGATAATTACTTCATCCGGTTCACCGGCGCCGTTCACTTTGGGTTTAAAATAGATAACCTCCGGATTCAGGGCCACAATTCGATTTTTTTTGGGTCTGACCATGTTATATTCGCTCCTTTTATTTTGCTTCCTTAAACGGGTTTAAACTCGAAAAAAGTTAAGACCTGTCCATAAAATGTCAAGAGACATTGTTTAAAAAAACCGATTTTCAAGAAAAAAGCAAGCAAAAAAATGCGGAAACCGGAAAATTTTTTGCCGCAGGATCGATCGTCCCTGTGAACAACACAAAAGCGGGGTCGGGATCGGCGACGTGGGGGGCCAAAGGAGAAGGGGTTTGAGTCGGACCCGGGCAGCGGGTCAGGGCCATCCCCCCAGATAGGACCGGCTCAGGATTTCCACCGGATGACGCACCTCAATATCGGTCATCTGATGAAACTGCAGCCGGCAGCTGAGACAATCGGTGAGGATCAGTTCCGGATGGGGCTCGTTGATTGTATCCATGAAAGGGCGCCTGATTGCGGCAAAACACCTCCACTGCATCCCCGAGGAACTTCAGTTTCTCGGGGATATTTGGTTCCATGTAAAACGAATGGCATGATAAAATTGGCGGATCAACGCCGTTGAACTATTTGCCGATCCAAGTCTTAATCTCCGCCTTGGATGGAATCTTTCCGACACTTTTGACTTCCCCGTCGATGACCACCGCGGGGGTGCCGAAAACGCCGTATCCCGCAATTTCCATCATATCGGTCACCTTTTCCACCCGGGCGGCGGCGCCGGTCTCAGCCACCACCGCTTTGACCAGATTTTCCGTCTTTTGACATTTGGGGCAGCCCGGGCCCAATACCTTGATCTCCATCAGATTACCTCCGGATCATTAAAATTTGGTAAAGAAATCGATTTCTATATTCCGATTTACTTATATGAATTGGAAGTCGTCGGCTGGGCGATCCCCAAAGCCGCCTGGATTTCACAGACGCACATGGGCCGGTGCTGCAACATCTTGACGATCTTGACCCGGTTCGGATCGGACAGCGCCTTCATGGTTTTGATGAATGTCTTCAAACCCGCCTCCTTATATTACTATATAAGAATATAATAGGATAATCTTCCTGTCAAGCCCCGCCGGCACTTAAATTTCGGGATGTCCGCTTTTCCGCCGCAGTGGCGGCCTTCGGTCTGCTTCTGAGAAAAGATCCCTTTGTCGGGGATTTCAGATACCGGGACATCCTGAATCCGGCCCGGCCCGCCGCCGGATCGGACCCCTTCGGTTACCGCTCCGAATTCCCGGAACCGGTGAAAACGGCCGATCGGGTTGATGCCAGGAGAACGCGCTGACCGGATGATACTGTCGGCCAGTTGAGACACCACCGCCCGGGTGTCTTCGACCAGATTTGAAATGTCCCGAATCTTGGCGACACTGGCCTGAATCAGATCCCCTGCCCCAGCCGAAGCATGTTTTTGTTGATGCCGACCGGGTGCCGGGGATGGCTCAGATCGTGGGGGCCGTCCCGGAACGGCAGGTAGACGAGCAGGGCCTGGCGGGGTGTGACCTCCATGCGGGGGAGTCGGGGAAGAAAGGTGCTTTTGGGCTTCAGAAGATCGGCCAGCATCAGCTTGAGGCATTCCACCGCCTCGGTCACCGCCAGTTTGACCGGATAGAGATCGCCCGTCCCCTCCGGAAGCCCGTTCTCGGGGGCCTCCTCGGATTGAATCCCGGTGAAGCAACATCCGATCTGCAGAAACACCCTGGGCGGCAGCTTGAAGGCCGGCACCCAGAAATAAAACGGCCGGGATTCCCACCCCGGCTGCACCGCCCGGGGCAGGTTGGCCAGCCGAACCAGATCGGCCACCGAGTCCAGAAGCAGGCCCGACACATCGGCCCGAATCCGCCAGAAAGGCAGATAAACCGCATCCGTCTCCGCCGCCGGTAAAAACGCGGCTTTCATCCGCACCAGCCGGTCCGAGCCCGCCCGCCACAGGGAATTGCACCGCCGGCACGGCAGGGCCAGGGCGTCCCGGTCCGCATCCATATCCCATCCGCAGTTGGGGCAGAGGGTGGGAACGAAGAGGATGGGCCAGCGCGGCGGTTCCGTCTTGAATTCCGACCAATCCGGCGGGTCCGCCTGCACTGTCCGGTTCAGGACCGCATCCACCAGCCCGTCGGCCAGGTAGTAGGGGGCGTAGATCATGCTCAGGGTTTCGCCGATGAATGCCTGTTCATACGGCGGCGACGGGAAGGCGGCCCCGTACCGCTCCTCGAACAGATCGACCGCTCCCTGCCGGGTGACGGTCGGGGTGATGAACCGGGTTTCTTCATCCCCGCCTGCACTGTCCGGTTCAGGACCGCATCCACCAGCCCGTCGGCCAGGTAGTA
>CAZNLT010000133.1:5291-17128 GCA_964573705.1 uncultured Desulfobacterales bacterium
CCGCCTGCACTGTCCGGTTCAGGACCGCATCCACCAGCCCGTCGGCCAGGTAGTAGGGGGCGTAGATCATGCTCAGGGTTTCGCCGATGAATGCCTGTTCATACGGCGGCGACGGGAAGGCGGCCCCGTACCGCTCCTCGAACAGATCGACCGCTCCCTGCCGGGTGACGGTCGGGGTGATGAACCGGGTTTCTTCATCCCCGCCCGCAAAGGCCAGGCGCATGGCCTGGCTCCTGAGCCCCAGGGTCCGGGGCAGAAACGGCGCCGCCACCGCCTGGCGGCTGTGGTCCACCACCCGGTGGCGGACCCCGTCTTCGAGACAGCCGAAGAGCATTCCCCGCATCCGCCAGTAGGGGGCGTAGATCAGCCGCGCCCCGGGCGGGGCCTGGTGGGGCAGCATGTACCGGAAACAGCCGCGCTGCAACAGGTAGGACTTGACCCGGCAGTACTCGCAGTGAAAGAGCCGGTCGGTTTCCTCCAGCACCGCCGGGGCCCCGCACTGGGGGCACTGGTGGTCGATGGACAGCCGCATCACATCTTTTCGCCGCAGTCGGTGCAGAATCTGGCATCCGGCAGGTTTTCAGCGCCACATGCCGTGCAGGGTTTGGGTTTGGGTGTTTCATGGGCCGGATGCCCGCACCGGGAGCAGAACCGGGCGTTCGGGGTGAGGTTCTTGCCGCATTCGGCGCACTGGGTGAAGATGACCTGCTGATGGCCGCACTGGGGGCAGAACCTGGCGTCTTCGGGCACCGGCTGTTTGCAGTCCGGGCACTGGACGGGGGGGGCTCCGGCGGGGACATCCCTGGTGAAGTACTGGGAGAGCATCCCCGGCATCATCAGGCCGAGGCCCATCCCCAGGCCCTCGCCGCCCGATTCGGCGGATTTTTCCATGGCCATGGCGGCTTTCATTTTCATGAGTTTGTCCATGTCCTGAAAAACCCCCATCCGGCTGCGGTCGTCGATGGCCTGCTGCACCTCGGTCGGGGGGGTGATGGCGTTGATGTAGAGATGGGTCAGTGCGAGGCCGAAATGGCTGAAATCCTTCTGCAGCCGTTCGGCCAGCCCCTGGGACATTTCATCATACTTGGCCGGCAGGTTCAGCAGGGTGTCGAGGTGTTCCCCGAGGTAGTCGTTGAACCGGGAAATGATGACCCGGCTCAGGTACTCCTCGATTTCCACGGTGCTGTAAATGCCCTGGGTGCCCACCAGCCGGTTGATGAGCAGCACCGGCTGCACCACCCGCAGATTAAACACCCCGAAGGCCCGAAGCCGGATCAGCCCCAGCTCCGCATCCCGAAAGGCGACCGGGTCCCGGGTGCCCCATTTCAGGTTGGGGAAGACCTTCATGTGGACGATGTAGACCTCGGCCCGCAGCGGGCTGGTCATGCCCCAGGGAATGCTGGCGAGTTTGGTCAGCAGCGGAATGTTGGCGGTCTTCAGGGTGTGGCGGCCCGGTCCGAAGACCCCCACCGCCTTTCCCTGGTAGAAAAAGACGCCGGCCTGATTCTCCCGAATGGTCAGCTGGGCCCCGTACTTGATGTCGCCCGAGCCCTGCTGCGGCAGGCGATGGACCATTTCCAGGCCGGTATCGTCCAGCCACTCCAACACCTCCAGAAAATAGATATTGTTCGTGCCCATGGGAATGCTCCTTGTTGAGGGGTCAAAAGAAGGGCGATCCGTCAGATGCCGGAAAACCGAGTTCTACTTAAATGATTTCGGCAGATTTTTCAATTGTGGAGGGGATATTCGAGAGCTTCGCATTGATTTTCCGGACCTGATAATGTAAGATAACAGCAGAAATCTTGTTACAACAGAAAAATTTCTATAGGTGCCCATCTTTGTCGGATTTTCTCAAGTCTATTCAAGATCTCATCCGCACCGGCAGCATGCGTCTGTCCGAGCACGGCTATGACGAGCTTGCGGAAGACGGCCTGACAGTTAGAGAATTGATTTTCAGCATCAAAGATGCGGTCGTTGTAGAAGAATATCCGGATTATTTCAAAGGACCGTGCATTCTGCTTTTGCAGAGAGATCATCAGGGAACCGGTTCATGTGGTCTGGGGTATCCCACAGGACTGCCATGAACCAGCCGTTCTCGTGACGGCCTATCGCCCGGATCCGAATCGGTGGGACCTTGTATTTTTAAAGAGAAAATAATTATGAAAAAACGAAAAAAAATCAAATATATCCATGAAGGTCCCTATGTGGCTGAAGTGGAAATCGATCTGTTGGAAGATGAGACCGGCTGGTCACCCTACATCAGCGTTGATGATGCCTTCAAACTGGATGATGTGAGAGAGGCGCTTCGCCAGGGTGATTTGGAGTCGGCGGCCCGGCATGGTCGGATTTATGAACTCCATCGAGTAACACATCGATAGACAGCCTGGATGTCGGCCGCTTAGATTCGGCACCGATAGGACCCTTTGCAATGAAAAAAAGCTACCATCTTTCGCACTCCTACCCCGCCTACTTCTTCCAATTCAGCAACCGCCTCCATGAGTCTTCGGGCATTCTTCGGAGAACGAAGCAGATCTCAAGGGACAATCCTTTATATTCCTATGCCTGAATAGACTGAGCAATCGGGATGGCTGTCTGAACCGCAGATAATCACGGATGACATGGATTCCGCAGATAAAACCCACGGGGCCGGGGCCGGCGGATCTTGCCGGTTCACCCGCGCTTTTGAACTTGAACCTGGGCTCCCGAACAAAAAGACCTCCGAGGTTTTGAAAACCTCGGAGGTATAGCCCCTCAAATCGGGGTAATCCGCCGGATAACAATTACAGGGTTTTGGTGTCAAAAATGCTGATGGGAAGAACCGGTGAGAAATGGAATTTCATCCTCAGACGGCATACTGAATGATTTCAAGTTCAACGGATTCACCCAAATTTTCGAAAATACGGTCCATTTTCTCCATTCCTTCATCAGGCAGAAGGTATTCGATGCAATTTTCGCACTGGTAAACCGGTAAGCCCTTCAAAATAACAATGGCTTTGGCATTGATTTTAAAAGGCAGATCCGTTGACGTATTATTCATTTTTCCGCCACAAACATGGCACTTCATCGTTTGGCCCTCCTCGTTTTACAATCAGCCGGCCATCCAAGGCTGTCTGAACCGCAGATAATCACGGATATTACAGATTCCGCAGATAGCGGCGTTCATTTCATACGGTTGAAAAATATCCAGGCCGCGATCCAGAAGAATCTTCCAGCCATGGTCGGTGACGATATGGCGGGCGTGAATGGTGCCGGTGCCGTCGAATTCCCAGGTAAAATGAATGCCCACGGCACCACTGGACTCCTTTATTTTCTCAAAATTCTCTTGTTGCTGTTCTCCTCGAAAATCATCTTCGGTCGTTACCAGGTGAATGGAAACCTCTTCATCCGGGGATTTAAGGTTCACGATGGTTTCAAGGAGCTCCATAAAATTCCGTGTCTGATAGAACAGACGAATGTAAGGGTCTGTGACCGTAATTTTGCTCGCTCCGCGCAGATACGGACCCAATAGGGTATCGAAGGAAATACCTTTCTGGTTTTCCTGAATGGTCAGGTGTTGTTCCTGGGATGAAACCGGGAGCGCCTCCCACCGGTCGGCCCGGTCCACATAGGACTGCCACCGGTCGTTGACCTTCAGCAGAAAATGGTTGGTGTACCGGTTTTCGATCTGTTCGGTCAGCCCGCCCATCAGAGATGCCTGGCCCGACATGCGCACATGGTGGATGAATTTCCGGTAGAGCTGGTCCAGCCGGTACCAGACGCGGCTGTATCGCCGCACCCCGTCCGGCAGGCTCTCCATGGTGAGTCGGGCCTCGTCCAGGGCGGGCATGAATTCGGCGGCATATTCCACCGCCTTGTACAGGTGCCTGTATTCCCCGTACCAGTGGCTCTGCCGCCGTCCGCGGACCCAGAGGGCCACATCCCCGCCGGTGACGGTGCGGGCAGCCACCGCCTGGACCAGGTCGCTGATGATCTTCTGATCGATCAGGCGGAAATAATCGAGTTCGATCAGCTCCCGGAAATCCCGTTTGGCCAGGTCCTGTTCCATCCCCAGGATCTCGGGGCACTCGGCGGAGAGTTTTCAAAACAGGATTCAAACCGGCGGCTGTCTTTCCACCGCTTGAGAAAGACCAGGGCATCCCCGGTCAGCCGCACCCGGCCGTCGGTGCCCATGGCATAGCAGGATTTGAAGAGCTCGATCACAAAATCGCGAATGCCTGGCTCCTCCGACTGGTAGCCGTAAAAGCGGGTCATCTGGTCCCGGAGAAAACCGTCCAGGCCGAAACGGCTGATCAGCTTCATCTTTTCATCTTGACTCTCGGCCAACTCCGCCAGCAGGTTTTCCAATACGGCTTCGATTCGGGGCTCGGCGCCGGCGCACACCGCGAGCATCTTCAGCCGAATCATGCCTTGGGTGTCGTCCGCGTGAAGAAGTTTTTTCAGGGCCTCCTTGCGTTTGACGGTCTGGAAAAACTCGACATGATCCTGCACCACTTCAGTAAATTCAAGGCCCAGATCGAGTTCGGAAAGCCAGATCGCCACCTGGTCGGTTCGGAATTCCCCGTGGGCCAGCTGCACGTCCAGAAGCCAGTTTTCCAGGTCCGGGGGCTGGGGACCCTCCCGGTAGAGCAGGAACTTCCGGTCGGGCTCCTGCCGCAGGATGCGGTGCTTGATGCCGTATTCATTGTGGTTCAGCTCCAGTTTTTCGGTATCGGGCAGCGAAAGCGCCTCGAAATCCTCCCGGAGCTCTTTTTTGGCGTCATACCAGAAAACGATGCGGTGGCGGTCGAACAGTTGGGTCAGAGCTTGGGCAATGCGGTTTTCCAAAGTCATCCTCCGAAGTCGATTTTCCATATACCGGCGGCAACATCGGCCAGCCGCTTTTGTCTGGACTCGATTTTCTGCTCGTCCCAGGTGTCGTAATGCTCCGCGACCGCCCGGGTAATCTGAAACACGCTTTTCCCAAAGACCTGTCGCTTGGTCGGATAGTCTTCATTGCCCACTTGCCGATTTCGGCTGGTTTCCAGCGGCGTCATGTTCCCGATTCGGTAGATCAAACGGTCCTGCTTCGATTCCTCGATATAGGACCAGGCCTCGGAAGGGTGCTCCGGAAGAACATGTTCAAGGCTATAGACGGCGCTTTCAAAATCGAAGCCCTGCCCTGATTGCTGTCGTTCGATCGCAAACAGAATATATCGCACCACTTTCTTGTTCCGGCTGTTCGTGGTCCGCAGCTCCTTCTCGCTGAAAGCCGCCTTGAACCGGCCGTCGTCGGGATACACCTCCCGAAGGGCGGTGATGACATCGGATGCGTGGGCGTAATCATCGGCAGAGACTTTCCTGGCGATGTCATTGTAGAGACGTTCCTGCTCATGCGTCTGAAGGCTGCAAATGACGTTGTATCGAAAGGATACGACCGCGACCGCTTTCACGATGCGGGTAAACTTCGCTCTTTCCGCCTCGTAGAATCTGGAATGACATGCCAGCAGCATGGCCAGCGGCTGGCGCACATTGAACAGGATCAGCTGTTTCAGCGCGGGTTTTTCGTCATTGTTCCAGGAAGGATCCTGGGGATCGCGAAGCGCGGCATAGATCGCTGCGGAATGATCCAGATTCCGCAGCAGTTCAAAAGCGGTGTCGCGGGTGACAATCCGTCTGCGGATAGTCTTGAACAGGTCGGATTTGCGGACCCGTCTGTTTCGGCTGTTCCAGAATATTCGAAGAAATTCCGGAAAACTCTCGCTCCCTAGCAGGCCCACGATGCGTTCCCATCGATCTTCCAGGGCCTTTAATTCCGTTTCATGGGTGTCCTGGGAGCTGATCACCGAAAACAGATAATTCTTCAAAAGATCGGTTGCTGACAGCCTCACCCCCCTCGCATTGAGGGTCTCGAACACCTTGAAGGCATTCAACTCGTCGGTGACCGTGATCACGGTAAAAAAGAGCTTGTCGACCAGTGTGTCGATAAATGCCGCCAGATCCCTCCCGCTGTTGACGGTATTGCCCGCCCGGGTCCGGATCCTGTCCTTGAACCAGTGGAAGGCTTTTCGCAGCTGATGTTCGGAGGCGTTCAGGCCTCTCTGGGGTATTTTTTCCAGAGGAACCAGATAGGTCTGATAAAAACGGTTGTTGTGGCGGTTCAACTCCAGTTTGGAACGGGGCACCAGGCTGACCGGATCGAGGTAGCCGATATAGCTGTTCTGAAGCTGATCCTTGCGTTTTGTATTGTTTTCAGCATCCAGATGGTTGTTGATGAGATCCTGCAGATGCCCCAGGCCGGCCAGAATCATGACGCTGAGGGTGGTCAGGCGCTGCTGGCCGTCGATGATATCGAACCGCTTGCTGTCGGCGGATTGCAGTACCAGATACCCCATGTAGTGGGCCGGTTCTCCGTCCGCCTCGAACAGGCCGAGGATGTCCTGCCAGAGATCGTCCCACTCGTCTTCCGTCCACGAGTAATCCCGCTGGAAGGGGGGAACCCGATACCCGAGTCCGTTTCCCAGCAACTGGCGGAAGGTGGAATTCGTTGTGTTGAAATTCATGGTTGCCATCTTCAATTCTCCTGCGGGCTAAGCCCGGCCCCCGAGCCCAATTGTGGAGTCACTGCCTCCACAATCTGCGGATCGATCAGCCCGGTCCATTCTCCGACGCTCAAATGCCTCCACCTGAAAACCCATCAGCCAATTTCGATAGGTAAGTACCTGTGCATATATTTCTGTACCTGATTTGGCAGGGGCAATCCCCCTGTGGTTGCCCCGGCTAAGGGCAGGCACGGGGGCCTGCCCCTACGGTTGTTATGAAATTATTGATGAGGTACTTAAGATCGATATTCATTGCCCTGCCGACCTGGGAAGTTTTGCCAATGCGTTCGTTCATAGACGATCATATCCTCTGAACACATACCGAATAGTCCAGAATTCACCGAATCTTCCGTCGCTGCCCCTCTCCAGATAGTCGGTGACGAATTGCCTCAATTCCTCGGAGGTCAGCGATTCATCCAGAAAAGGCTCGATGGCCTTTTCTCGCAGACTGTTCAGCTTGGGTATCCCCAGCCCCAGCCTTCGGATGGTTTCGGCGGCGGCCGCATCCGTTTCCCGGGCCGGTTTGATTCGGCCTCTGCCGGAAAATGCGAACCGATTTCCGCACTCCGGATCAAAGGGGGAAATCAGGAGCATCGGGTCGAACCAGTTCTCTTTGAGATTGCCGCAATGCCGGGGTTCGCCCTTTTTCAATTCATTCTGGCAGGAGCAGAGCATATTACTGAAATCCAAGGGATCAACATCGGGGTCACTCTGGGGGCGAAAATGTTCGACATGGGAATCCCGATCGGTCAGCCTTCGTTCGCAATAGCAGCAGATAAACCCCTGCTCGGTCATCAGGGCTTCTTTCACCGCCGTTTTCTCTCCTCCCCTCAGGTCCTCGAATGTCGGCTGCCAGTCATCATTTTCCAATGCTTTCCAATCTGTGAACGCCTCGGGTTCCGGTCCCTTCACCACATGTTTCATTTTCCGATCAATTCCTTACGTCTGATCAGCACGGACGCTTTCACCAGATCCGGGTCTTCACCGATCTTGTTTTTCAATTCATCGATTTGCGCTTTGGCGGTGTCCAGATTTTCCCGGTCAATCAGATCATAGATATGTTGCAGTTTTTCACTCACAGGGTCCGGGCGGGTGGTCTCCAGCCCCATCAGGTCTTCTAAGATTCGATCCACATTCTTGCCGTAAGATTCCGAGGGGCGTTCCGCGGCAAGATTGGTATCGGTCTGCCTGAGCAGAAACAGATTCTCCGGCTGAACATGGGTCATGACATGGGGGGAATGGGTCGAGACCAGAAACTGGCATCGCGGGAATACGTCGGTCAATTTCGGCACCACCCGCCGCTGCCACTTTGGATGAAGGTGGAGATCGATTTCATCCATCAGCACGATCCCTTCTCCATCCAATGGATTTTCCCGCACCGGATTGGCGATGGCCAGCCGCCTGGCCAGATCTCCGATCATCGCCATCAGGCATTTTTCGCCGTCGGAAAGTTGATTCACGGTCAGCGGTTTTCCATTTTTACTTACCTCCATCCGCAAAGGGTTGCGGCGGACCGTCAGCCCGGTGAATTCCGGCATGAACTGCTCTAATGCTTGGCGAACCGCTGTCAGGTGGGGGTCGGGAAATTGAAAATTTTCAGGTTTTAATATGGCGTCCTGATACTTTCGGTTTTCATTTTCAAGATCTTCCCGTTCCCGGAACCACTCAAAGAAGGTGCCAAAATTGGCCCCGCTGGTCAACGAATCATCATAAGCGGTCAGAAGGTCAAAGCGGTGCTTTCCTCTGATTCGAAGCGGTATATCCAAAACCGCCCGATTGACCGGATAATAGACCAGCAGCGGCAGATTCACCTGCTCGTCGGTTGCCGTGATCCTCTCCTGGAATTGTTTGGAGAGCCGATTCAATTCATGAAGATCGGATCGTTCCTCTTTGCTGATTCGACCTTTCCGTATTTTGGCAAGTTTCCATTGATGTTTTTGGTCTTCAAATTCTAATAACAGTTCTAGCCCGGCAAGGGATTTTCCATTTTGGATATCGGATTCGGTGATCGGGCGTGCGGATGCCGTGGCTGACTTGATCCGATTGGCGAGCCAGGAGAGCAAAATGGCGGCGGCATCCAGCACGGTCGACTTGCCGGCGCCGTTGGCCCCGACAAAGACATTCAACCGTTCATGAAGATCCAGAGGCAGGGAGGAAGCCCCTCGAAAATGGGTCAATGTCAATCGACTGATGTGCATGGCAAATCCTTATTTTCCACTGAGTCCGGGGACTTTTTTCAATGCATCGCCGAATTTGTCATAGTTGACCTTTACCCCGTCGTCGAGATCGATCTCCACCTGCCGGGTGGCGAGGGGGAAGAGCACGTCGCGTTCGCAGGTGTCGAGCTCTTGAATGATTTTTTTGAGATTTTCGATCTCCTTCAGGGCCTTGGTCTTTTCTCTTTTGGAGGTGTCGGCGCTTGCCTCCACGGCTTTGAGATGATCCAGCCGGTTGGTGAGTTTGGTGCGGAATTCGCGGAGGTACCCGTTGAGGATGACGCTGATCGTGTCGGGGCGGTAGCGGTGCATGTAGATGAGGGCGTTGAAATTGCCTTTGGGGCTGGAAAAGAGCCAGTAGAGGGGGCGTTTTTTGTAGCGTTTCAGATGGTCGGTGTAAAAGTCCTTGAGGAAATATTTGCGGATGTCTTCGCCGCCCTGCTGAATGCCCTCGTCCAGTTTTTTCACCGCATTCGGATGTTCCCGCCGGGCCGCGCTGCCGTCTTCCAGCACCCGTTTCAGCTTGCCCGAGACCTGATCCATCAGACTGCGGCGGGCGTATTGGGCGAATTTTTTGAGCTTTGAGGTCTCCATTTGGGTCACGATTTCCCCGCCAAATGATTAAATTGTAGATAATGAGGCCAATCTATTTTCATATCGCTCTTCTTTTTTAAATTTGGATTCGTTTTCCCCTGTTGATTTCCGCCAGAAGCGCCTCCCGCATGCGGTCGAGATAGCGGTCCACCTCCGATGCATCGGCCAGCCAGAGCTTGTCGAAGGAAACCCGGACCGCGCCGATGGGCACATATTCGATCCGGGGCTCGAAAGGTTCGGATGGTTTGCCGGCTGTGCCCGGCCCATGTTCCGAGGGCCGGTCCGCATCGGTCCCCCCCTGGGGCGAAGACGGGGGCGGCTGGACCCGGGCGGTCATTCTGGACAGGAGGTTCGGATAGGTCTTCATCTCAAAATTTCGCAGGCTCTCCCGAATCACGGCGATCCATTTCTCCTGTTCGACGGTCTTTGCAAATTCCTCGAAAGGCCGGGTGATCCGTTCCTGCTGCTCCGGGGGCAGTGCGGCAAATTCGGCCATGCTGCACAGCCGTTCCCGAAGCCCCTCGACTTTTTACTTTTTCCCGGGCCCGGGTGATTTCCGCATCGATCTTGGCCGTGATCTTCCCTTCCAGGGAATCCACCAGCGTCTTCACCCGCTGCATGCCGCCGCCCCTGAAGCATTCCGGATCGGTCAGGGCCCGGACCAGGTCCTCCGGCGCCGGAGCGCCGGTTTCAGGCTCTTTGATCTCCCCTTTCCCGATTTCCACCTTATGAATGTAGGGAAAATTGGTTTCCTGGGCCCGAGCAAACTTGCGGGCGGTGTCGAAAATCTCTTTCTGGGCGCCGTTCATGAATTTGCGGATCGGGTCGACGATATTCTCCTTCAGGTCGAGCAGGGAATCTTCCTCCCGGAGAAGCTCGGTCAGATACCAGGTGTAGGGCTTGCCGGCGTGATTCGCCAGTGTTTCAAGCACCGAATCAAGCGCCTTCAGGAACGGATACCGGTCCGACTGTCCGGCCAGGGTTTTCAGGTCCGTCTTCATCTCCTGAAAGGCGGTCCCCGTCGCCTTCCCCAGGGCCTTGGCTTCACCGGCCGGCGGCGGCGCATCGAAAAAATCCTCATAGAACGCTTTCAGGCCCCGCACCTGAGAAGCGGTGAACTCGACCTGGAGTTCCACCACGACATTGCCGTGGCCGTGGGTGTTGCGCAGGGCGCGTTCCAGATCCGCCTCTTCCAGGAGGTTGCCGTCGTTTCGGACCTCCGCCTTGCCCCGCCCGCAGATCTTGGCCAGGGTGCAGAGCACGGCGGGATAGGGCCAGCCGCAGGGCTTTCGCTCGAACCGCTCCAGAATGCCCTTGACGGTGGTGCGCACCCCGCCCCGGCTGTTGCTCTGAATGAAGGCGAGGACCTCCTGCTCCGATTCGGCCAGGGCCCGACTCAGATTCAAATACCGGAAAAAATCCAATGCTGTCCCGCCGGTAGCGGCGGCACACCGCGATCCACAGAAGATAGCCCTGCTCCCGGGGGCTGCCGTGGGCCAGCAGATCGAGTGCCCGGGGATCGAGTTTTTTCAGACGGGAAATGATTTCATTGCAGACCCGCCTGGCGGTGTTCAGGGTTCGGGCCTGCAACAGGTTGTCGGAAAGGACCATCTCTCGAACGGCTTTCCAGTCGTTTACTACCGGAAACAGCGTGGCCAGGGTGACCGATTCAACGCGGAACAGACTGCCCGTGGTAAAGGACATGCTGTATCTTTTGGGATTCAGGCCGAGCCCGGATTCCGGTTTCTGCATATCTCCTTCATCGATAACCAGCGATCTTCTTCTAAATCAGCCATTTCCAAAAGCATCCGGGGCGATGGGTCCAATCCGGGGGCTCGACAGCGGCAAATCAGGACTCCTGCAGAAAAACCCGCTCGAATTCATTCGGAAATATCCTGATTTTGAGCCGCATGTCAAATGATCTTTGCCAAGTGGAGCGGATTATCCACTAAAGTGCTTCGAATGAAAAGGGATGAATTTTGGATTCTTCAGGTCGCGATCAAACTGCCGAAATCCAGGAACCCGGGCACCGGGACCAAAAGACCTCCGAGGTTTTGAAAACCTCGGAGGTCTGATCCCTCGAACCGGAGGCAATCCGCACAGGGCAATCCGCACAGTTCGGCGCCTGAATAGACCTGCATGTCTGAACCGCGGATAATCACGGATCAGAAAAATGGGGCCACGGTATGGGCCAGGCTCATTCGATAAACCCAGTGGTTGGTCAGCTTATACCCGTCCATGTAATCGGCCGCATTGATGTTTACGACGTTGGGCCCGTGGTATTTGATCGGCTTGAGCCCGCAGGGGTTCTTGAAGCGAAAATTGAGCATTTTATAGGGGTACCTGAGGATCAGGTCCTCGGGGTGATAGACATTGACCAGATACCCATACAGGCCCAGGGCGGCCTCATGCCACTTGTGGCGGGACCCTCTGCTGATCGCGCCGCCGA
>CAZNLT010000134.1:0-17044 GCA_964573705.1 uncultured Desulfobacterales bacterium
GGGCCCGCTTCCCGAGCCGAACCGGCCAAATCCCCGAACCGGGTGAAGGGCATCACCTTCGTTGACGCTGTTATCGAACCGCTTCAAAGCGAACTGGACCGGTTCTGGGGCTGGCGGCCCAACGACCTGATTCAGTTCACCGACAATGTCAACCATTACCAGCTCGGCGTCATTGAAGCGACGCGGCGGACTTCGATCGTGCTGGCCGAACGGATCAGTCGAACCGGGAGCAGCGATCCCTATGTCCGCGAACTGGAACAGGCCATGAGCATGTTCGCCATCGACCCGGGTACCTGGATGTTTCCCAGAGCCGAAGGAAAATACCTGGAGGGCCTCGACAACATCCGAATTTACCGAGGGATGCTGCTTCGCAAGGAAGCCCGGTTTTACAACCGGATGGACAATCTGGTGCCGCTGATCCTGACCTACGAGTCGATTCTGGGAAGTGTTACTGAAAATCTTTTGCGGAAAGATGTCAGTTTTTTCCAATCGGATGATATCTTTTTCTACGCCAAGGGCGTTTGCGCGATGATCCTTTCGGTGATGGAAGGGGTGGGAGTCGATTTCCAGGAAACCATCGAAGCCGCCCAGAGCACCGGAATATACGAGGAAATCATCTTTTCCCTCCGCCAGATCGTTGCCATGAACCCGCCGGTCATTCTCGACGGCGGACCAAACAGCCCTTGGGCCAATCATCGGGCCAATGTAGCCGGCCCCATGAGTCGGGTCCGGTTTCTCATGCACATCCTCTACGGCGCCTTGACCGGTGACCTGTAGCACCCGGAGCGGCATCCCGCCTGAATGACATTATGATTTTCCGTCCTGATCATGTTTTCAGCTATATCCGCTGTATAGACCTGGTTGGCAGCTGGCGGTGAAAAGTCTGATGGTGTATGTCGAGCGATCCTGAAATCGACGAAGAATGAAATTAAACCCTGAACAGCAGGCTTTCTTGAAAATGCTGCCGGGCATTGATCGCCTTCTGGAAGCGGCGAAAAGCGAACCGGTCCTGAAGGCGGTTCCAAGATCGGTGCTGATCCGATGCGGCCGGGAAGTCGTGGATCGCTTACGATCGGACATTCTCGAGGAAGATCCCGAATTGGGTACGGAAACCCTTTCCGATTCCGCCATCCTGAAACGATTTGTCGAGCAGGTTTATCGAGAAATGACCCCCCGTCTTCGCCCGACGATCAACGGGACCGGGGTGGTGATTCACACCAATCTCGGACGCTCCCTGCTGGCCGCCGAGGCGGTGGAAAACATCGCCCGCATCTCCAGTCGGTATTCCAATCTGGAGTTCGACCTCTCCCGGGGAAAACGGGGCTCCCGGTACGACGCCGTTGAAGAAATCCTGTGTGAAATCACCGGCGCCGAAGCCGGAATGGCGGTCAACAACAATGCCGGTGCAGTCCTGCTCTGCCTCAATACGCTGGCTGTGGGGCGGGAGGTGATCGTCTCCCGCGGGGAACTGGTGGAAATCGGCGGCTCCTTTCGCATTCCCGACGTCATGTCCCGCAGCGGCGCCGTGCTCAGGGAGGTGGGAACCACCAATCGCACCCATGTGCGGGATTATGAAGCCGCGGTGAATGAAGCCACCGGACTTCTGCTCAAGGTGCACCAGAGCAATTACAGCATTGTCGGATTCACCAGCTCGGTCTCCGTCTCCGAATTGACCGATTTGGGACAACGCCTCGGTCTGCCGGTGATGGAAGATCTCGGCAGCGGCACCCTGATCGACTTTTCCCGCCACGGCATCACCAGAGAACCCACAGTGATGGATTCAGTCTCGGCCGGTCCCGATCTGGTCACCTTCAGCGGGGACAAACTCCTGGGCGGTCCCCAGGCCGGGTTGATCGTGGGAAAAAAAGAGGTGCTGGATGCGGTCAAGAAGAACCCCTTGACACGGGCGCTGAGAATCGACAAGATGACCCTGGCCGCCCTGGAAAGTACGTTGCGGCTGTATCGAGATCCTGAGCGAGCCCTTCGCGAAATCCCCACCCTTCGAATGCTGACAATGCCGGAGGTTGAGATCGAGCGACGAGCCGCTAAATGCAAAGATTTGCTGGAAGGAATCGGGGATGAGCGACTGTCGATACACAGCTTGAACCGCCCCTCTCGAGTGGGGGGTGGCGCATTGCCGCTGCAGGAATTGCCCAGCCGGTGTCTGGGACTCAGCATCCGGGGGATCTCCGCTGCTGCCATGGAAGAGCGGATGCGCAACTCTGACCCGCCGGTGATCGGCCGGATCGAGGACGACCGGTTTCTGTTGGATTTCAGAACCATCCAGGACGATGAACTCCCGCTCATTGCCGAGGCGGTGGGCCGTTTGCTGGAAAGAGGAAACGGATGAGGCACAATCGGGAATCGGGGAATAACCGTACTACCCGTGAATTTCTAATCGCCCGGTCGGGGACCGGCAATCGCGATGCCGGGCAAACCAAACGGTCGGCCGTCGGACTTAAGGAATTGTCGCGGCGGTTTCCCGGTCTGTCGACCGGAAAGGCGTTTGTGGAAGCGGCCATGAACCGATTGGAGACCGCTATCCAATTCGGGGTGCTGCTGATTCGCATCGACCGATTCAATGAGGAGGAGGATGAACTGGGTCCGGAAGGGGCGATCCGCCTTCTGCTGGATACGGCCCGGGCCGTGGATCGAATCTGTGAGCCGAAAGGCGCCGTATGGGGCCTGATCGAACGGGATCTTTTCGGGTGCTTTCTGCCGGAGATGCCGGATTCCCTCTGCCTGAAGGCCGCGGATGAGATTCGGGCCGAATCGGCGCACCAGCGGGAAAACACCCTTACCATCGGCATCACCGAATATCCGCTTTTTCAGTTCACCCGAATTCAGACCCTCAAAAACGCACGAAAAGCACTGGACCATGCCGCCTTTTCAGGCCCCGGAGGAACCGCCGTTTTTGGTGCCGACAGCCTCAGCCTTAATGCCGACCGCCTGTATCAGCGGGGAGATATCGAGGAAGCCGTTTCCGAATACAAAACCGCTCTCCTGCTGGCCCCTTCGAACCTGAACCTTCACAACAGCCTCGGGGTCTGTTTTGCGGCCCTGGGGGCCCTTCAATCCGCACTGGAAGAATTCCGAACCGCCTCCCGCATCGACCCGGCCGAGGTGATGCCGGTCTACAATACCGGCCTGGTCTTTCGCATGATGGGCCGTAAGGAGGCGGCTCTGTCCCGGTTTCAAGAAGCGGAAAGGCGGGGCGGGAGCCGCTTCGAGGTCTCTTTTCAAATCGCTCGAACCTGTCAGGAGTTAAACCGGCTGACCCAGGCGGCGGCCCATTTTGACCAGGCGGTTCGCCTGAAGCCGACCTCGTCCATCGCCCACCGCCTTCTGGGGGAATGCCGGGCCGCCTTGGGCCGGACCGAGGAAGCGGTCGCCGCCTATAAAAAAGCGGTTAAACTCAACCCCGGCGACGCCGAGGCCATTTCGATGCTCGGGGTGCTGTTCGACAAACTGGGCGAAAATCCCGAAATCGCCATTCTCTTTTGCCGCCACAGTGTGGAAATCGCACCGGAAAACGGCCTGTACAGACAGCGTCTGGCCAAACTCTATCTCAAGCACACCCGGCCTGACGAGGCGATGGCCGAATTCGATGCCGCGGCCCGGCTGGGATGCCATTCCGAGGAAGAGATGCCACCGCTCTACTCCCGTCAAACCCACTGGGCATCCTGACCATGAAGAAACAGATTCTCGATATCCTGACCGACAGTATTTCCGTCAAAGAGCGGTTCGTTCACGCAAACCTGGACACCATTCTCGATGCGGCCGATCGGCTGTCGGTCTGTCTCGCCTCGGGTCACAAAATTCTGCTGTTCGGCAACGGGGGCAGCGCGGCGGACGCCCAGCACATGGCCGCGGAGTTCGTCAACCGGTTTCGGATCGAGCGCCATCCCTTGGCGGCCGTGGCCCTGACCACCGATACCTCGATTCTCACCAGCATCGGCAACGATTACAGTTTTGACGACCTCTTTTCCAAACAGGTGCAGGCCCTCGGCCGATCCGGGGATGTGGCCCTCGGCATCAGTACCAGCGGCAATTCCGAAAACGTGATTCGGGCCATGGAATCGGCCGGAAACATCGGGATGATCCGGATCGGATTTTCAGGCCGGGGCGGGCGCTTAAAAGATTATGCCGATCTCGTCTTTTCCGTACCCTCCGACACCACCGCCCGGGTGCAGGAGACCCATATCCTGCTGGGCCACATCCTCTGTGAACTGACCGATCGCATCCTCTTTCCCCTATCCTTCGGCCCGGAAACCTAGTTCCTGCCGAATCCTTCCTCAACCCGTCCGATCATGGTTGATTTCCCCGGTAAAATGATTAAGATAGACAGTTTGGATCAATACCATGCGTCGGCGCCGGTCCGTTGCATGGGGAAAGCATAAAGGAGAATGCTCATGCCGATTTATGAATATCATTGCGATCAGTGCAATGAGAATTTTGAATGCCTGATTATCGGGAGCGACGAACCCGAATGCCCCGCCTGCAAGGGGAGAAATGTCGCTAAAATGATGTCCGCCTGCGGATTTGTCAGCAAAGGGGGCGGCGGAGAAACCGTCAGCCGTTCCGCCGGCGCCTCCTCGTGCAGCGGGTGCGCCGCCACCAGTTGTTCAAGCTGCGGCCACTGATGGCGCAACAGATCCGAATCGGCACCCGGGGGAGTCAGCTGGCCCTGTGGCAATCCAATTGGGTGAAATCGACCCTGATGGAGAAATTCCCCGGGTTGGCCGTAGAATTGGTCATCATCAAGACCAAGGGGGACAAAATTCAGGATGTGCCCCTGGCCCGGGTCGGCGGCAAAGGTCTATTCGTCAAGGAAATCGAGGAGGCGATCCTGGATCGGCGGGTGGATCTCGCGGTGCACAGCATGAAGGACATGCCGGCGCAGATTCCCCGGGGGCTTTGCATCGGCGCGATTCCGGACCGGGAAAACCCCAAAGACGCTCTGGTTTCCAGGAACGGGCTTTCCCTCACCGACCTTCCTCAAGGAGCTCGCATCGGCACCAGCAGCCTTCGCCGGGCCGCCCAGTTGAAACACCTTCGCCCCGACCTGGAAATTCTGCCGCTGAGGGGCAATCTCGATACGCGGCTCAAGAAACTGGAAACCGAAGGTCTCGACGCCGTGGTTCTGGCGGCCGCCGGTCTTCGGCGGATGGATCTGGCTCACCGGGTCACCCAATACCTGGATGAGACTGAAATGCTGCCGGCGGTGGGCCAGGGCGCGCTCTGCATCGAATCCCGGGAAAGCGACCCGGATATCGGGGCACTGACGGCGGCCCTGGATCATGCCCGAACCCGAACGGTAGTGCTGGGAGAGCGGGCCTTTTTGCACCGCCTGGAGGGCGGATGCCAGGTCCCCATCGCGGCCCACGGCACCCTGGACGGCGGACAATTCTCACTGATCGGGATGGTGGCGTCCCTGGACGGCGCTCAACTGATTCGGGATACCCTGACCGGGCCGGCGGACCAATCCGAATCCATCGGCATCGAACTGGCCGAACGGCTTCTGGCCCGCGGCGCGGGCAAACTATTGGAAACACTCAAGGACAACTATGAATAACACGACGGGCAAGGTATTTCTGGTGGGGGCCGGTCCCGGTGATCCCGGGTTGATCACCGTCAAGGGACGCGCCTGTATTCAAAACGCCGACGTACTCATCTACGACTACCTGGCCGCCCCCGCGCTTTTGAAATATGCCTCCGAAAAAGCCGAACAGATCTATGTGGGCAAAAAAGGCGGAGATCACACCCTCTCCCAGGACGGCATCAATGACCTGATCCTGGAAAAAGCCCGGGCCGGATTCACGGTAGCCCGTCTCAAAGGCGGCGACCCCTTCATTTTCGGCCGGGGCGGCGAAGAGGCCGAAGTGCTGATTGAGGCCGGCATCCCCTTCGAGGTGGTGCCCGGCGTCACCTCGGCCGTGGCTGCCGCCGCCTGCGCGGGAATTCCGTTGACCCATCGGGATTTCACCTCCACGGTGGCCTTTGTGACCGGCCACGAAGACCCGACCAAAACCGAATCGAGCATCGACTGGCCGTCCCTGGCCAAAGGCATCGGCACCCTGGTCTTTTTCATGGGGGTTAAAAACCTTCCCCATATCTGCCGGCAACTGACCACCCACGGCCGGTCCCCGGATACCCCGGCGGCCCTGGTCCGCTGGGGGACCACGTCGCGGCAGGCCACCCTCACCGGCACCCTGGCGGATATCGCCGAGCGGGCCCGGGAGGCCCGCTTCAAGGCCCCGGCCATCATCGTAGTGGGGGAGGTGGTGCGGCTGCGGGAAAAAATGAAATGGTTTGAAAATCGGCCCCTGCTGGGAAAGCGGATCGTGGTCACCCGTGCCCGGGAGCAGGCCAGCGACCTGGTGAACCGGTTGACCGATCTGGGTGCGGAATGCCTGGAATGCCCTACCATTCAGGTGATCCCGCCGGAAGACTGGGGCCCCCTGGACCGCACCGTCGACCGGCTTGCGGATTATGACTGGATCGTCTTCACCAGCGTCAACGGGGTCAAATTCTTTTTCAACCGGCTTTTTGAGAAAGGCCGGGATGTGCGGGCGCTTCACCGAATGCGCACCGCCGCCATCGGACCGGTCACCGCCCGACGTCTGCTGGATTTCGGATTGACCAGCGACATCGTTCCGGAAACGTATCGGGCCGAATCGGTGGTGAAGGCCTTTATGGCCGAAGCCGTATCGGGCCAAAAAATTCTGATTCCCCGAGCCGAAGAAGCGCGCCCCATTCTGCCGGCGGAACTCAAAAAAATGGGCGCGATAGTAGACGAAGTCACCGCCTACCGCACCCGGCAGGCCCGGGACAATGCCGATACCCTGTTGTCGTCCTTGAAAGCCGGGGAGATCGACATGGTGACCTTTACCAGCTCTTCCACCGTTCGAAATTTCAAGGCGCTTCTGCCCGCCGATGCGGACCTGAACACCCTGCTGTGGGGGGTGGACATCGCCAGCATCGGCCCCATCACCTCAGACACCGCTTCCGAACTGGGATTTCAGGTGCAGGTGACCGCCGAGGCGTATACCATCCCGGGGCTGTGTGAAGCGATCAGCGGCTTTTATCATCCGCCGGAATCCTAAGCGAACGCCTCTTTCTTCGCCTCTCATGCCGCATGCACCGACCGAACCCGGGGGGATCTACCTCCATATCCCTTTTTGCGTCCGCAAATGCGCATACTGTGATTTTTACTCCTGCACCCGGCTCGACCGGGTCCCCGGATTTATGGACGCCCTCCGCCGGGAAATGCGCCTCACCGCCCAAAAGGCGCCCGGCCCGTTCGATTCCGTCTATTTCGGGGGCGGCACCCCGAGCCTATTAGGCCCTCACCGGATTCAAATCCTCCTCGACACGGTCGGAGGCCTTTATCGCTTATCGCCGAATCCGGAAATCACCCTGGAAGCCAATCCCGGCGCCGTTCAATCGGAGGATTTCAGGGCCTATCGCCGGGCCGGCGTGAATCGGCTCAACATCGGGGTTCAGTCTTTTCGAAACCGGAACCTTCGGTTTCTGGGCAGAATCCACACGGCCGAGGAAGCGATCGCCACAGTGGACGCGGCCCGTCGGGCCGGGTTTGACAACCTCGGCCTGGATCTGATGTACGGCCTTCCGGGCCAGTCTGCCGAGGCCTGGCGATTCGATTTAAAAACGGCGGCTACTCTGAACCCGGAGCATCTTTCCTGCTACATGCTATCCTATGAACCCGGCACCCCGGTGGAGAGGCTGCGGCAAGGCGGACATATTCGGCCGATGCCGCAGCAAAAGTTGGGCGATCTTTACGATCTCACCATCAATGAGCTCACCGCCCACGGGTATGCACAGTATGAAATCTCCAACTTCGCCCGATCCCCGGGGCTTCAATCCCGGCACAACCGCAAGTACTGGCGTAATGTTCCCTACCTGGGCCTCGGCCCCTCGGCCCATTCCTATCTTCCCCCTCGACGGCACTGGAATGTCAAGAATATTCGAGCCTACATCCAAGCGCTGGAATCAGGTCGCAGTCCCATAGATTCCCAAGAACATCTGACCCCCGAGCAGGAGATGATCGAGGCCTTGTACCTGGGTCTGCGCCAGACCGCAGGAATTTCCATGGCTGAATTTGACGTTCGGTTCGAGGGTAACTTTCAAAAACGGTTCGCCCCCCTGCTGACGGAGCTGGCTGAAAACGGATGGCGGCGCGCAGATACCCGAAGATGCGCCCTTACCCGGAAGGGAATGCTTATACTGGATGCGATCGTTTCCCGCTTTATTGAAGAAGGCTGAGGGGCCCCTTCAATTCAGGCTCCCCTTTTGAACCCCCCGTTTTTCCAATAGTCCAGCGGTTTGGTTTTGGGCTTACCCACTTCTCAGCTTGCGAATATCCCCGATGCGAATGGTAATGTTTTGGGAATCGAAATATTCGATCAGGGGAATCAGGTATTTTCGGGATACCCCTGCAATGGTTTTAAACTGAGGGGTGGACATCTCCCCCTCTTTTTTCAGAAACGCCACCGTGTCGGCCTTCAGTCGATCGAGCGCATCCGACTGGAAATAAAGATCTTCTTTGACTTTAACGATCTTGCCTTCTTCCACCAGAATCATGAGCACATCCTTGGTCCGCCCCGAATCGAAATTGAGGGATTTTCCTAATTCGGTAAAATAGGGCGGAGTCAATCCGCTGTCGGCATAGGCATCCAGAATCTTCTGTTTGACATCGGCCTGGTCGGTGCCGAGGGTGATCCGGTGGGATGCCAGGCGTATCGTTTTGCCTTCCTGAACCACCGCTTCGGTCTTCAGCATCTGATTGAGAATCAGATTATACAGCTTGACCCCCAGAAACGGCGGCAATTTCGATTTCAGCTCCTCTTTGGACATGCCCGGTTTAAGGGGATGTGCCTGGTGATAAGCGGTCAAAATCTCCGTTACCTGCCGGATCAGGTCGTCGAAAGCGCGGTGATGGATAAAGATGCGCTCTTCCTTGTCGATCTGGATGATCTCTTTTCTGGATAAAAGGGCCTGGATGGCCTGCTGAAGATGTTTTTCAGGAAGATTGGTCATGACCTTGAGCTGGGCGTAAGCCGCCCCCCGGTATCCCGATTCGGCCGCATGGCAGGCGACCAGCGGCTCGGGCGGCAGCTCCATCAGCTTTTTAAGCCCCTCGACGATCTCCGGCTGAAACCGCTTGTGCTTTCCGGGAACCGGATTGAGGATATGGCCCCCGCCGATGGTACGCACCGGAGAATAGCTGCGGACCACATACCGGTCATCTTTGACCAGACCCACCGGCGTGTCCAGGCGAAGCTGAGCCATCGTGGTCTCCCCCGGAGGGAGTTCATCCTGTTCGAGCAGAATGAGGTTGCCCAGGATTTCACTGGTCCCGGTATGGAGCCGCACCCGGGTGCGGTTTTTGATCGGTTTTTTATTGCTTTTCAGGTATTGAAAAGAAACATCCAGCATGTAACCGGGAAACAGCGCATCCGGAGCGGACAAGACATCCCCCCGGTTGACCGACCGCTTTTCCAACCCTTGAAAATTGACCGCGGTGCGCATCCCGGCCTGGACCTGGCCCACGCTCTCATTGTGGACCTGGATCCCACGAACCTTGGCCGTCAATCCGGAGGGATACAGCATGATCGTCTCCCCCACCTCGACCTGGCCGGAGATCAGGGTACCGGTAATCACGGTGCCGAACCCTTTGATGGTAAACACCCGATCCACCGGCAGACGAAAAAGTCCGGTGGAGGCGCGTTCCGGCACCGATCGGCTGATGCGGTCCAGGGTTTCGACAAAGACCGGCATCCCCTCGCCGGTCTGGGCGGATACCGGCACCACCGGCTGATCCTCCAGAAAGGTCCCCCGCACGAAATCCCGAACATCCTCCATGACCAGTTCCAGCAGCTCCTCATCCACCAGGTCGGTCTTGGTCAATACCACAAACCCGTGCCGGACCCCCAGCAGCATGCAGATGTCCATATGCTCCCGGGTCTGGAGCATCACCCCCTCGTCGGCGGCGATGACCATGGCCACAATGTCGATGCCGGTGGCCCCGGCGACCATGTTTTTGACGAACTTTTCATGGCCGGGTACATCCACGATCCCCACATGCTGTCCGCTGGGCAGGTCGTAATAGGCAAACCCCAGCTCAATCGTGATGCCCCGCCGTTGTTCTTCCTTGAGGCGGTCGGTATTGATGCCGGTGAGGGCTTTGATCAGGGTGGTTTTTCCGTGGTCGATATGGCCGGCGGTACCCAGTATGATTTTTTTGGATGGATTTTCGCTGATGGTGAATGACTCCGCTATCGGTTCGATTTTCTTTTTCGGAAATACTCCAGCAGATACGCCAGCCCGACCAGGAGTACACCCAACAGGATCACCGTGACGAGATCGAATTCAGGATGAAACACCCTGGCCAGAACGACCGCAATGGCGCCCCCGAGAATCGCCCGAATCATAAAAATGTTAAATGGTCCCACAATCGCAACCTGTTAGGATGAATTCAGTTTTTGAATCGCCGCTTCAATATAATCGCTCACCCCCCAGGGGTCAATAACAAGTTTACGAAAGGGGAATCCCGTTTTTAAAAAAATGGGGCGGACACGAAAAACCGCTTGAAATTTATCCGAAGGTTTGCTAATAAAGGGGTTCTTTCATGGTGGGTGTAGCTCAGTTGGTAGAGCACCAGGTTGTGGCCCTGGTGGCCGTGGGTTCAAGTCCCATCACTCACCCCATTTCATAAAAGCAGGACCTTTGTGGATGATACATCGACGCAACGGTCCTTTCAGCCTGCGCCCGTAGCTCAGCTGGATAGAGCGCCGGACTTCGAATCCGTAGGCCGGGGGTTCGAATCCCTCCGGGCGTACCAGAATAAAAAGGGTTTGGCCTTCATCGGCCAAACCCTTTTTTCTGTGCCCTGGGGCGATTTACCCTCAAATTGACCGCAGAATTTTACTTTTGAGGCGGTATGCTATCTTTTGTTTTTGAGTTATAATCAGGAAAAAAATAAGGGATACGGATATACGCCATAGCCCTTATTCATCAATTCATCTCATCCCGGAATTCATGAGTTTGTCTAAATGACTTTTTTTAGGGAAAGCATTCAGAGAACCTACCGGCCCTCATTCCTCGATCAAATGTTTTGAAGTTTTCTTTCAAGCTTAAAGATGTTCTCTTTTTCTCATTTGGTCAATAATTTCAACCGAAGGAACAAATAAAACATCTTCTAGATTAGCGTTATCATCTCTAACGATTAAGACAAAACTCTCCTTATCCTTTTCCAAAATTTTATTGAATTTCTTATTCCGCTGTTTAGCTGTACGGCCATAAATTGTATACTTATTAACCTCAAAAGGAAACTGCCCAGACAACTGTCTAAATAACGGCGTAGTGAAATCTGCCCCCAAATTAGCAAGAATAAAATTCTTCCGTGCAACTTCCGACAAGCTCTCCATATTCTCCTCCAATAAGATCAATCGCTATCCATCAAAAAAATATCTCTTGTTTGTTTTAAAACCCATCCGAGTGGGAACAAAAAGCCGGGCGCTTGAATAGATATCTCTTCTGCCTGAGATGCATGCAGAAGGACTTTAAACTTCTTAAATTTCCCTTTTGTATCTTCCCAATCTTGGGTGACTGGCACTGGCTTTCGGATATCTAGATCTAAAATTTGACGAGAAAGTGCGGGGAGACTACACCAATCATCTTCTCCATTTCCTTCGATTCTCAGATTTGATTCTTGCTTAAATGTCCCGGTCCCATTATTCTTTAATTGTTCAAAATCAGTGAATACTTCAGGGTCTTCCGAATCTATCGTAAGCACTCCAACCAAGGAATTGTATCGTCCTAAAATACCGACTGCCATATATGAAGCGATTTTCCTTTTCTTTTCGCCCAGAGAACTATATATATCATCATCAATTATTCCAAACTTCTCTCTAAAAAAAGACCTTATATCTTTTTCTTTACCACTTAATATTCTCTTGGGTACAATACCTATTTCTATTGATTTTATAAGTCCAGAATATTCATTTCCATCATCACCCGCCCACGAGTTAGCCCATGCTTTTCCAGGTATTCCCTGATTCATCCTGAAAAAACATTTATCGGTAAAACCTCCTGGGCCTATTCCAGCACTAATTCTTTCATAGATTATTATTTTCTCGCTATTTGGGTTGGGCACAAATAATGTGGCTCTGCAACTTCCTTTCCATCCATAATTATCCATCAGTAGCGTTAGAAGTTGCTTGATAATTTCCCGCTTATAATCAAGCCCAACAATTTGTGTTCTTGAAAGCAGATATTCTTTTATCAAGTTTATTCCCGATAAGACAGCTATTATCCACGAAAAAAATGCTGTTGTCAAATAGGATGTTTCGCTTAACTCCTCGGGGTAATCTAAAATGCTAAAATTTTTAAAAGAAGCTATAATCCTTAGGAGATTATCAACATAAAAAGGAAGAACAATCAGAGCAATAGTGAGAATTAACTGGAAAGCGCTGGTAATTTTGAGCCATCTACCATGACGATAGTGCTTCAATCGAATAAAATTCAAAATATTGGTAAACATATTGGCTCTGCATTCGCTTTATTAGGTTCAATCTCAATACTTTTGTAGGCCATCTTATGCACATTGAAACATACGATTACGGCTTACAATCTCACCTATAGTTTTTAAAGCTTATTCCGTCAAGGGCAAGTTTGATTTTTCCCTTTTTACATAAGTTTAAAAATTTGCTAAAAATGGCAGAATATGGAAGGGAGGAACAAAATGGCAATTGGCTCTCAAAAAAAAGACTTAATCCATTTCGGTTTACCAAAGAATAATTAAGGTACACTATTAAGATATTTACCGAATTCAGGGCTTTTCCTGATCGAATGAATCCCTTCGAGAATTCGGTCGTTTGATTTCGGGAGGGTTTCGACGTTTTTTGAATCCGGACGCCAGGATTAAAAGGGATAGCCAAGATGGTGGGTGCCATCCTCCAAACATCCCGGCCATCCTGATTCAAATCAAGCTGCTTGCCACCGGCAGGTCCATTCTGGAGAGTTCAGGCGCCGAGGTCCAAGGGCAAAGGAGAAGACCGAGTTGATCGGCTATTGGCGAACAGCCTGCTGTACGTAAAAGCTTCTTTAGATCTTTAGAGTAATCTGCCATCAACCAGCCGCCTGCCGTGCAATCTCAAACCGTCTGGAAAGCAATTCAAACGGCACTTCCTGACTTACGGCTACGCCGTTGGCCTCAAGAAGTTCAGGGATCATGATTTTCAACTTCTGGATGATTTGTTCCAATGTTTCGCCTTCCGTGACAAGGCCGGGAACATCATCGCTGGTTGCAACCCATACCCGGGATTCATCGTCCCATTCCGCCCTGATGAAAAAAGGTTTTGTTGCTTTGCCTGATCGAATGAATCTCGTTCAAGAATTCGATCGTTTGATTCCAGGGAGGGGTTCGGCGTTTTTGAATCCGGATGGCCAGGATTTAAACGGATGGCCAAGATGGTAGGACGCCATCCTGGATATCCTTCAAACATCCCGGCCATCCTGATTCAAACAATGCGATTCAGGTTCAAGGTGCAAGTGCCCAGGGGCAAGGAAAACCAGGGCTGAGGGCTGAGGAATCCGGTGTCGAAAGGATTTTAAACAAGGTCTATGAGGCTGAGACCTTGTTGGACGGGATGGATTGAGAACCTAAAATATGTGATAACCAGAACTTCCGGTTCCGGTTTTTGAGGGGTACTGACCGAAATTCCGGAACTAGGATTTCCGTTTTTTCTATTCAGAACCTATTAGAATGCCATATTTCCAGACATTTAGCATTCGGCATTTTTTTTGCTAAACAACTGCCAGTATTCAACCGCCTTTAAAGGAGATATGCAATGGGCTGGAAATTCTGGCAAAACAACAGCGGCGGCGAGAAAGCCCCGAAACTCCCCCGACCCAAGGAATTGCCGAGCGGAATCGGCCGCTACCTGGTCGTAGACCTTAAACATGATCCCGACTGGGTCTGGACGCTCAAATCGGTATCCGTGCCGAAAGAGGGGTCCAAATCCGCCTTTCTCGTTCGAATTTACGATGACACCAGCGCCTTGGCCAAAGGTGTTTCGGTGAAAAACCATACCTCCCTGGACGATCACCCCGAACTCATTCTCTTCGAGGGGTGGTATGACAAATATACCTGGGCCATGGAAATCAAAGAAAACAGTGTGAATCTCATCCAAACCCCCGCGGCATAGAATTCCGGAGGACTCGGGTAAGGGAAAATTGGAAATGGTCTAAAATGAAACCAAAACGGTGTGCGGCGTGTGGAAGCGAATTTGCCCCGCCTGCCCATAAAGCCTCTAAAAAATATTGTGATCGTCCGGAATGCCAGGAGGCCAAGATCCAAAGAAGAAAAGCCCGGGAAAAGGTTCGCAGAATTGCAGGACCGGACGCCTGCGACCACCTTCCGGCAAAACCGCTTCGCAAAGCAGCGGTTCGTGCCTGCCGGTCGTGCGGCAAGGATGCGTATCCAAACTATTTCTTTTGTCCAGCCTGCCACCACCGGGTATGCGGTGGGGATCTGGAGGAATGTGGACAGTGGAAGGAAAAACACTCCTGGTAGGACGACACACCCGTTTTTTTCATCCTCAACGGCTTTTGCGAATGACATGACAAACCGGGTTTCACCGAGGGTTGCGGTGAGACCCGGTTTGTCATTTTCAGGACACTTTCGCTGATCGGGTCTGTTGATCCGGGCTGAATTGCACATAGCCGGGTCTTCTTTTTCCATGGTATCTTGGGCGCATTCGCCGCAAACCAATTTCTGAACGCCGGTTTGTCCTTGCACCTCTGTTTCGGATCTGCATGGGCTCTGTTTCGGATCTGCATGGGCTCTGCTTCGGATCTGCATGGGCTCTGCTTCGGATCTGCATGGGCTGATCCGCAAAAACTGCACCGCCTTCCGCCTCTTTACTTTCCCGCCGCCGGTGTTTTATGATGCGAAATCCATTCGCGGGAAAACGAATTACGGCCTGGAGGAATGCATGCAATACGATCTGATTATACACAACGGGACTGTCCTTACGGTCAATCCGGATTTCGATATCCTTTCCAACGGGATCCTCTGTATTCGGAACGGGGTGATCGGATCGATTCGTACCGGCGATTCCGAAACTTCCCTGCCGCCGGCAACGGAAATCATAGACGCCGACGGCGGCATCATCATGCCGGGCCTGGTCAACACCCATACCCACTTGCCCATGGCCCTGTTTCGGGGTCTGGCCGATGACCTGCCGCTTCAGGAATGGCTGAATGAGCATATCTTTCCTGCGGAAGCGACCCGCATCAATCCGGAATCGGTTCGAGAGGGCGCGTTGCTGAGCTGCGCGGAAATGCTGTCGTCGGGAACCACGACTTGTTGTGACGGGTATTTTTTAGAGAAGGAAGTCGCCGAAGCGGTGATGGAAACCGGCATTCGCGCGGTCCTGGGTCAGGGGGTGATCGACTTTCCGGCGCCCGGGGCGCCCGATCCGGCAAACAATATTCAGACCGCCTCGGAGTTCATTGAAGCGTGGCTCGGTCGAAGCGATCGCATCACCCCTTCGGTTTTCTGCCATTCGCCGTATACCTGTTCTGCGGAAACCCTGCAAAAAGCCAAAGCGATCGCCGCTGACAGAGGGTTGTTGTTTCAAATTCATGCGGCGGAGACCCGATCCGAATATGATCAGATGTTGGCTGAGAAGGGGTTGAGTCCGGTCCAGTATCTCGACCGTTTGGGAATCCTGGATGAACGGACCCTGCTGGTCCATGCGGTGTGGACCGATGAAGCGGACCGAGAGATCATCGCCGAACGGAAATCCAAGGTATCCCACAATCCGGAGAGCAATATGAAACTCGCCTCGGGAATCGCCGCCGTGCCCGAATTTCTAAAAGCGGGCATTACCGTCGGGTTGGGCACGGACGGGTGCGCCAGCAACAACAATCTCGATCTCTTTCGAGAAATGGATACGGCGGCCAAGCTCCACAAGGTCAACACCCTCGATCCCACGGTCATGGATGCCCGGACCGTGATTCGAATGGCGACCATCGAAGGCGCCAGGTGCCTGGGAATGGATCACCGGATCGGATCACTGGAGGTCGGTAAACAGGCAGACATTATTATAATAGATACCGCCAAGCCTCACCTGGTGCCGATGTATCATCCGGAATCGCAGGTGGTGTATGCGGTGGCTGGCGGGGATGTACGGTATGTGGTGATTGGCGGGAAACTCCGATAAAAGCTTGCTATGCATAGTGACAGCCAAACTGCCTGAACCGAATTTTGAATGCTCACTTCAATAAATAGGGGAATAATGATTAGCATCATCATCCCCCCTGTCATCTGGCAAAGTAGCTCTTTAGCTGATTTTCCCGCTATTTAATACACCACTGCATTTTGGGATTACCCGTTCCCGTTATTACATCATGGTTCAACTGTGCGAGTCATGATCAAGTTTGAAAGTCCGTTTTGGCTGGTCTGCCAAAGCGGATTCCCATTCTGCAACCCGGATGAAGCCTTATAAAGGGTAATCCCCTCACCGCCGATAAGCAGTGCTTTCGGGCTGGCGGGATCACCGGAATCGTCCGGAATCGCGGCCATCACGTGCTGAGCGAACAACGTCGTATCGCTCGGTGGGTTGAATTCGGGGAGATTCTGGTTCGCCGGATTCCAACTGCCGGTTCCGAAAGTGCCGTTGCTGTTCAGTCTATGAACAAATACGTTTCCTGTGGCATGATCAAATTCGTTAAAGATAGTAATCGCATACAGGTTGTTATTCTTCTCATCCACAAGAAGATCTTGAATGTTGGTACCTTCATCCCGAATCGTTCGGAAGGTGAAAAAATCGCCGATTTCAAACGGCACCGTCCCAAGCGTAACGGTAAAGCGCAGAACCCCTGGAATCGTATAGGATCCCCCCTGAGCAATGTCATATCGCTGAGCCAATTCGCCGGTCACGCTTCCAATAATTTTGAATACCTGGGGTTCCTCCAATATAACGGTCCATTCCTCCGAATCCGCTTCGGAAAA
>CAZNLT010000135.1:0-11967 GCA_964573705.1 uncultured Desulfobacterales bacterium
GACCTTTCCTATATGTTTATAATTTTACCGCACCAATAATTTTAATGCAATCCAAAAGCCATATTCAAAAATCCGATAAAGCAAAATAACCATTGACTTCTGAAAAGCCAAGAAGCCGATTTCCCGATTGCATTTCCAGGCGGAACCGGTATAGTTCACGGTTCGAATGTAAAGATGACCCATCGTCGGAGCATTATGTAAATCCTTCTGGTCAATCCGCCCAACAGCGGCAAGTCCATTCCCGAAGAGCAGTACGGCATCGAAACCATTAAGATGATTTTTCGGGGCGAACCAAAACCCGCTTCACACGGGAGCAAATTTTATCAACTTGCGCCGATGTCAACTTCTCGCTTTTATATACGGAAACCATCCGGAACCTACATTTCGGTGCGCAAACTCCTGTTCCACCCTTTGAGAATGGCCCGGAAGCCAAATCACCAAATCGGAAATATCAGCACAATCGCCTCTGCGTAAAGCATATTTATAATTCGGTCCGCCACGGCTTTCAAGGAATAAGGCTCCTCATAATAACTTGATAACTTGCTCTCTCCTCGGGGCTCATGGCGGCATCGAAAACCATTGCGTAGAGCTTTCCAGAGTGAAGCCAGCGGCGCATCCATTTTTTGTTTTGAAAAATGGATATTCGCGCACCGTCGATCAGATGGATTTTATGCCCAAACAAACTTCATACCCGGCACCGGACTTCCAGGAGCCGGATACAAATTGCGGTCCGGTGCAATCATTTGCTCGGTGATGAATCATTATTGGGAAAGGACTTGTGGAACAAATCACAAAGTTCATCGTGGTATCCCCAGCCGATTCCTGACGCGGATTTCATAACTTTCTCAAGGCGTAATTTGAAATCCTTTTGTTCTTTTTCTGGAAAACCTAAAACAGTCTCAATGGCATCTTCGTACATTTCCAACAATGAGTCGAATAATTCTCCATCGCTGTAGCCATAACTCAATGTAAAATTGTTTCCACATTCAACATAAAAGATTCTCAATTCCGCCTCGCCCTTTGAATTATCTACTGCTCTGACATATTGGTTTATTGCTTCATATGCTTTTTCAATGTCCAACGACTCACCGTCTTCCAAATAGGGATTTAAAGCATTTTGAATCGTTTTTTTATAGGTCGATAACGGATCATCGCCTATGGCAAAACGAGTGTGAAAGAAGTTTTTGTTATCAGAGGACAATTTATAGAGATCATGTAACAAACCCAACAATTGCTTCTTTTCGAATTCAGCCAAATGAATTTCGACATCTTTCCATCCAAATACTTTTTTCTTCATTTTTCTTGGCATTGTATTTTTCACCGAATAATTCAACCAGCGGATCGGCCTAGTTGCGTCCGCTGGTAGGCATGGTTATCAGTCTTATAACCGTTATTTTTCCCAATCAAGATATCCCAATAACATCGACCTGGAGCCGGAAAGCGAGCAGTCCCGTCAGACCGTCGCGCGGAAGTCAGTGGAGGAAATGGTAATCGGAGGAAACGAGCCGAACCTTCCAAAACGGGAGAAGAAGCCTCACCCCGATGAAGGCCCGAACAGTTCCCTTTCCGATGGCAAAGGTAAATGGTTGCGGTTGTGAAAGAGCGTATTCTTGCCGACATATTGCAACAGCCGTTGAAATTTTGGTGGTGTTTCGTTCTGGAAGGCCCGGCGGGTCATTCCGATTTGCCTTGACCAGCCGAGCCGCCGATTACGGATACATCCGAGCGATGGATAGGGAGGGGGAGCCGCGAGGCTTCTCCGGATCAAAATCAAACTTTGATCCCATAAAATTTTTTTGAACAATTGTACACTTATCCGAGATTAATCAATAGCAATATGCCAGATTAGGTATTGAGAATACATTGCATTAGGATATTTAACAGCCCCTCGGCAGTAACAGTTTATGTGTTAAGACCTATAAATTATGAGCTATTAAACTAAAACGCCAGGGTTGCAGCTCTTTCGTTTTCTATGTGTACATCCGCACGGATATACGATGAAAGAAATGATGTAACCTCTGTTATAAAAGCGGTTACTGTTTTCCCTTGAAAACTGCCCTTTGCTTCTGTGCTGTTTGAAAAGACCGGCAGGCTCTCTGTTATTACAGGTTGATCATTGACAGGTTGATCATTGATCGTTATGGTCACTTTTCCCGCCCACCCTGACATTGGTTCCAGCTTATCCGATATTCTATAAGCTTCGCCGCTATGATTCTGCGGACGGTAAAATTGTGTCGGTGCAACTGATGCACAACTTTGAACCACAAATACTGTAATAATAACACCAATAACAAGATAAATTTTTTTCATTCAACACATCTCCTATTAAATTTTTAACTTATAAATGTATAAAGAGCCTTCCGCAACGGGAGAAGAGGCCTCACCCCGATGAAGGCACGGACGGTCCCCTTTCCGAATGGCAAAGGTAAATGGTTGCGGTTGTAAAAGAGCGTATCCTTGCCGATATATTGCAACAGCCGTTGAAATGTCGGCGGTGTTTCGTTCTGGAAGACCCGGCGGGTCATTCCGATTTGCCCTGACCAGCCGAGCCGCCAGATACGAACCCGTAAGTCCGGTGGTGTGGGAAGGGGGAGCCGCGAGGCTTCCCCCTATCCCGATCTGTGACTCATCTATGGGAAAAGACGGTAAATGTCCTTCCGGTGGGCAATTCGGTTGCAGACTATTTCTTTCTTCTGTTTGTCTATCGTCACGCCGATCCTATAGTGTCCAATTCGGATTTTGTATTTACCAGGAAACCCTCTCATTTGCTCAAGACATCCGAGATCAAAAGGATTCTCACATATGAGCGATTCAAATACGACATTCTCCGCCTGAGCCTGGACGCCCTCAGGGAGTTTGGAAAGTTCCTTTAAAAAGCGCTTTTTGTATTCAACTTTCCACATCTTTTTTCAAAGACCCATAGAAATGTTTAGCCTCCTGTGCAGAAAGCTGTTCATCATCGGCGACCTCATCCATCAGTTTTGCCAGGCCGTAGTTCTCAATAACCTCCTCCATACGCTCGAATTCCTCGATCGGTACCTGCACAGCTATCGGCTTCTGATTCTCATCAACTACGATGCTTTTATGTATTTCAAGCATATAAAACCTCCTGATTTCGTATTTACTGACCCATTTTTTTGATTCTGTCGCTGCCAAGGCCCGGCTTTGCGGCGTGTTCGATCTGAAGGAAAGGCCCGGGGCCGAATGACCGTTCACGAAAAACCTATGCATTTTGCTTGCTTTTTTTGAGGGGCGCTTTGGCACGGCTCTTACCGGGCATGATATAGCAGGGATCATCGAGGTTGTTGCAGACATAAGCATTCAGGATTTCTTCAAGTTTGCCTGCAATCCCGCTGATCAGGGTGATCTTTTTAGCGGCCAGGTAACGGCACATAACATCGCTGATCCCGGCGCAGATGATTTTGCGGATCCCCCAGCGTGCGAAAATCTCGATGCGTTCATTGATGTTGATCTTTTCAAGAGAAATTTCCACCCGATTGACTTCCCGGCCGCCTTCGATGTCGACCACCAGCAAGCGCTTGCACGAGTCTAGAACCGGGGACACCCGGGATTCAAATATTGGAATGCCGACTCTTTCCATGGCTCCTCATTGCTCATCAGTCCTTTATGTGTTCTGTGTGATGACAATGGGACCGGCCGCATCCGCAGGTAGAGGTCAATTCCGAACGGAAATCCGATTCGGCGATTTTCCACCAGAGCGGATTCAATTTGATGTTCTCCGGCAGATCCATTTGACCCGCATCCTCTGTTGAATCCGTTAGGCGGCGGGCGGCAAGGATACTTTCGCCGGCCTCCAGCCGGTTTTGCCAGACGGTTTTGATCCATTCGGTACCTATATCGGATGAATTGAAACTGAAGGTCAATGCCGTCTGGGTGGTTTTCGAGCTGTTGCATAACTCTACTCCTGTCGTGCCGGTTATACGGTAATCGAACCCTTCCGATTGGCTGAGGCCGATAAATGCCGGCGGCTGGCCGGCAGCATGGCAGTTGAGCCCCACCAGACAATCGAATAACGGGTATCCAATGTCCCATCCGGCAATATTGCGCAACCATCGGGCGGCTTCCGAAGGTCGATCCGGACCGGCTCCAGAACCGCTATGATCAAGCTCGCGTATTCTCAGGGCATCAAGGCTTTGATAGGTAAGCAGGTTGAGTGTATCCTCCTGATCGCAAATCAGCGCAAAGCTGCCAACGGTAAAAAGCCACTCGGGCAGGCCGGTCTCGGCTTCAAAGCAGGGGGTATGCGTATCATCAAAGCTATCGCTGCCGATCAACCGGCGTTCTTCGGCGGAAAACCCTGAAAGTCCGGGATATTCCGGATATGGGAAGCATTTGATTAGAAACTGTCCCTCGAAAAGGCGACGGCCATGTATCTCGATCGTTTGCCCCTCGGAAAAAACCAGCGCGTAAGGGCCTGGCGCCGTCCGGAGCCAAAAATACCACCCGGCATTGCCATTCCAGATCTGGCTGACCTTTTCCAACCCGAGCATCGAACGTAGTGCCCCCACCCAGGAGGCCCGGATCAGCAACCCTTCAATCCGGCTGCGGAAGAAGCTGTCAAAATCGATATACATCGCCGCCCTGCTCTATGAATAATTCTTTGATGATGTCTTTTTTGTCCCGCCCCTCGGTTGCAATGCCGTGCAATTTTGCTGTTTCGAGCAGCAAATCGTCCGGGTAGGCAAGGGTCAGAGCGTAACAGGATTCATCCGATTCAAAGAATCGATCGAAACTGTCCTTGCGATCCGCCTCTGTCATGCCTTCCTGGAAACGGGCCACAATACCGACGACCTGTTTGAAGAGCCCGCGTTTGAAAAAATACCGTCTGTTTTGATCCACCATCGGTTTATTCCCGCCGTTTTAACGGCCAGCCGGCGAAAAAATCCCTCTGGATCAGCACCACGCAAAGAAACAGCAGGGTGAAAACCAGTGGTGTGTCGCCGGGCTGGGCAAAACCAGGTACCTTGGATAGAAAAAAGGTCGCCAGCGGTGAAAAATAAAACCAGTATAACAGCATCCCACCGGCCATAGCAAACAGGGTTCGAATCCCGGCCCTCGGCCAAATACCGGCCATATTGGGAAAATTGTTAAAATAGGTTTCCAGGATAAAGGCCGACAGGATAAAGAACCCGGCAATCTCACCGGCATGGATCAATCGAAAATCTGGACCATCGGTGTATTGACCGCCCATGAAGGGCTCATTCCAGATCAGGATGAATATCTGCAAAAGGATCCAGAGCATGACGGCTCCCATTGCCAGGGTGGCGGCAAAGGTGATAATGCCCCGCACGAAGGAACCGTTCTGGTTGATGCGCTTCCATGGATAGCCCTCCCACAGCACGCCGGAGGCCACAATCCAGAAAAGGCTGCACAGGGCCAGCCCCAGACCGAAAAAGGCACTGCCGGTCTGGGCAAATTCCTCCCACCAGGGCGCCACGCCGGCTTTGTCCTGAGCCGGGTAAAACAAGTAGCAGACGTGCGGGTGAAAAAGGATGCTGTAGATGATGATCACAAAGAAACAGATGGCAAACAGCCTTGAAAAGGCCAGAGTGCCGCGGTCCACATTTTGCCAGGGCCAGCGCTCAAACCCCGGATTCCAGAACAGGGCCACCCACAGAAAGGCGGTGAAAAAATAGATAATCGCCGTGGAAGCGTTTTCTCTGGCATTGTAGGGTTCAGCCCCCGTGCCGCCCGCGGACACGATGGAATCCGGGCTGAAATAGGCAATCCCGAATTGGCCCAGAAAATTCCAAAAAACCACATAATGGATAAACAGCATCAGCAATATGGCCACAAAGGTGAGCACGATCCCTTTTTGCAGGCGGTTGGGATCTTCGGCAGGCGCTGAAAATGGATAATATTCACCAACGTTGCTTATCATCACAATAGATGCGAGCAGGACCACCAGCAATGCGAATCCGTACATCGGCGTGTACAGCTTCAATACCCCGTTGGGGTTCATGAAGATATACCACAGCAACCAGACGATCGCACACACCGCGACAAAATTGACCAATCCATATAGATAGTTAAACCCGCTTTCCTCCTTTTTGGCGTGTTCCATTTCGGCTCCTTCTGATTTGGATTGCCCGACATCCGATGCTGCCGCACCGGCCCCTTGCCATGTCGGTCAGGTCCGGGCAGCGGCATTGTTGTGCGACCGCCCCGCTGCTCGGACCATGTTCCCAACACCATTTTGATTAGAATACAACGGTGTCCCCATTGGTCAGGAAAACATTGGTGTCCTTGGCAACGGTTGACGTTCTTTTGTATTCCTTGTACTTATCGGTGCCTTTGACAATCGGCACACCGCCTGCGGCGGCCTTTTCGGCCCAGATCCAGCCGGTGCAGTGGTTGCAGCCCAGTTTCTGGATCTTGAAGGATTTGACTCCCTTGATGATATCGTCAAATTTGGGTTCCCAGGTCTCGAACAGGCTGATATGAAGCCCGCCGTAACACCCGTAAGGCTGGTACCCTGCAAAATTGTTGCGGGCATAGGCGAACAGAGACAGAATGCCGGGATGGCAGCAGCCGGTCACAGTGACAATGCCCTTGTCCTTGACATTGAAATAGAGCACATTTTCGCCGCGAACCCTGAGCAGGATCGGCACGTCGAACATCCGGACGGCAACCCCGGGCATCAGGCGGTAAATCCCTTCTCCGTTTTCGCCATCCGAATCGCAAAACACCAGCTCGCCTTTGTGGGGGTAGTCGTTTTTGCAGATGTGAACCATCTCGCCGGTGTCCTTGTCCTTGACCTTGTGATGGGCTTTTTCCTTCAGCAGGGCAATATCTTCCGGGTAATAGGTCTTGGGTGCGTACATCTTGATGTTCTGGTTGTGTTTGAGGGCCGACTCGATGCCCCACAAATGATCAAGATGCCAATGGGAGAGCAAAAAAAGTTCGATTTCATTCTTCTTGAGCATGCCGGCGATGTCGTTTTTCTCTTCGAAGATGTAATCCATCCAGCCGTTGTGCCAGCCGGAATCCATCAGAATCTTGCGCTCGTTGCCCTCGAGGTCGGTCACTGTAATCAAGGCGGCATACCCCCCGGCGTTGTCCCATTCCCAGGGGATGGTGTACTGGTTGGTCATCGATCCGCCATGGTCCATGATGTTTTTTTTCAGGGTGTCGTTGTTGAACCAGCTCGTTTCGGTCAGGACATCGATTTTCACGCTTTTGACTTCTCCGATGTCTACCCGTTTGCCGGCGTGTGCTTTTCGGGGCAACATGAAATTGGCAGAACCGGCCATGGAAGCCGTCAGGCCGGAAGCGGCCATGGATTTCAAAAACTCTCGGCGTTTCATTTCTTTCTCCTTTTGGGTTCGTGGGTTAGACAGGTGGGTTCATTTTGCATCCTAGCCCGGGTCTTTTTCGAGCCCGGCTCTCAAGTCATAGAGCAGATCGGTGATTGCCCGGGCTTCCTGATCGGTGAGCTCGAAACCGTATCCGTGCATGACATTGACCACCAGAAACCAATCATCCCGGGTCCGACCCGGTTTTTCCGGGTCGGCCACCGAATCGTGGCAGTTTATGCATTTTTTCTGGTAAATCGAAAAGGCTTTTTTGTATTCGCCCTTCTTTTTTTCATCGGCGGCGACCCATGGACTGTGCAGCAGCATCAAAACGGCCGCGGTGCAGACGATCATGCCGACCAATACCCAGGAACGATTGGAAAACTGCCGGTAGGGTTTAATCAAAAGGGACCTCCTTTCGCTGAAACAGTTGTTGAAAAGGATAAAACACAGGATAAACGCTGTTCAGTATATTAGCAAAATTCATACCAGAGCGTGGCTGTATTTTATAAATATTATATCTATTTTAGATAACTTGATAATTTGTAATCATAAAGTTCTTGACTGAGGGTGGCATCAGTATATAGGGTTTAATATGCATCCTCATCGGACTGGAAAGGATGCAATTTGCACCTGAACCACTCCCTTGGAGGAGGATAACCGTTTTGAAGCCACCCGAACTTCCGATCCGTACCGCCTATCGAGCGATATTGGAAAGCATTAACGACGGTGTTCTGACCATCAACCTGGAACATGTCATCACCTCCTTTAACCGTGCGGCCGAAACCATTACCGGCGTGGACCGCACTGAAGCCATCGGTCGCAAATGCTTTGAGGTGATGCGGGCCGAAATCTGTGAAACCAACTGCTGCCTCAAGATGACGATGAACACCGGCAAGCCCTGCGAAAACGTTCCGGTCTCGATTGTCAGGGCCAACAGCAAACGAACCCCGATCACGGTGAACACCAGTGTCCTGCGCGATGACACAGGCCATGTCATCGGCGGGATGGAGATTTTCCGGGATGTTTCCGAGATCGACAATCTGAGGCGGGAGGTCAAAAAAGAACACATCTTCGAGAACATCGTCAGCAAAAATCACAAAATACTGCAGCTGTTCAGCATCCTGCCCCGGATTGCCGAAAGCCACAGCACAGTATTGGTCGAAGGCCCGAGCGGCAGCGGTAAAGAACTGTTTGCAAGGGCGATTCACAATCAGGGGCCTCGCAAGAAGGAACCCTTTGTGGCGGTCAACTGCGGAGCCCTGCCCGACACCCTGATCGAGTCCGAACTGTTTGGCTACAAGGCGGGAGCCTTTACCGATGCCAAGCGGGATAAACCGGGAAGATTCACACAGGCCCGTCGGGGCACCATTTTTCTGGACGAAATCGGCGACGTGTCTCCGGCCATGCAGGTGCGTCTGCTGCGCGTGCTTGAGCAACGCACCTATTCGCCCCTGGGCGGCACGGAAAGCCTGCAGATGAAGGCCAGGATTATTGCGGCTACCCACCGTGATTTAAAAAAAATGGTCGACCGCAAGCAGTTTCGTGAAGATTTGTATTTTCGGATCAATGTCGTCCGTCTCACATTGCCGCAGCTGGCCGATCGCAAAGAAGATGTGCCGTTACTGGTGGACCACTTTGTTGAAAAATATAAAACCATGACCGGCAAACACATTGTCGGGGTTACCGATGACGCCATGGCCGTCATGGCGTTGTACAACTGGCCGGGGAACGTGCGCGAACTGGAAAATGCCATCGAGCACGCCTTTGTGCTGTGCCGCGAAAAAAGGATCGGGCTGTCGCACCTGCCCGAGCACATACTGCCGGATGATAAGGAGTCGGTGACTTCCGGCGGCCGCAGTCTCAGGGAACACGAAAAACAGGTTATCCTCGACGCCCTTGTCCGAAACGACTGGCGCCGAATGGCCACGGCCCGGGAGTTGCAAATCCACAAAAACACCCTGCGGCGCAAAATCGAGCAGTTCGGCATTTGCAAACCCTGACCCTGGTGAAGGGGGGCGTCAATATTTCGAACGGATTATTCATTTTCCGGCTTCCTGCGGGCTTCTCGATGACTCACAGTAAATTGGAGTGAGAGTTCAGTAACCATTGGCTTTCGAAAAGGCCAAGAAGCTCATTTTTGTCGATTTCCCGGTTGCAATTCCATTCGGAACCGATATAGTAAGCGGTTCGAATATCTAAGTGAAATTATCGGAGCGGTATGAAAATCCTGTTAGTCAATCCGCCCAACAGCGGCAAGTCCATTCCCGAAGAGCAGTACGGCATCGAAACCATTAAGATGATTTTTCGGGGGGAACCCCTGGCCCTGGAGACCCTTGCCGGAAACCTAGTGGATGACGAGGTGCGAATCACCGATCTCAAGGTTACCCCCGATCGTCTGGAAGCCGACCTCGAAGACCTGAAGCCGGACATCGTCGGCATCACCGGCGTGACCTGCGAGGCCAACGCGGTTCTGAAAATCGCCGAATCGGTCAAATCCCTCTCCGAGGCCGCGGTGGCGGTCGGGGGGCATCATGCCACCTGTGATCCCGAATTTTTCAACCGGGCGCGCATCGACTATGTGGTTCTGGGGATCGCCAAAAAAAGTTTTCGGGAACTGGCGGATCGATTGAGGGCGGAAAAAACAGCGGAGGGTATCCCGGGCATCGCCAAAACCCGGCCGGGAAGCGCGCTCACTTACACCCCCCGCCATTACGCTCCCGCCGATCTGGTGGATGGCATGCCCCCGCGCTATGACCTGGTGGCCCATCACCGGGATCATTACGTCATGAGCGGGGTCGGCGGAAAGATCGGGTTCGTGGCCTCGGCCTTCGGATGCACCCACCGCTGCTTTTTCTGCTCGGTCCCGGATATGACCGGGGGCCGGTATCTGACCCACTCCATCGATGCGGTGATTCGGGATATGGAGACGCTGGCCGACATCCCCCTGATCCGGCTGGTGGACGCCAACACCTTCGGGGACCCGGCGGTGGCCGAAACCCTGGCCCGACGGATTCTCGAGGCCGGGATGCAAAAGCCGCTGGTGGCCGATGTCCGCTCGGACACGGTGGTCCGGCGGCCCGACCTGTTCCGGCTCTGGAAGGAAGCCGGCCTGGCCACGGCGGTGATCGGATTCGAGGAGGTCACCGACGAGCGGCTGCGGACCTACAACAAAAAAAATGATGTGGCGGTGAACGTTCAGGCCATGGAAATTTTAAAGGAGCTGGGCATTCGCATCATCGGAGATTTTATCGTCTCCCCCGATTACACCGAGGCGGATTTCGATCGGCTGCATGCGTTCGTGGAAGCACAGCCCATCGACCTGCCCATTCCCTCGATTCTGACGCCGGTGCCCGGCACCCCGCTTCATCGGCAGATGAAAGACCGAATCACCGTTCAGGATCTCGACTATTACACATTTCTCAATGCGGTCGTCCCCACCCGGCTGCCCGAGAAGGTTTTTTACCAGACCTATTCCCGTTTACTGAAGCAGTGCCTGTCCCGGGCCGCGCACGAAAAGAATTGAGAGAAAATACGAAATGACGGCGGTGTACATCAATGATGTATCGGCTTTCCTCCCCAACGGACCGGTCTCCAACGAGGACATCGATCGGGTGCTGGGGGAACTCCCCAATGTCGGGGCCAAGACCCGGCGAATCGTTCTCAAGAACAATCAGATCCGAACCCGGTACTATGCCGTAGACCCGGATACCGGCGCCCTGACCCATTCCAACGCCGAACTGGCGGCCGAGGCGGTTCGGCGGCTTCATCCGGTGGAGGATTTTCAGCCCGCGGATATAGAATGCCTCTGCTGCGGCACCGCCACCCCCGACCTGCTGCTGCCCGGCCACGGGCTCATGGTCCTGGGTGAGCTGGCCATTCCCGAGTGCGACGTCATGACCGCCGCCGGCATCTGCATCTCCGGGATGACCGCCCTCAAGCACGGATACATGAATGTGGCCACCGGGTCCAGCCGCAATGCGGTGGCCGTGGGCTCGGAGCTGGCCTCCTCCCACACCCGATCCGAATTCATGGCGCCGCTGATGGACACCGCCGGAATCGAGGCGCTGAAAAAACGGCCGATCCACGCCTTTGACGCCGATTTTCTGCGGTGGATGCTCTCGGACGGGGCCGGGGCCGTCTACCTCTCCCCCGATCCAAATTCAGGTGGGATCGCCCTGCGCATCGACTGGATCGACCACATCTCCCTGGCCGGTCAACTGGAGACCTGCATGTACGCCGGCGGCGTCAAGGGACCGGACGGAACGATCACCGGCTGGCGGAACCGGGAAAAAATCCCGGCGGAGGCCCGGCCCTGGCTGATGTCGATTCGGCAGGATATCAAGCTCCTCGACCGGGAGATCGTGGCCTCCATGGGACGGATGCTCAAACGGGTGATCGACAAGCGCGGTCTGAAACCGGAGGCCATCGACTGGTTTCTGCCCCACTACTCTTCGGCCTATTTCCGCCCCAGATTTTACGAGGAGATGGCCCGGATCGGGTTTGAAATTCCGGAAGAGAAATGGTTCACCAATCTATCGGAAAAGGGCAACACCGGCAGCGCCGCCATCTACATCATCCTGGCTGAGCTGTTCCATTCCGGCCGATTGACGCCCGGGGAGCGGCTGCTCTGTTTCATTCCCGAAAGCGG
>CAZNLT010000135.1:12067-17014 GCA_964573705.1 uncultured Desulfobacterales bacterium
AACCCCATCCCCACCGGCAGGTTACCGTACAGATGTCCATAGACGGCCGCGGGTCCGGGGACCCACCCGCCGTACCCCGCCTCCCCGGAGGAGAGCCCGTCCGCGCCGATGAAGCAGACATCCTCCGATGAGACCGTGGGCAGCCGCCCGTGGCCGCTTCCGGTGGATACTTCCTGCACGACCCCGTATCGGGATGGCCGGTCGGTCTTTCCAGAGAGCAGAAAAAAGACGCTTCCCTCGCCCACCGCCGCGGGAACCGGGCCTGAATTCGAATCCCGGTCTTCTGGAAATCGGCACTGCCGGTGAAAAGCGGTTATCCGGGCAAAATCATCCACCCCGCCCACCAGGACCCTTTCCACCCGCCCCTCGGTCAACCAGTGGTCGGCCGTCAGAAAGGCCAGCGGAATCGAGAGATCGAACTGATTGACGGACAGATTGGGGCCCCGGACCTTTAAAAAGGCGGCGATGTGGGCCCCTGCGGCATTGTGGACCGAATTGGAAAACCGAATGGGGGAAAAGGACCGAATATCTCCTTCGGTGCAGAGCTCCTGAAAATCGAAGGTATTGCAGGTGGAGCCATACCCGGTGGCCACGATGATCCCCAGGGATTCGGGAAGAGGATCGGTAATGCCGGCATCCGAGAGGGCCATCCGACATCCCAGAAGGGCCATTCGGGTGTGGTGATCGGTCCGGCGCAGGGCCCGGGGGTCGACCATCCCTGCGAGCGCAGAGGTGTCGGCCGGCAGCATCGGCACCCGAATCTCTCCCTGAAGGGTGGCCATGGAAAAAAATTCGGCCCGGCCTCGTCCCTCAGCCAAAGCCGCCGCCATATCGGACAGCCCGCAACCGAATCCGCCCACCACGCCGATGCCCTCGATACCGACCCTCACTTCACCCCTTTTCCGTCCCCAGAACAAGGGCCGCATTGTTGCCGCCGAAGGCCAGGGTCTGGGAAAGCGCCGCAGCGCCGTGAACCGGTGTGGTTCGGGGAACCGGAGACGCCGGCAGTTCCGGATCGGAGTGAGTGAATCCGGCACTGGGCGGAATCCGGCCCCGCTCCAGACATCCCACCGTAAAAGCCGCCTCCACCGCTCCGGCTGCGCCTAGGGTGTGGCCGGTGAATCCCTTGGTGGAAAGAAAGGGAATCCCGGGAAACAGGGCGTCAAAAAGCCGGGATTCGATGCGGTCGTTGTCGGGGGTGCCGGTGCCGTGGGCATTGATGAAGGCGAGGGCCGAGGGCGAAATTCCGCTGGATTCCAGGGCGTGCCGAACCGCCAGACCGAGCCCCTTTCCTTCGGGATCGGGGGTGGTGAGGTGAAAGGCGTCGCCGGCGGTGCCGTAGCCCAGAACCCATCCCCGCGGCCTCGCGCCGCGCTCCTGGAGAACCGCCTCGGATTCCAGAATGAACAGGGCCGCCCCTTCCCCCAGATTGAGCCCCTTCCGGTCCGCATCAAAGGGTTTGCAGGCGCTGTCGTCGCTGTTCATCAGGGAAATGAACCCGTTGTAGGTGATTTCGTAAAGCTCGTCGGCCCCGCCCGTCAGGACCATGTCGCAGAGCCCCATACGTATCCAGGAGGCCGCCAGCCCGATCGCGTCGGTGCCGGCCGAACAGGCGGTGACCACCGTCTCCAGAGGCCCGGAAAGTTCAAATTCCCGGGCCAGCCCCACCGCCGGATTGGAGGCGGAAAAGCGGTCCGCAGGGGTGGGATACTCGCTGTCGCAGGCGCCGGTTTTACCGAACAGTTCCGGGTTGCTCACCGAACCGGCCACATTGGAGCCGATGCAGACCCCCACCCGTTTCCGCTTCAAAAATCCGCGGTCCAGCTTCGCATCGGCCACCGCTTCATGGGCGGCGGTCAGGGCCAGTCGAACCGTTCGGGACCGGGGAGCGGACCGGAACCGGTCCGGAATCCAGAACCCCTCCGCCACCTCGAAAACCGGATATCCCGGATCCGGGTCCGCGGGAAACCGCGACGGCAGCACCGGAAAGCGCTCCCCCCGAAACAGAAAATCGAGACAGGCATTCAGGGTCAGACCGGCCGAGCAGAGACATCCGATGCCGGTGACCGCCACAGGCGCAGCGGGTTTCATGCAGCCCGATGCTTTTGGATGAATTCGGACAGGGTGTTGATGGACTGGAGGACCTTTCGCCCCTCTTTCATGTCGCGAATGACCACGCCGAAGTGGGCCTTGATCTGAAAAACCACTTCGACCGCATCAATGGAATCGAGGCCGAACTTGTCCCCGAAGAGCGGATCATCGTCTTCGATCTCCCAGGGATTCACATCCACCAGATTGAGTTCCTGGATGATCATGATTTTCAGAGACTGTTTTAAATTCAGCGGTTCTGTCTGCTTAGGTTTGGCTAATTGGTTCATAGGTTTAAGAATATCCCAAAACTTGGAAGACTTCAGAGCCCGGAAATGTTATTTTTGTTAAAATCAGATTAAATTCTTTCTTTTACTAAATTGGATATATGATCCCATTCATTTTCGGTAACAGGGAAATTTGTTCCCTGGCATGGGAAAAAATCACTCCAGCGCATCTTCTAAATCCAAAAAAAGCGCCGCTTCCCGGTCCGCGCAATCCCGCAGGATGTCGGCCAGGGCCGAATAGCTTTCGGCCTCCGAGGCCCGGGCCTTGCAGATGCGGGAGCCGATGACGGCGAAATCGCGCCAGCGGTCGCCGATGTCGGTCATTCGGTCGGAGAGTTCGGAAAGCTCGGGAAGGGCCAGAATCGGGGCGGCTTCCTGAAGAAAAGCGGCGTAGATGAACCGGAATCCGGCGCCGCCGGTGCCGATCTCCTCCTGCATGCGGATGACCTGACCGAGATGGAGGGCGGCCCTGCGGTCCCCCAGTTTGGAGGGCCAGTTTTCGACCTTTTTGGCCAGGTACCGAATGCCCTTGGCGCCGATAAAAGGCCCGGGCACCCGGAGCATGGACCGACAGACGTCTTTGATGCCCTTTCGCACCGCCCCGGCCAGATCCATCTCGTCGGCCCCGGGCACATGAGCCACATGGTACATCCGGCCTTTGGGCGCCATGGCCCCTTTGGCGAACCGGGCCTTGGCCAGGTCTTCGGCCGGGCAGTCCACCGGGTCGGGAAAAACCGGGTCGCTGATGCGATAGCTGCCGTTGTTTTTGCCGAAGGCCACCAGGTTGTGCATGTTGAAATGGAACCGGTACCGGGGCGGAAAATAGCTGAGCCAGTAGGCCCCGGTGCGGCATCCCACCGGAATCCCGGCTTCCAGCATTCGGTCCAGGGCCGCCATGGCTTTGTCCGGGCTTCTGAATTTTTGCCATTCCAGCCGAATCCCCAGCCGCTTGGTGGTTCGGCTCATGATCCCGCCGGTGGCGATCCGGTAGGCGGTGAGGGGCAGTTTATTGAGCCGGACAAAAGGGAAATAGCCGAAAAACAGTCCGGAGCCGATGCCGAACACCATGGCTTCGCTGATCTCCAGCCCGTGGTAGGACACCAGATTCGATAAGACACCGGTTTCGCAATGGGCCGACTGCCGGTGGTGAAAGGGAATTTCAATGGCGGTGCTGTCATTCATGGGGGTTGATTTCCGATGTTTCCGGCACTTCATGAAGCTGGGCCACGGTGATGCCGAAAATACCGGCGTAGCGCGCTTTCAACTCGGCGGAGAGCCGCCGGAAGACCTTGGGTTTAAGATGTCGCCGGACCCGCCAACGGGGCAGGCCTGCATAGCTGGAGAGAAGCCCGGCATCCATCAGGTTCCGGGTCATGTGATAGGCCAGCGGGCTCCGCTTTCCGGATTTGATCAGCCGAATCTGCTCGCGAAGGTCTTCCTCGATCACTTCCCAGGCCTGATCGTTGGCCACGGTTTTGGGTTCCCATCCGCAGCTTTGGACCAGCACATACCGGCCGTTTTCATCCACGGCGTAAGAAATTTCCCGGACGCCGTCGCTGAAACCCCGGTCTTGGGGTACCTCATCTTTCCTCATGCGTTTCTTTTCGGCGGCGCCGTGCCGCTGGCTTTTGGGGTACGGCGGTTTTGGGGTTGACGGGTTCTTTTGAAAAATTTAAAATATCGCGAAAATTTGATTGAATGTCAATCATTTATGTTGATCTTTCCGGGCGGTCGCATCATCGGATCGCTTATCCGGTTGAATTTAAACCTATTCCGGCAATAGACGGCCGAACACGATATTCAAGGCGGCAACCGAATATGACAGCAGGCAGAAGCCATGAAGTGCAACTGCGGGTCCCATTTCACGATCTCGATCCCATGGAAGTGGTATGGCATGGGAATTATCTTAAATACTTCGATATCGCCCGCTTCGCCCTGTTCCGGGAAGGCGGCATCGATCTCTACCGTTACTCCCGGAAGCACGGCATCCTGTTTCCGGTCATCAAGACCGCTACCAAACACATCATCTCTCTGCGCTACGGGGAGGCGTTTCAGGTTCGGGCCACGGCCCGGGAGGCCGCCATCAAGATCATCCTCGACTTCGAAATTCACAGGACCGCCGACGGCCAGACCTGCGCCAAGGGCCGGGGAGAACAGGTGGCGGTGAAACTTCCGGAAATGGAGACCCTTTACGAAGTTCCGTCGGACATCCGCCGGTGCCTGAACCTCTGATCATGGACGAAGCGATTCGAAACGGACTGGTGGCGGGCACCGAACGGATGACCGCCTGGGCCGATCTTCTGGACGGCATCAACGTCTTTCCGGTGGCGGACGGGGATACCGGCCGCAACCTGGTGGCCAGCCTGTCGCCCCTTCGGCGCATGGCCGGTGATCCCGAAGAAACCGCCCGGCGTCTGCTCATGGCGGCCCGGGGCAATTCCGGAAACATCGCGGCCCGGTTTCTTTCAAAATTTATTCTCGCAAACGGCAAGGCAGACCTGTTCCCGGCCGCCCAAACGGGCCGGGACGCGGCCCGGAAGGCGGTGAAAGACCCCAAACCCGGCACCATGCT
>CAZNLT010000136.1:0-16395 GCA_964573705.1 uncultured Desulfobacterales bacterium
GGTTTGGGTCATCGAGGTCTCCCGTCTTTTTAAAAAAAAAAACTGATCCATCCGATCGGAAATATTGGAATTTAAAGCCGCTTTTGTAAAGAGGAAATCCCGAAACCCGCCGATGATAGCCTAAAAATACCAGGTCAGCCAGACATAGGCATTGTCGGCGGGCACGATCTGAAAATCGGCCCCCGGCAGATCAAATCCACCATATTCGGTGCCCGGCCCGCCCACATACAGGGTCGCCCCGACCATCAAATCCAGATCCTGGGTAATGCTCCAGACTCCGCGGGGCTGTAGCACAAAGGAAGGATCGGTGAAATTGAGGATGCCAGTCAGAAACAGGTTGACCAGAGGATGTATTTCAAGGTTGACGTGCCCGGCCAGATACATTCGGCCGAGAGTGAAGATCTCCCCTCGGTCAAGAGCGCGCATCAGATCCGGATCACCGAGCGCCTCGGTGTAGTCGTTTTCCCCGAGTCCATTGTAATAAAACTCCAAAAATCCGTACCAGTTGCGCTCCCACCAGACCCAGGAATAATCGAGGTTGGCCACCAGGCTGAAATAATGATCGCCCTCGCTCCCCACGGGAAGAAAGGTCCAGGCGCCGCTGACCCGCCAGGCGGTGGAGCCCAGATATCCCAAAGCCCCGGCCCCGAAAACAAGATTTTTATAGTTCCGGGCAACCATCAGGTCGAACTCCCGGCTTCCTTTAGAGAAATGATATTTTCCTGCGACTGCGGAGCTGTCCCACTCCACATCACCCGATAACGGGTCCCGGCGGGGAACATAGAGCACCTGAAACTCTCCGATATCTTCGAGGGTGAACTGAGCCACGGCCATGTCATCCCCGATCTTGTAATCGCGATCGACATCGGTGGGGGCGAAGGGATTGAACAGATCCATGGGGTTGAAGAGCATGCCGTTGCCCCAGGTGAGGGCCTGCCGGCCGAGCCGGACCGTTCCCCACTCGGGCTGCAAAGTGAGCACCAGCCGATCCAGGCGGTGATAAAGGATATGGCCGTCACTCTGATCCAGGGTTCCGGTCAGATCCAGCAGCCGCCGGTCATCCTCCACCGGCCGCACACCGGCCGCTTCAAAACCGCCGCCGAAAAGATCCGGAAACCGCCGTTCCAGTTCCCGACCTTTCTCCCGGGTGTCCCCGCCGTTCAGAAAGGCTTCGTAATGGGTCTCCAGAATCCCCCAATCTTCGAAAAACAGCTTGTTTTTGAGGCGAAACTCCAAAGAGCCGTCATAATAGGTTCGGGTTCCCACCAGATCATAGACCGATTGATCGTCCGGCCGGCTAGCGTATCCACGGGCCCGCAGGTGACCGCCCCACTGGGGGGACAGGGCATCATACCATTTCTTTACTTCCGCACTTTCGGTAATGGACGGGAGGCAGAGTATTAAAGCCGTGAGGAGAGGAAAAAGCCGGTGCATAAAGCGGTTCAGCGGGCTCAGGCCGCCTTGTCGATATCCTCGGTCACCCGGCCATCCTGGATTCGAATCAGCCGCCGGGCATAGTCCATGACCCGCTGATCATGGGTGGAGAAGATAAAGGTGACTTTTTTGGTCTGGTTCATCTCGGCCATGATTTCGAGTAGCCCGTTGCCGGTCTTGGAATCGAGGTTGGCGGTGGGTTCGTCGGCCAGCACCAGCGTCGGATCGGATACGATGGCCCGGGCCACCGCCACCCGCTGCTGCTGGCCGCCGGAGAGTTCGGCGGGGCGGCGGTGGTACATGTCCGAAAGACCCACCTCGTTCAGAATGGCACGGGCCCGCTCCCGGCGTTCCACGGCCCCCACTCCCTGCAGAAGCATCACGTATTCGACGTTTTCCACCGCCGATAGGACCGGAATCAGGTTGTAGGCCTGGAAAATAAAGCCGATCTTGCGCAAGCGAAGCTCCGCCAGTCGGGACTGGTTCATTTCATCAAAGGGATTTCCGTCCACAGTAATATGCCCCGAATCAGGCTCGTCCAAGCCGCCGATCAGATTCAGAAGGGTGGTTTTCCCGGACCCCGAAGGGCCGGCCAGAGCCACGAAACCGCCGGTATCGATGGAAAGGGTCACCCCCCGCAAGGCCCGCACATCCACCTTGCCCTGCTGATAGGTTTTAACCACCTCGGTGCATTCCACAATCGCCATCGGTTATCTCCTCCTCAGGTCTTGCGCATCGTTTCGGCCAACCCTGAATAGCAGGCAGGCCACCCCAGGATATTTCTATCAGTCCTTTCGGTCCAGAACCCGGCGAATCGACCGGGCGATGTCCTCCTTCAGAATCGGCTTCAGGATCAATTCTTTGATTCCCAATTCTCCGGCCCGTTCTTCGGTGATCTGGTCGCTGAATCCGGTGCACATGATCACCGGAATACCGGGTCGACACCGAAGCAGCTCCCGGGTCAGTTGAATTCCGGTCATGCCGGGCATGGACAGATCGGTGATCACCAGATCGAAGTCATAGGGCCGCTCCGAAAACAGCGATAGTGCGGTTCGGCTGTCGTTTTGGATGGTGACGGTATACCCGAACCGGGTCAGCATCTGTTGGCCCATGTTCAGGATCGCCTCTTCATCATCGATCAGCAGAATTCGTTCATGCCCTCGGGGAAGTTCGACATCCGGGGTCGATATGATTTCATCGGTACCGGTATCGACGGCGGGAAAATAGATGTGAAACTCGGTGCCCCGACCCGATTCGCTTTTCACCTGAATGTCCCCGCCCCGGTTCTTGACGATGCCGTGGACCATGGACAGCCCCAGCCCGGTCCCCTTACCTTTTTCTTTGGTAGTGAAATAGGGCTCGAAAATACGGTCCAGATCGAAAGAAGAAATCCCGATGCCGTTGTCCCGCACCGTCAGACAGTTATACACACCTGGGCTGATGTCCCGGCCGGCCACCGCATCGGCATCCAGAACCACCGAAGACAGAATCACCTCCAAGGTGCCGCCGGTCTCCTGCATGGCGTGGTAGGCATTGGTGGAAAGATTGATAATAATTTGATAGATCTGGGTGGGGTCCGCCAGCACCGGCCCGCTGTTTTCATCGATCCGGGGCTGAATACGGATGTTGGCCGGAAAGGAGGATTTCAAAAACTTTAATGCCTCCTTCAGGATCGGCTGCATGCGAATGGGCCGAACCTCCTGTTCGGTCTGGCGGCTGAAGGCCAGAATCTGCTGAATCAGGTCCCGGGCCCGGTAGGCGGCCTTGAGAATCTGGTTGAGATTGCGCCGGGCCATGCTGTTTTCGGGCACATCCTCCAGGGTGATTTCGGAGTACCCGATGATGGGAAACAGGATATTGTTGAAATCGTGGGCGATGCCCCCCGCCAGGGTGCCCATGGCCTCCATCTTCTGGGCCTGGCGAAGCTGTTTTTCCAGTTCGGTACGCAGGGTGTGGTCCCGGGCGATGGAGGAGACCCCCACGATTCGGCCGTTGCGGTCTTTGATGGAGGAGACGGTCAAAGAGACCGGTATGGGATGGCCGGATTTGGAAACCCGAACCGTCTCAAACTGCTTCACCCGCTCGTGCCGGGCCGCGCTTTCAAATACCCGGTGGTTTTCCGCCCTTCGATCCGGCGGAATAATCATGGAAATGTCCTTACCGATGGCCTCTTCCGCCGTATACCCGTAAATTTTTTCAGCCCCGGCGTTCCAGGTCAGGATAACGCCGTCCAGGGATTTTCCGATGATGGCGTCTTCGGAGGATTCCACAATGGCAGCCAGCCGCAAGACATCTTCCTGGGCGAGGCGTCGCTCGGTGATATCCTCGGCGGTGCCGACGGTTCGAAACTCCTCGGCCTTCTCCGGCACCGGATAAGACCTGGCCCGTATCCACCGAACCGCGCCGTCTGGCCGGATAATCCGGTACTCCTCATCAAAAGCGCCCGATCCGGTGGACCAGGCCCGATTCACCGCCTCCCGCACCCGGTCCCGGTCTTCCGGGTGAATCGCCTCCAGAAAGGAATCCGGATCTTCGTAAAGGCTCCCTCGGCTTCGCCCCCAGATTTCTTCGTAGGCCGGACTCACATAGAGCATACCGTCCCGGTTACGCAGCCAGAAGAGCTCTTTGATGTTCTCGGCCAGCTGCCGAAGCCGCTCCTCGCTTTCCCGCAATGCCTGTTCGGCCCGCCTGCGCACCAGGATGTGCCGCCACTCCCGAAGAATCCGTTCGGCGATCCGCGGCATAATGGCCATGGACCGGGAGGATTTGACCACATAATCGAGGGCCCCGGCTTTGAGGCTCTTTACCGCCACCTCCTCGTCTCCGTCGCCGGTCATGACGATAACCGGAAATTCTTTTCCGTTCCCGCTGGAGGGGATGAGATCCACGCCCTTGCCGTCGGGAAGCCAGAAATCGGTGATGACCAGGTCGGGGACCCGTCGTCGAATCGAGGAAAAGGCTTCCTGGAGATTCCGGGCCAACTCAAGGGTCATGGGCTGATGCCAGCTTTGAAACGCATCCTGAATCTCCAGGACGTGCTCGGTATCGTCCTCAACCAGCAAAATCGAGGCGGTGTCTTCCTTCATAGTACCTCCGGTGTGAACGGTTCATGAATCCACCGGTTTTTGATCGACGCAAGCATCGGGCGCGTGTCCCTGAAACGGCAACGACTATATTGGACCAAGGCGTATGGGTCTCTAATGTCTATCTTTGGCGCGGTTTTGTCAACATCGGGAGCGGTGCCGGTCAGGTATGGGCCAGGGCCTTAACCGGTGTAAACCGGGCCGCCTTGAGTGCGGGATAGAGGCTCACGATCAGCCCCAATACCAGCACCACCAGATTGGCCGCCGTCACATGTTCGGTTTTGAGTACCGGATAGATCACCCGGGGCATGCCGGCGAACTCCGCCCCGGCGGCAAAAACCGACAGATCGATTCCGGTTCGGGCCACGATCAGAACGGTGGACAATGCCAGACAATTTCCCGCCAGAATCCCAATCAAAAGCACCAGAAAAGACTCGGTCACCACCCCGCGAATGATCCATCCCGGCTTCATTCCCAGGGCTTTGAGCAGACCGAACTCCCGAATCCGCTCGTAGACGGCCATCAACATGGTGTTGACGATCCCGAATCCCATGGCGATAAAGACCACGAAATACCAGATGGCCACCGACTTGCGGTTGATTTCAAGATAGGCTTCCACCAGCGGCAGCAGCTCCCGCCAGGTATGAACCGCGTACTCATTGGAAAGGGCGGACCGAAGCGCAGCCGCCGGCCCTTCCCCGCGGGTGGGGTCCGGCAGCAACACCACGATTTCCGAAACGGCACCGTTCATTCCGAGCATCTCCTGGGCTGCGGCCTTTGTGACAAAGACGAACCGCTTTTCGGTGGCAGCCAATTCCGCTTTATACACCCCCGCGATGCGAAAGGCCCGGGAGGCGATCTCGCCTGCGGCATCCTCGCTCATCAGCACCAACTTATGTCCCAAACGGGTTTCGTAATTTTCCACCAGGGTTCGACCCACCAGAATGCCGTAGGGCTCCTCTGCTTCAAGATACCGGCCTTCGTCCACCGCGCCGCCGATAAAAGAGACCGCCGCCTCCCGGGCCGGATCGATCCCCACCAGGGTAACCCCGGATGAGTGTCGGGCATTGCTCGCCACCGCATGCACCCGTACCCGCGTGGTCCACTCGGCCCCGTCGGGCAAGGTTTTTTCCAGAACGGCTATGGCCTGCCCGGGATGATCCATGGAATGGTCGATGACCGGATCGGCCCGGTATCCCCGGGAATGAATCTGAAGGCTGCCGGTGAGAGTCGCAATGCTGTTTCGAACCATCTGGTCGCTCACCCCCACCATCAAAGCCCCGAGGAAGACCATAGACCAGACTCCGATCACGACCGCGATCAGAATCACCGCGGTGCGCCGGGGATTTCGCCAGATGTTGCGCCAGGCCAGCTGAAAATGCATGGAGTCCTCCCACTAGACGTAAGACAGAGCCTCGACGGGGCGCAACTTGCGCACCTTGAAAGCTGGATAGAGCGCCACCAGAAACGTAATCAGCAGAACCAGGGACGGACCGATGGCGGCCGACAGCAGGGTGAAACGGGGGTAAATCCGGCCCGAAATTCCGAACTGGCGGAACAATTCCGAGGAATCCCCCATGCTGATGCCGTGCTTCTGAAAAAAGAGGGTCACCAGGCCACCCAGTAAAATGCCTCCTGCAATCCCCAGAACCGTCATGATCATCGACTCGGTCATCAGTAACCGGGTCAATCGTTCTTTGGTGGTTCCCATGGCCATCATCACCCCGAACTCCCGGGTACGTTCAAATATTGCCATAAGGAAGGTGTTGAGAATGCTGAAGGCGACCACCAGAATCAGCAGCAAGTAAAAAATCAAGGCGCTGATCAGATCGATCATGATTGCCTGGGCCAGACCGGGCATCAACTCTTTCCAGTCGAGGACCACTAAGGCCCGGTCGGTGTTGAATGCGGAGAGGCGTTCTTCTGCCGCATCCACCACCTCCTGCAGGTCCCACAGCGAGGGCGTGAGGCCCACCACCGTATGGACCGCCCCCCGCATGAAAAAAACCTCCTGGAAATAATCCAAAGGGATATGAATCGCGCTGCGATCAAAGTCGTCCTGACCCGAGCTGAAGATCCCTTTCACCGTCACCACGGTGGCCGCCACCGAGCCGTCCCGGCCCTGGCCCAACAGGGTAATGGCATCCCCGATCCCCACCCGCAGGTTCTTGGCCAGCAACGCCCCGACCAAGGCCTGATCCACATCCCCTCGGGCAAGATATTCCCCTTCCCGGATCAGCCGTTTGATACTGGAGACCGCCGCCTCTCTGTCCGGATCTATGCCGCTTACCGCCACCCCGTAAGTGCGGTCCTCTGATGAGGCCAGAGAAAACGCCATTGCCCGACAGCTGTAGGCGGCCACCTGAGGAATACCATCCAGAATGCGGGCCACCGCTTCAGGGTTCGGCACCACCCGTCGAATATCGCTTTTTTCCTGATACCCTTCGGCCTGAATCTGGAAATAGCCGGTGTGGATTTTAATTGCCGAATTGAGCATCGCCTCATAGGAGCCGAACTGAAAGGAGAGCATAAAAACCAGCAGCGCACAGGCAAAGGCGATAGCGAGCATGGTCAGCAGAGAGCGGCGGCGGTTCCGCCAGATATTGCGCCAGGCCATCTTGAGATGAATGGACAAGCCGCTACCTCCGGGGGGTTTTCAGGCGGGTCAGGGTAAAGATGCGGTCGGGAAGATCCTCCTTGAATTCCAGCGCCTTGTATTCCAACCGGGTGTATTCGTCAGGTTCTTCCGCCTGGCGCATGGTGGTGAATTTGGGAAACAGCCTGCCCCCCAGCATTTGAATATCGCTGCTTGTCATGATCTTGACCGGATTGAGATCCTCGTCATAGAAAATCTCCTCCAGCAAAATATGATCGTCTCTAATTTTGAGCCGCTGCAGGCCCCAGATGACCGGCGCTTTCGGTTTAGGGGTCGATTTAATCAGGTAGACCGTTTTCCCCTCGTGGATTTCCGTCCCTGCCAGAACATGGTCGTAATCATAAAGAAGGGTGTCGGATTTGGCCAGGTCGTTGTTGGAGAAATCCGATCCCATCCAGGACTGGGACATCATCGAAGGCGGCAGCTTGATGACCCGGTTTACCTTGGGATTGTAGGTCCACATCTCCGGCCCCTTTTTCAGAGTGCCGTTGCCCTCGTCCCTGGGAGGTTCGATGATTCGAAGCAGACTGTCCTTCTCCCCGCGGGTCCACCCCTTGACGGTCATTTGCCGCTCCCAGTCGGGGCGGTGAATAGTCATCACCACGGTGGAGACCGATGCCTCCCCTCTCATGTAATGAAAACTGTCGGAAACAATGGTGTCCGCATCCCGGGCCGCGGCGGCGCCCACCAGGATGAGACCGGCCCAGCAGACAGAGCAGCAGATGATTCTGAAACCGACCGGAATCTTTATCAGCATGATGTCAATCCTCATTTTTAATAATCGATTTTTCTATACGCCCACCCATCTATATTCGGATATCCGTCAACAATCAATGGAAAATACCCTTTCAGGGCGCATCGATTCGGGCAACACAGCTTGAAAACCGCATGAATCCGATCCATTATATGAGGATGAAACCGGGATGGGCGCAAAAAAGCTTGAAAATGGGTCGTGCCGTTTTAGCCGATCGCCGGAAAAAAGGTGCGTTTGACCGATATTCTCCGACTCAACGACAGAACCTGAAGAGGGAATGGGTCGATTTTTACGCGGCCGGCATGAAAAAGGAGGTTTCCATGCGAGTATTTTTTTGGATTTTCTTAACGATATGGGCGGTTTTTTTCACAACAACCGCATATGGGGGAATCTATTCCTGGACGGATGAAAACGGGGTCAGACATTTCTCCAATGTCAAACCGTCCCGAAGCCGCGTATCCGGGGCGGAAACACTGATTAAGGCCAAAGAAATTCCCTATGACCGGGAAGCCGACCTGAACCGAATGGTATCCGAACGGCTGGCCGGAGAGGAGCGTCGCCTCGCTCATCTGAAGCGGCAGCAAGCCCTGGCGGAAAAACGGATTCGGGCCGCAAACCGAAAAGCCGAAACGCTTATTGAGGAGGCCGAAGACCTTTCTCAAGAGATCGAATCCACCAGGATTCGGCATCCCGAGGGGGCGGAAACGAAAAATCGAGAAGATCATCGGGTGATCTTGGCGCCGAGGTACAGGTATGGTCATCCCGCCACAGGGTTCCGCAGCAGGTACCCTGTACTCGGAATCAATCCGGCCCCCCGGCTTCAGAAAAAAGCCGGGCCTCGGTATCCGAACAGAAAGCGGCAAGAATACAAAAGTCACCTGAAAAAATACTATCGAAAGCACGGCTATATTCAACCGGACTCCCGTCCCCGGCGCCCTCATCCTCGCCGTCGCCCCTATCTCTGGGAAAAAATCGCTCCGTAATCCGCAAGCGGTTGCCTCGGCCTGTTTTTATCTGGAGTTTTAATGGCCCCCTGGTCCTCTCTGCCCCCTGGAGGCCGACTTCAGCAGTGGCCGAAATTGGCGGGGCGGCAAAAATTGCCGGCGACTTCTCCGCGATTTTTCCGAAGATAATCCCGAACATAATAAGGCACATCCCCGTTGATCAGGTAGCCTTTAAAATCTTCCTCTATCTTGGTTCGGGGCACCATCCAATCGCCGGTGGACTCACCGAAAATGTCATACTCGCTGCATTCTCTTTTTCGGGCCAACCGCCACAGGCATTCCGCATCGCTGAGGGGCCGGTTGAGCGCCTTTGCCTTTTCCAATCGATTGAGGCGAAAGATAAAATAAAAATAGGCAAGCGCCAAGAATATATAAAGAATCGATGTCCAACCTGAAAATATGTTTTCAACCATTTTTGAATACCTCCGTAAAAACTTCTTATAAACACCCCCCCCTGTCCCTATGTTTGTTCTAAGGATAAGGATCACGAACAGCCGGCAAAATGCGGCAAAAAGACTATTTTATCTTCAAAAAGGGTGTAGGGGGAAAAATGATCCCGCGAAACTGATTTTATGCTCACATTTTTTCTAAAGATACCTCCTGTTCAACTGCGATAAAAACCCGAAAAGATCGGGTCCGAAATCTCTTTCTCCATGACCGGGGTAAAGATGAAGATGAAATCACTCCTGGCAAGGGTGAAATGACATCTTTTGTTACAAAATTGACAAATGTACAACCATTTGGTACAAGAAAACACGAATTCGTACCGAAATCCTGACCTATACGCAGCTACGGCGATATATGCAAATACTTTGCCAAGACACCCTGTCTTCAGGCGTTTGCAAAAGCCTTTCAAATCCCGGTCCGGGCATCCATTCCGAGGGGCCCACCGGCGGATGGACTCCGCTCGTACTGTCCATCCATTCCCCTCTGTTTTCATCGATACGCCCATGAAAAAAGGTTCCGGAAAAAGATATTTCCAAGCCCTTCCCTTCAAAATCATCTTTCCGGCGGTGTTGACGGTCGCCCTGTTTGTCACCACCCTCTACTTTCTGGTGCTTCCCCGAATGGCATCGAGCATGATGGCGCTGAAGCGGGAGACCATTCGGGAACTCACCGAATCGGCCTGGAGCGCGGTCGAGGCCTTTCAAAGAAAAGCCGAATCGGGGGAGATCACCGTTTCGGAAGCCCGCCGGCAGGCCATCGACCACCTGCGCCGGCTGCGATACGGGCCGGAATCCAAAGATTATTTCTGGATCAATGATATGCATCCCCGGCTGATCATGCATCCCTACCGGCCCGACCTGGAAGGTCAGGATATTTCCAATTACGCCGACCCCAACGGAAAGCGGCTCTTCGTGGCGTTTGTAGAGACGGTAAAAAAGCAGGGGGCCGGTTATGTGGATTATGAGTGGCAGTGGAAGGACGACCCCGACCGGATCGTTCCCAAGATTTCCTATGTGAAGAGATTCGAACCCTGGGGATGGATCATCGGCACCGGCATCTACATCGAGGATGTTCGGGCCGAAATCGCCGCGCTCACCCGCAATATTTCCCTGATCAGCCTCGGAATTCTGCTGCTGATCTCAGCCCTCTCCGGCTACATCATTTGGCAGGGGGTCAAAGGGGAAAAAGAGCGGCTGGAAACCGAGGCCCGGTCCCGACTGCATCGGGAACAGCTTTTTCAGGCCGCCAAAATGGCATCACTGGGCACCTTGGTTTCAGGGGTGGCCCATGAGATCAACAATCCGATCATGTCGGTAATGCTCAACGCCCCCATTCTTCGGAACGCCTGGGCATCGGCCATTCCCATTCTGGATGACCATTGCAGCCGGCATGGGGATTTTTATGTTCACAACATGAGCTACCGCCTCCTTCGGGACCGGGTGCCGATGCTGCTCAGTCATATCGAAGACGGCGCCGTCCGGGTCAAGAGCCTCGTGGGCGATCTCAAGGATTTCGCCCGTCAGCAGCCCGCCGACCTGTCCGAAGCGGTGGACATCAATCGAATCGCCCAAAAGGCGGTGGGACTGGTGGACAATCTGATCAAAAAAGCGACGATCGATTTTTCCGCCGATTACCAGCCGAACCTTCCATCCGTAAAAGGGAATTCCCAGCGGATCGAGCAGGTCATCATCAATCTTCTGGTCAACGCCTGCCAGTCCTTGCCGGATAAAGAGAGGGCCATTCGATTGGCGACCTTTCGAAACACGGATAAAGACGCCGTCCTGATAGAGGTTCGGGACCAGGGAGGCGGCATGGGCAGGGAACTTCTGCAAAGGATTCGAGACCCGTTTTTCACCACCAAACGGGAAAGCGGCGGCACCGGCCTCGGCCTCTCCATTTCGGAGCGGATCATGGAAGAGCACGGCGGCGCCATGACCTTCACCTCCGCACCCGGAAAAGGTACGACGGTCCGGATTGCATTCCCGGTAAAATCCCCAAGCGATTCATCCCATGCGGAGAATTCCGCAGGAAAGGCCGACCATGAATGAAACCCTGCACCCTCCTTATCCGATCATGATCGTGGACGATGAAGAACCGATTCTGCTGTCCATCGATACCACTCTGCGGATGGCGGGCCTCAACCACCTGCTCACCTGCTCGGACAGTCGACAGGTCATGGATATCTTCTCCAGGCAGGTGATCGAGGTGCTGCTATTGGATCTGTCTATGCCTCATATCACCGGAAAGGAACTCCTGGAGCGGGTCAGCCACGATTTTCCGGATGTACCCGTAATCGTCGTCACCGGCGCGGTGGATGTGGATACGGCGGTCCGGTGCATGAAATCGGGGGCATTCGATTATGTGATCAAACCGGTGGAATCCGACCGTCTGGTCACCTCGGTCAACCGGGCCTTGGCCTTCAAGGAATTGAAGCGGGAAAATTTTGCTCTGAAGCAGCATATCCTTTCCCCTTCCCTGGAGAACCCCAAGGCCTTCAGCGAAATCATCACCAACAACAAGAAAATGCTCTCCATTTTCCAGTATATTGAATCCATCGCCCAGTCCTCCCAGGGAGTCCTGATTCGAGGCGAAACCGGAGTGGGCAAGGAGCTGGTAGCCCGGGCGATTCACCGAATCAGCGGGTTGACCGGGCAGTTCGTGGTGGTGAACGTGGCCGGCCTCGACGACAATATCTTTTCCGACACCCTCTTCGGCCATGTCAAGGGGGCCTTTACCGGCGCGGACCAGGACCGGCCCGGTATGATCGAACGGGCCTCCGGCGGTACCCTCTCCCTGGATGAAATCGGTGATCTGAGCCCCGCCTCTCAGGTAAAACTGCTGAGGCTGCTGCAGGAGGGCGAATACTTGCCCCTGGGCATGGATGTCCACAAAAAGACCAACGCCAGGATCGTCGCCTCCACCAACAAGGACCTCTGGGCCTTGCAGAAAGAGGGAAAATTCAGAAAAGATCTCAATTACCGGCTTCGCACCCATCGGGTCTATATTCCGCCACTGAGGGAACGGCTGGACGATATTCCGCTGCTCACCGAGCATTTTCTGGAACAGGCGGCCCGGTCTCTGAAGAAACCGACGCCGTCGCCGCCCAGGGAGCTGTTTACACTGCTCAGAAACTACACCTTCCCCGGAAATGTCCGGGAGCTTCAGGGCATGGTCTTCGATGCGGTGAGCACCCATAAATCGGGAATTCTGTCCCTGGAGGTATTTAAAAACCACATCCGCGCTTATCGAAAACGGGAGCATGGCGAGGCGGAAATTTCCGAAGAAACGGCCCCGGCCGAAGACGGCGATTTGATCATATTCCCCTCCAAACTGCCGACCATCAAGCAGGCCACCCACTCTCTGGTGGAGGAAGCCTTGAAGCGGGCCGACAACAATCAGTCCATCGCCGCTGAAATGCTGGGCATTTCTCAACAGGCGTTGAGCAAACGGTTGAAAAAAAAGAGCGGCAAGGGCGATTAGCACTCTATTCTGGACCTTCCGCATCCCCCTACAACCCTGGTTGTATCTACAACTGTGATTGTGATTGTCGAATTTCTTTTGCATTTTAAGGGCTTTGGGATAGAAAAAGACTATTAAACAACCTGGATTGTAGGGCCTTCCTGTTAATTACAATTCCCATATCATCTTTTTCTCTATGATATCGAAACTTTAAGTTTTTTATATCTTGGCACATTTATTGCAATGATATTATGCGAGATTCATAAGGGCTCGATACTCATAAAAACAGAACACATTTAAAAAAGGTTCATTCAAACCCCTGTCTGTAAAGCTGTTTTATGGCAAGAGCCCAGCAGACGACCAACCACATTTTTTTTATAAATCATTATAGCAGGAGGAAAAACACCATGGCAGAACAGACCAAGATGGGAAACCCCGCAGTAGTCGGACTGGCCGGATTCGGATTGACCACTCTGATCCTTCAAATTCATAACCTGGGACTTTGCGGCCTCGGCCCCATCGTGGCACTTGGACTGATATTCGGCGGCCTTGCCCAACTGATCGCCGGCTACCAGGAATTCAAATGCGGCAATAATTTCGGCTACAGCGCTTTTGTCTCCTACGGCGCCTTCTGGATCGCCCTGTGCCTCATCCTGCTGATGAATTACTTCGGAATCTATAAATCCAGCGGAACCGACATCGGCTGGTTCCTGGTGGTCTGGACCCTCTACACCGCCATCATGTGGGTGGGCGCGCTCAAGATTCACGGCGCCATGTCCTCCACCTTCACCCTTCTGCTTCTCGGTTTCATCCTGCTGGACCTGGCTCATTTCGGCTATCCCCAGATGACCGAAATGGCCGCCTATGTCCTGATCCTATGCGCCCTCAATGCCTGGTACATGATGGCTCATGTGATCTTCATGGATCTCTTCGGCCGGGACGTTCTTCCGGTGGGACGGCCCTGGATGGAATACATCAAAGAGCTTCCTGAAAGACTCGACATGGCTTCCCGGCAGCCCGCCGATGTGGATCTGGGCGCCCGCCACCTGTAAAAACAAGGGGGTATTCTCCGACCGCACTTCCTGATCCTGCTTCGCCCCCCTGTTGCCCCCCGGCCTTCATCGGCAGGGGGGTTTTTTTATTCTAAGCGCCTTTTTCCCGCGTCCTCTTTCGTTTACCGGGATTTCGATCCTTCCGGGGATACTTCAAATACGGAATCACCACCTCATTTTTATTTCCGCCGGTGCCGTCATAGGTAACGGAGACCACCGGCACCCCGGTTTTTTGTTCGATTTGCCCGGCCATGGCTTCGGTGATAATCGACGGACAGCAAAAGGCGGGGCTGGTCTGAACAAACAGGGAAATGTCCGGATGATGGCGAAGCAGGTAAAATATTTTCAAAATATTGTCCATGGATTCGCCGGTGTTCTCCAATCGAAGGTGGTATTCCGAAAGGATCTGTTGGGGAGATACATCGAACTCCCAGTCCGGCTCCTTCAGAATCCGTTCAAAATAGGGATAGTAAGTTTTTTCCCGATATCGAATGGCGGCCACCAGAGCCCTGGTGGTAAGGGTGTCCAGGTATTTACCTTCCAGAAACCACTTGCGAAGATACTGCCCGGCCAGCATTTTGACATATGAGCTGTAGGGGGTGGTGATCACTTCTCCCCCGTGGGCTTCGATGAATCGAATCAGGTCCCGATTCATGAAATCATTGTCCCGGACATAGAGGTCCCCGAAGAGCGCCACCTGGGTACGCTCCCCCGGAAGGGTGTCGACGGCTTCAAAATCGGAGACGATCTTTTCAAGGGCTTCCCGCTTGGACCCGCCGGCCTGGAACGTCTTTTCCAGAAGATCCACGGACTTTTTCAGGACCCGGTCCGTATCCCCCTTTTGTTTCTCATACGGCCTCACCTTGCAGGCCATCCTGCGAAGAAGACCGCCGAACATATAGGCGAAATAGTTGTTTACCGGCAGTCGAACCGAGATTTCCATGAAAGAAAGACCGCCCAGGTAGATGGATGCCTGTTCCATGCCGTTTCCATGGGCCTGAAGCAGGCTTCGAATATGACAGGGAAACATGGAGAGATTGCACGAGAGGGTCGATTTCATCATCCACAAGGCGGTTTTGGCGGGGTCCAGTTTATATTTACCGACATAGTCGATAAACTCCTGTGCCATGATGTTCAAGGGAATGCACTGGCCGGTGTTGTGGACCAAGGCCTTTTGCACGCTCAGGTCGCTTTCCTCCATCAGCCGGGCGTCCACCCCTTCTCTCTTCAGATTGGCCGCTACCAGCCGCAGGGATATCTCGTCCCAATTGGGAAGGAGAAGGGTTTTGCCGGTCAGATCTTTGTCCGAGGCGGGAATTCGAACAGGTCTGTGCGGCTTTGTCGTCCTGTTTTTTCTCCAGGCAGACCGGCAGAAAAACAGCATCGGCCCGGTCGGACAAATACCGGACATGCCCGTGGAGGGCCGCCATCGGGGCGCAGAATTCCGCCCCGGCCAAAGATTTTCCCGCCTTGACGGCCCCGGTGAATCCTTCGCTGGTGAGAGTCTGTACGCCGAGAGCATCGAAAAAATATTTCCAGAAATCCAGGTCCTCGAACAGATGAAGGGCTGCGGGGATTCCGATGACCCCGATCTCTTTCCGGTGTTTTTCCGCTTCGAATTTTCGATCCGCACCGGCCTGGACCTTCCTCCGCTCCCGAAGCAGATCGAAGCCGGACCGATTGTTGCTGACAAATTGCTGCGTATCGTAATCCCGGCCGCACAAAAACCCGTATGCCGCCGGGGTCCCTCCTACATCTGCAATGGTGAGTTTGCAGTGGTTGGCGCAGAAATCGCACACCTCGGAGCGCACCGGAATGGGATTTCGATGGAGTCCCAACCCGCGGAATCGCGTCTGAAAGACCGGTTCATCCCTCAGGGCCAAGGCCACCCCAACCGCGCCGGTGAGATGACAGAACTTGGAGACATGAATCGGCTTTTTCAGCCGCTGCTCAAATGCGGCCACCAATGCCCGGTTTTTGGCGGTAGCCCCCTGAAAGGTGATGACCTCTCCGACGGCGCCGGGCACCGCCACTTTGGTCAAGTAGTTTTCCCGAATCGAGTGCAGCACCGCCGCCAATACCTGGTCCGTTTCGTATCCTTGGGTTTTTCGCCCCCCACCAACAGAATGGCGCCGAATTTATCATACAGATGACGGCTGCCGGTGATGAGGCAGACCCGGCTGTCATACCGTCCGTGGGCATTGATCAGAGACGGGGTGGCGGAGGTAACCGCAACCCGCCCGATTTCGTAAAAATCCTGATCACCGAGAATCCGGGTCAGAGTGCCGGGAATATCCCCGTGATGAAACGCATAGTCGGTCCGACCCAGGACCTTGTCCGAACCGAGTCGGGCCACCGACACCGACACCGATCCAATATCGATTCCCAAAATACGGGTATCTGTGTGCATCGAAAACCTCCCCTGCCCGGTCACCGGACCTGCTCCGGGCGGCCCATTCATATTGAGACTTCATAAGATCATAGATCTCTTCTTCTTTTTTGGTGT
>CAZNLT010000137.1:0-16196 GCA_964573705.1 uncultured Desulfobacterales bacterium
ATGGTACTGCACGGGAGACTGTGTGGGAGAGTAGGTCGCCGCCGAATTTCTTTCTGAAAAAGCCCGATTCGCATTCAATTGCGTACCGGGCTTTTTTTATTTCCGGCCGACAGGCCGCCCGTGGATATTTTCTTCCCGGCCTGGAAATACTTGATTTTGCTCAAACAGTTTCCCAGGTCGGGAAATATCCCGGGGCGGCTGAAACGCAGGCGGAAAACGATTCTTTTCAAAGAGTCTGGCTGCCGAAGGGAGAAAGAAAAAATGGACTGCGATTACCGCGGGTAGATGCCGTGGTGGTAAATATAATCGAAGTAATATTCGTGATAGCCCTCGTTTTCGGCTACCACCTCCTCGCTGTCCGAGGACATCTCTTTTTCACTGGCTTTCTTCAAATTCTCCAGCCATATCTCCTTTGAGAATGAATACAACACCTTGTCCAGGATCTTCGGGGTATCGGTAATTTCAGGGTTTTTTTCCACGAAATCCCGGGTGGCCTCAATCACCGCCTTGACATTCCGAATGTATTCCGAGTCATCCAGTCGATCCTCCACATAAATGGCGAACACTCGGGTCAGGATGGCTTTTGCATTTCCTTCGATGGCATCCAGGCACTTTATCATTTTTGATAGGAAATCTGAGTTAAAGATGGAAGGGATTTCTGTTTTTGATCTGATATAATTGGACAATTATAACCTAATCAGGTATATGTCAAGCCATTGACAGAAGAAAATGAGCAATATATCATTCCAGGAGGCGTTTGAATGCGTGCAACGATAACGGGGGTGGGGCATTATGTTCCTGAAAAACGGTTGACCAATGCGCAATTGGAAAAGATGGTGGATACCAATGACGAATGGATCACCACCCGGACCGGGATCAAGGAAAGACGGGTTCTCGATGTGGAAAAGGGGACTTCCTACATGGCGGTTCAGGCTGCTCAGCACATTTTGGATCAGAAGATGGTTTCCGCTGATGAAATCGATCTGATTCTCTTAGCGACCGTAACCCCGGACATGCCGGTTCCGAGCGCAGCCTCATTCGTTCAGCGGGAACTGAAGGCTACCAACTGCTGGGGATTTGATCTGAACGGTGGTTGCACCGGATTTCTTTACGCTCTGGCGACCGGCACCCAATTCGTTGAAACCGGGAAATATCAGAAAGTCTTGGTGATCGGCGCGGACAAGATGAGCAGCATTATCGACTATCAGGATCGAAATACCTGTGTCATTTTCGGAGATGCCGCCGGGGCGGTTCTGCTGGAACCGTCAGAGCAGCGGAATTTCGGCATTCTCGATTTCGATCTTCACCTGGACGGCAAAGGGGTCGAACATCTATATATGGCCGGCGGAGGAAGCCTGCACCCGGCCTCACTCGAGACGGTACAGAATCGAATGCATTTTGTTTTTCAGGACGGCAGAACCGTTTTCAAACATGCCGTCAAAGGGATGGCCGACATTTCAGAAAAAATTATGAAACGGAACGGTCTTACTGCAGAAGACATTCAGTTTTTGATTCCCCACCAGGCCAATCATCGAATTATCGAATCAGTATCAAAAAAACTTCGTTTGCGTCCGGATCAGGTGATCGAAAATATTCAAAATTACGGCAATACAACGGCCGCCACCATTCCTCTGGCCTTGTCCGAGGCTTACCAGGACCGGCGGGTCCAGCCTGGGGACAGAATCATCCTGTCTGCATTCGGCGCCGGTTTTACCTGGGGAAGCCTGCTGATGCGGTGGTCTATGGAATAGTCGGGGGATTAGTCAGGAAAAAAACGCCCCATTCTACAAGGAAGTCTGCGATTCAGGTGCGGGGGTGAATCAACTCTGCCGGCATTGGAGTCCTACAGGGAGATATTATAAGCTTTGATTTTGCTCAACAGGGAGGGATGACTGATCTCCAGCAACCGGGTCGCTTTGGTTCGGTTTCCCCGGGTGGCGGTCAAGGCTTTGATGATCAACTGTTTTTCGAGGCACTTCTGGGCCTCTTTGAGAGAAAACCCTTCAATTACATCATTCGAAAGGGTGTCGCATTCGGTGGCCGCCTGGGCCGTAATGGGTACATTTTCAACAGGGATAATTTTCTCATCGGTTAAAATCACCGCTCTTTCAATGACGTTTTCCAGTTCTCGCACATTTCCCGGCCATGGGTGGCGAAGCATGATCGACATGGCCTCCGAAGAGATCCCTTCAATCTCTTTGCCCAGGTTTTGATTGTACCGGTTCAGGAAATGTCGACTAAGCAGGGGAATGTCTTCGGTTCGCTCCCGCAGGGGCGGCAGGGTAATGGGAAAGACATTCAGCCGGTAGAAAAGATCCTGTCGGAAGGCTCCATCCCTGGCCTCTTCATCAAGGTTTTTGGCGGTGGCCGCAATCACCCGAACATCCACCGTCCTGGTGCTGGAATCGCCCACGGGTCGTATTTCACTCTCCTGCAGGACTCGAAGAAACTTCACCTGCAAATTTAAAGGAAGTTCTCCGATTTCATCCAGAAAAATGGTTCCGCCGTCGGCCTCTTCAAACAGCCCCTTTTTGTTCCGGTCCGCGCCGGTAAATGCCCCCTTTTTATGACCGAAAAATTCGCTTTCCAGGAGACTTTCCGGAATCCCGCCGCAATTGACCGGTATGAACGGTTTTTGGGCCCGGCCGCCTTCATAGTGGATTCCTCTTGCAATCAGTTCTTTCCCGGTTCCGCTTTCCCCTGAAATGAGCACAGTGGTGTCGTATTGGGCCGCTTTGGCGGACATTTTAAAGACCGCTTGCATGGGCTTGCTCTTCCCGACCATATTGGCGAAGGTATAGCTCTCCTGAATGCTTCGAATCTGTTCTTTCAGCCAGAAATTTTCCCGTTTAAGGCTTTCCCGCTCTTCCGCCTTTTTGAGCGCGAGGTAAACCTCGTCGGTTTTGAAGGGTTTGGATATATAATCATACGCCCCTTGTTTCATGGCCTCAATGGCCGAGTCGATGGTGCCGTAGGCCGACATCATGATCACCGTGGTGGCGGCCAGATGATCCCGGGCGGTTTTGAGGAATTCCATTCCGCCCATATTCGGCATCTTCAGGTCGCACAGAACAAAATCATATTGTGAACTGCTGACCTTCTGAAGCCCCTGATAGCCGTCGGAAGCGGTATCCACCGTATACCCGAACCGGGTCAGCAGGGTGGTCAACATATGGCGCATGTTTTCTTCATCATCGATAATGAGCAGCGATTTATCGGGATTCATGTGCATGAACGTCTCCGGTGTGTAAAGGTAGATGAAGGATCATAGCGGTTCCTTTGCCTTCTTCACTGACGGCTTTGATTTTTCCGCCGATCGCCTCGATAATCGTGAAGCAGACCGATAATCCGAGCCCGGTCCCCTGGCCGGGTTCCTTGGTCGTAAAGAAAGGATCAAAAATGGTCGCCATGTGCTCGCTTGAGATCCCCGGGCCGTTGTCGACGAATTGAACTTTCAACAGCGGATTTCCCTCGGCGTCGGCCTGGGCCGAACCGTTCTCGGTTTCAATGCTGAGTTCGCCGTCCGCCTTTTCCGGAATGGAATTGATGGCGTCCGCGGCGTTGATGATCAGGTTCAAAAAAACCTGCTGCAACTGGCCGGGATCGGCCCGAACCGTATCCGCTGCGGCGTTCAGGCCAAGCCTCAATGCCGTTTTTGAAAGAAACGGCTGGTACTTGAATACTTCCAGAATATCCTCAAGGAGATGGTGAACGGAGACCGGCTGAAGATCACCGTCCGAAGGCCTGGCGAAATCGAGAAGCTGTTTGATGATTCGGCTGATTCGGTTGATTTCGGCTTCGGTTCGATGTATAAATTCCTGTTTGTCCGTCTCGGGGATTTCTTCCCGTTTAAGAAGGTCCAGATAACCGGTGATGATGGCCGCCGGATTTCCGATTTCATGGGCGATGCCGGCGGAAAGCCTTCCCACGGAGGCCAGTTTTTCCGCATTGATGATGTCGTTTTGGGCTTTTTTAAGCTCCCGGTTCGCTTTCTCCAGGGACCGTACCGTGGCCCGGAGTTCATCCTTTCCGATGGAGATCCGGTACAACATTCGATTCAGGGCCCGGGAGAGCTGGCTGAACTCATTTTCCCGCTTCTCATCCAGAAAGAAGACATCGCCGTCTCCCTGATATCCCTCGGCTCTCTCCAGCAAATTATGAAGCGGTCTGACCGTCGTCTTGGACAGCCGATACAATCCGATCAGGGTGAAGATGAGGGTATTGATCAGAATGTAGACGGTCAGAATCTGTTGGAAATACCGCAGCTGCTCGTAAATGGACCGAAGCGGAAGGGCGATGCACATGCCTCCGCGAATACGACCTTCCGCGCGCCGGGGGGTGGCCAGAATGAGATATTCCGGCTTGGTCCAGAAAATGCCCCAGGTGGACCCGTAATGATGTTGGATTTGCCGCCCGGTGCGGACGGCGTTGCGGGTGACCCAGAGCATTTCCTGCTTCGGAACTCCGCCCGCGGCATCCAGAAAAATCGTTTCCCGGTCTTCATGCACAACCAAAAGGGCCGAAACACCCCAATCGGACACAAAAGAGGCGGTCTTCGTTTTAAAAACCTCACGTTTTAAAAGCCGATCCCCTTCTGTTTCACCGGAGAGGCGATATTCCAGGGAAGATAAAAAAAGCGCTCCTCGGGCGGTTTCGGATTTGAGCAGGGATTTTTGAACCAGCATGATCAGTACCACATTGACCAGAAACATCGATATCCCCAGCAGGAATACCAACTGAACCGCAATGTGAACTTTCAGCCTGTTCAAAATCACCTGCTTCACAAAAGAGTGCGTCGGCTTTCATTCGGAAAATGTTTTTCAGCCCGGCAAATACGGGTCAACGCCGGACGGCCAGTGCGGAACCGCATTGTTCCACCTCCACCGTCTCCTTTTCCAGGCGGGTTTCCGGTTTCGAGGTAACGATTACCGCCTTTTTGTTCCATCCGTGCCAGAAGGTCTCGGTGGTCCAGAACCAGGTGGAAGCGGTGGTGGGGAAAAACGGCGCCGTTTTCAGAATAGTCTGAAGTTCGGCGACGGTAGGCAACCGCCAATCCTGGTACCCACCGGTGCGCAGATTCTCCACATACTGAAGCGCTGTCTGGTATTTCAGACACCGGTTGGTTTCAAACGCGGCATCCAGCATGGTCCACATTTTTCCGGTTTTGGTATCGGTGATGGTACCGTTTCCGTTGTCGACATACCGGCCGCCGGAGTTTTGAATAGCGGCCCCGATTCGTTCCCGGGCCTGCTGCCGACGCCTTCTTTCGGCCCGTTCCCTTCGAAGGCGTTCTTCTGCCAGTCTGAGTTGCTCCTGAAGTTGACTGAGCAGGGTTCTGGCGCTGGACACATATTTTCCGTTCGGATTTTGTCTCAGGAATCCTTCCAGGCGCGTGATGCGATTGGAGAGGGCGACCTGTCCATTCTGAGCGTAAGTAACCAGCTCCCGCCATTCTCTTTCTTCCCGTTCCATCGCCAATCGCTGGTCTTCCAGTGCTTTTTCCTTTTTGAGACGATCCAGAACGGTTTCGGCTTCTTCCAAATGCAGTCCATTCGGGTATTTGGCGATGAACCGTTCCAATTTTAAAATCCTGTCGGTCAACGGCGCGTTCAGGTCTCCGCTGAAGGCGAGGGCTTCCTCCCATTCCCGTTCAGCCCGATTTTGCTCTTCGATTTTCTGATCCAGAATTTTGACTTCTTTCACCAGCAGCCGCTTGAGATAAGAAGGGAGCTCCGGGTTTCCCTCGATATATTCGAGATACAAGGCCCGTGCACCGTAATAATCGGTTCCCATCCGGGCCGCTTTTTCCTTCATCTCCGTCAGGTCGGAACGGATTTGCAGCTTGTTTTCATATTTCTTGATCAGACCCTCGGCGTCGGCCGCCTGTTCGGTGTTTCTGAACTTAGCGATAAATTCATTGCTGAGTTCAATGCAGGTTTCCCAGTCTTCTCCCGATTCACACGTCTCAAGATTCTGTTTCAGCTCGGCATAGTAGCGATTCAAAAGATCCGATACCATCGCGTTGACTGCTTCAGTGTGCCGGCCATCGGGATGGGCTTCGAAATATGCGTTATATGCCTGAATTCGGGCTTCTGAATCGGTTTCATCGATGGACTGTAAAGCTTCGAAATCCCGGTCTTCGATTCGATTTTTGATTTCATCAATTTTTTGCCGTGCTTCTGCGGCATGTGCCCCCCGGGGATGATCCTGAAGATACCCTTCATAAGCGGCGATGACCGGAGCGTAGTCGCCGGGGGGCGGCTTGATTGCGCGGTCCATCACTTTTTGATAATCCCGTTCGTCAATCCGGGCGCGAATGTCCTGTATCTTTTTTTCGGCCCGCCGGGTATATTCGCTCGGTTCGTTGTATTTGAGAAAATTTTGGAGAATCACTTCCCTGCCCTCCAGTTCAGGCTGGCTCTCGGCCGCCTGAAGCGCTTCCAGGTAGGCCGCCTTCAAACGGTTTTCCTGAAGCGTTTTGGCAGATACAAAAACCCCCACCGCCACCAGAAGCACCAGGATCGCCGCTGTGGCCCACATCAGAGGGCCGCGATTGGCGGCGGTGACCTTCTTTTTACTCTTGGCCAGAGCTATTTTCCGGGTACGGCAGTATCCCTGAATGTATTCATGGGCTTCTCCGATATCCATTCCCATTTTAATGGCCGTTCGAATCAGCAGGGTATACAGCTCCGGCCGGATTTTACCGTCCATACCTGCGACTTCGATGTCTCCGTTCAATTCCTCGAGACGGGAGAGGGTTCTGGCCAGGTCATATCCCCGTCGATTCTCCTCTGTTTTGAAAATGGCGATGCAGTGGCCCGCCAGTGCACCGCTGGCTGTGGTAAAGGCATCCTTTTGACCGATGGTTCGAACCTCCGCCTCCTTTTTTTGGGATTTATTCTGAAGGCTTTCCAGGTCCGCGCCCGGGGACAGCGCCAGGAACTCGTAGAGGGAGGATTTGCCGACGATTTTCAGTTTGTCTTCGATCAGTTTTTCAACGGTCTTATCCAGAGGTTTGGGTTTGTCGGTTTTGGGATTCCCTTTCTTTTGAATGGGGCATCGGACCCGGCGAAGCACCTGGTCTTCCTTTACATTGTAAATCCGGGCCAATTCTCCGATTTCATCGGTGGTCACATACCCGCGCCGGGAACATCGTCCGAGGTAATAGTCGATTTCCTGGAATCGGGCCCTCTCCTTCTTTTGGACCAGGGTCCGAATCTTTTCCTTCTCCACCCCCACCGATCTGGCCAGTTTATTCACCTGCTTATCGGATATCCTTCCGGTGTTGAACAGGTTTTCGAGTTGGCCGCTTACTTGAAGGGGTTTTTCTCTGTTGGCGAGGCGCTGCTGAAGTTTTTCCTCATCGATCTCATCGATTCGGGCCAATTTTGCGATTTCATTCTTGTTGACCGATCCCTTGCCGAGGAGAATCGCCAGGTGCCTGTCGATTCTGGTATAGGCATCCTTTTGCTGGTCGAGCAGAATGGCCTTGGCCTCTTTGGCTTCCCTCTTTCGAAGCGACTCATCGGTCATCACCTGTCGAATTTCCGGGATCAAGCCGATCAGCTGCTGGGCCTGGGTCGCTTTCGTCGGGTGGTTACGGTTTTTGCTCCACAGGGCCTGCTTCTTTTTAATCGCATCTTCGATCACATCCGGGTCTTCTTCGGGCGGATCAATGGAAAGTTCTAATAGCAAGTAGTAGTTTTTGATCTCCATGGGTGTCCTTAATACTGAGACTTCTTATAGAATCCCCCACGGACCCGTGGTCGAGACGGGTCCGGTGGAAAATTGACGGGTTAGGTTCCATTCGGTTGCACGATACGGGCGGAGGGGCAGCTGGAACGTTCAGGAAAGAAACAGAACAACGGTTGCGGAACCGGACAATCAGGTAACCACAATATGTCGGGCCCTGGTTTTGGCCTCCTCAAGTTCTTCTCCCTGAATAACGGAACGGGTTTCAATGGTGACATTCACCGAACGACGGGTTTCACTGGTCTCCTCGGCGGTAATCTCGAGTCGGCCCTCTTCGTTCAGTCGAAACGTGATCTCAATGGCCGTGTTCTCCTTTAAATCGGAGGGCAGGTTGAGCACCGCATTCCCGATCAGCACCGCGTGTTCGGGTCGGGTGACGGTTTCGCCGCTTTCGTTTTCCATGATCTGAATGGATGCGGCTTCCTGGTTGGCCACCGCCGTGCCGAAGGCGCGGCTGATGTTGACCGGCACCTCGTTGTTTTTCAGGATCAGGTTGTAGACGATCTCCTGATCGTTGGAATCATGGGCGATGACGCCGAAGCTTTTGCTGGTCACGTTCTGAATTTTGATGCGGGAACGCTGAATGTCCGACACCGTATAGCCGGTGTCCTGGGCCACCATCTCCTCGACCTCGTCCAGAACGTCCTTGAGGTCGATGTCCTCGAGATCGTCCAGTTCATCGACGTTCTTGCCGGTTTTTTGGGCGACCTTGTCTTTGACCTCGTCCTGAAGGAAAATCTTCCAGCCGTAAATGGCGGCCCCTTTGGCCACCGCCTCATCGGGATCGAAGAGTTTCGGCTCTGTGGAAAATTCCTGCCGGATTCGTTCCGCCACGATGGGCATGCGGGTGGAGCCGCCCACCAGGATGATGTTGTCAAACCGGTCGCGGCCCTTTTTGCGGGCTTCATGAAGCATTTCATGGGTCAGGGAGACGGTTCGTTCGAGCAGGTCCTGAGTAATGTTTTCAAACAGTTTCCGCTCCAGGGTGATCTTGACCCGCTCTCCGCCGTGGGTGATGAGGACAGGGGTTTTCTCCCGCTGTGACAATACCTTTTTGGCCTTCTCCGCCGAAAGTTGAAGGTCCTGGCAGGTGTCCGGATCTTCCAGGATATCCTCTTTGGACCCGGTGGACTTCTGAAACTCTTCCACCAGGTGGGCTACGATGCGGTCATCCCAGTCCTTGCCTCCCAGGTTGTGATCCCCGCCGGTGCAGATCACTTCAATGGAGGCATGGGGTTTGATTTCGATCATGGTGATATCGAATGTGCCGCCCCCCAGATCATAAACCAGCACCACCCGTTCCCGGTCGGTTTCCATGGAACCGTAGGTGATGGCGGCCGCGGTGGGTTCATTGATGATCTGCCGCACATTGTAGCCGGCGATTTCTCCGGCTCGCCGGGTCGCCTCCCGCTCATTGATGCCGAAATAGGCGGGGCAGGTGATGACCACGTCCTTGGCGCCGCTGATTCCCAGGTGCTGTTCGGCATCCTGAACCACTTTGCGGATGATGAAGCTGGATATTTCTTCGGCCCGGTACTGTTTGCCGTTGAATTCATAGATATAGTTCTGTTCCCCCATGGAGCGTTTGACGAAACTGACCACCTCGTCGGGATAGAGCTTGGAACTTTCCTTGGCGACATCCCCGACCACGATGTTGTCCCCGTCGAAAAAGACGACCGACGGAGTGACCCGCTCATTCTCCGAGTTGGGGATGACGATGGTTTTTCCGTATTCATCAACGCAGGCGATGGAGGAATAGGTGGTCCCAAGGTCGATTCCGAAAATTCGCTTTTTCTGCTTACTCATCAAATTTCCTCACATCCGTCTCAATAGGGGTGCCGGTCTCTGCGGGGGCTTCCTCCGCCGTATCCGTTTTCAAAGGGGACTCATCCGTCTCCTCAGATGGCGGTTGCGACTCCACCTGAATTTGATCGGTCTCCTTCGGTGCCGTTTGCCCCGGCAATGAGATGTTTTCCGTCGTCGGGGCCGTTTCCTCGGTTTCTGAGAGCGTGTCGTCCGGCGGTGCGGAGGGCATCTCTTCCGGTTCTTTCGGAGTGTCGCTTGAAAGCGTCGGCTCATGCGTCACAGCCGGCTGAATCGGTGGGTTCTCTTCAGGCGGAGAAGTGCCGGAAACCGCTTCCTCCCGGAAGGGTTCCTGAGGTTCGGGCGGCTTTTTGTAGGTATACACCGCTACCATTTCCGGACGAATCATTTGATCATCCCATTGGTAGCCGGGGCGAAAGCTTTCGGCCACCCGTTTATCCAGAGACGGATCATCGGTATCCACCTGCTTTAATACCCGTTGCCGGCTCGGATCAAACCCGCCTCCGTCACAGAAAAAGGGCATCACCCCCTGCCGTCCGCAGATATCCTCCAGATCCGAGGGAATGTTGTTCAGAAGCCGAAGCAGTTTATTCGAATCGATCCGGTCCGGCTCTTGAGTGGCGTAAAAATCGGTCAGTTTTCGAATGCTGTCCATGAATTGGATCAGGTCCATCATCATGGACCGAAGAAAGCGTTTGACGATATCGTCTTTATGGGTTTGCAGTTCCTGATGCAGGTCGTCGATCAGTCTGTTTTTGTGTTCGTCGTATTTGAGTTTGCTTTGAAAATCGGCCGCCAACTTCTGCAACTGGGCCTGCATGTCTTCCAATTTCAAAAACAAGGGATCGATTATTTCTTCGGAGATCTCTTCGGAGATTTCTTCGGAAGTGGAGTCGATAATCTCCGCGTCCGGAATTTCTTTCGGAGATGAAGCCTTCCCGGAACCGTTCGAGGGCTGATGTCGGGATGGTTTTGAAGGTTCACCGACCGGCCGGCCGCGCTCCTTTTCTTCGGGCGGGGACGGGGCGGGGTCGTTGATGTATTGGTCCCATTCGGCTTCGGTGTTTACCGGAGCCGATGAGGTCTTCCTGTCAGCGTCATTCATGAGGGACTACTCCTTTTCCTTCCATTCTATATACGCAAAATCTAGGAAAAACTCAAATTGTGAATGAACTTTCTTTTTTCATTGCCGCACAGGCGGAATATCCCCTCTTTCGACCCCGTTCCTCTCCCCTTTAAACAAGAAAATATAGAATAAGGGGCTCCTTTCTGTCAATGGAAAAGGACCGTCTTTCGCAGAACACGGACCATTCGCGAAAACGGGCGGCGAAAAGCACGCCCGATTTTTCGATTGCAAGTCGGGTTTTTCAACTCTATAATGCGAAAAATGCCATTCTCTCGGTTGGGAATATTCGTCTGAGGGAGATACCTATAAAAATTAAAATGGAGACATCCATGAAAAAGAACATTTTTCTGTCAGGTCTGATCGGATTGTTGATCCTGGTTGGGTATTCGACCAGCAGTTGCAGCAGCAAGGACCATTCGGAAACCGGACCGGTTGCCTATCTGTCCCTTCTGCCGGAGTCCCTCGATTTTTTGGTGAAAATCAGGTCTGTTGATACGGTGTATGACCATTTTTCGGTGACCCGGGAAACCGTTTTCGGCCGTCCGGTGGAGGATCTTGCGGAGATTCGGCGCAAATGGGGGTTCAATCCTTTGGATGCCGAGGCGCTGCGAAAGCAAGGATTCGATACCACGCGGGAGCTGGTTTTCGCCATGGACAATATCCGATTTCAGGAAGGCGATGAAGACCCGGTCTTCACCGGACTGATTCTTCTGCCGGTCACCGATGCCGCCAAGGCGTCGGAAGCCCTTACGCGCTACTTGAAAAACAGCCACTCCGAAATGGACTTCAACGAAAAAGACGGCGTCACCTATTTTGAAGCGGCGGGTCCTCGAATCCACGGCGGAATCATGGAGCGGGACGGATATCTGCTGATGACGGCCGAACCGGAAGAAGACATCGAATCCTATACCGCATCTCTGATGACTGCAAAAACGGTGCTCCGGGACAAAAACGCGTTTAAGAACGTTATCGCCAAGGTCGATCCCGAAGAGGAGATATTTATCTATGCCGATATCAACGGCATTGTGGGCGCCAATATGGAAACCTTCCGGCGATGGTCACGGAAGGCGGCCGGGGAGAAGGGGCCGGACCTGCTTCAGAACCTCGACTATTTGAAGGATTACCTCGGGGCCGGTCTCTCCATCGACCTGGATCAAAGCGATCTTCTGCTGAGAGGGCTGCTCGGAATCGCGTCCGATTCCGATGCCTTGAAACTCATGAGCGGGGTTCGGTACAACAAACAGACGATACTCGGGGTCCCGGAAAATCCCGCGCTTCTTTTTTCAGCCGCGGTCAATGTACCGGAATATTATCGCATCATGCGGGAGGCCATGGCCCCCGAAGAGCGGCGGGCCTGGGAAGCCCGGCTGGACGGGATTCGGGAAAACCTCGGCGTCGATCTGGAAAAAGAGGTCATCCCCAATATCGCCGGCAACCTGAATATCGGGGTTTATGACGGGGTCAGCATCAATATGACCAATTACAATGCCCTGGTCACCCTGAGCATTAAAGACGAGGCCGAAATGAAGTCGGTTCTGGCACAGGCCTACGCCGGTCTCACCCCGGAACAGCGATCCATGATCGCAACCACCGTGGTCGGAGAAACCGACGCCTACGTGCTCACGTTGTTCGGGGCCTTTCAGTTTTATATCGGGGTCAAGGAGCACAATCTGATCCTTTCGGTGGGAAAGCCCATGTTTGAAAAAGCGGTCTACGGGGGAATGGAGTCCGGTTTTCTGACCCGAATTTCCGATCCGGAATTGATCCGGACATTGAAAGGAGAGAGGGGGATTTTCTATCTCAATATTCAGGAAGTCTATCAGGCCCTGAAAAACTTTCTTTTTTTGGTGAGACAATTTAACATTCAGGAATCGATCACTGCGGATTCGGAAAATGCCTTACGGCAGTTCGAATACCTCCTGCTGTCCTCGCAAGTGGAGGGGGCCGCCCTGCGCGGTGAAATGGAGATCGAAACCCGGTTTGAGCAGCCTTTTTTCAAAGGGGTGTACGAGCTCTCCAGGAAAATCGAAGCCGCCGCGGCCGCCAAAAAGGCGGAAATCTCGCCATCCACCAAGTGAATAAAAGGCTTTGATCCTCTTTTCGGCCAAGGGCTGCAAGGGCTGAATGAAAGGCCATCCCGGGATATTTTCCCGGGCCGGGAAGCTGTTTGAGCGAAAGCGAGTTCTTGCCGGGCCGGGAAAATATCCCGGGATGGCCGAAACGGTGATCATGCCCCTTCGGGATTACTCAGGCTTCCGATCGCCGATGGCGTTCAAAAGCAGGGTGATGGGTCGGCTTTCCTCGCTTTCACCGGTAAACAGAATGGGGCCCGGCCGCCGGAACTCATCCTCTCCCGGGGTGGCGGCCAGCCATTTGTCCCGCAAGGCTTCCACCACCCGAAAGGCGGTGGAGTTGACATCCACCACGCTTTTTTCGATGACCAAGGCGAGTTTTCCCTTGCGTTCCTCGATGTGCATCAATTGAGCGATGGGAATCCCGATGGGGGTCCATCGGGAAAAATCCTGTTCCAGGTTCTTGATGGCCGCCATCTGCCCGGTGGCGCCGTTGGCGACGAGGCTGAAGACGGTCAGACCCAAATTGTAGGTGTAATTGCAGTCGAACTGGGTGGGATCGGTCCCTCGGCCGTCATATCCGTAAAAATGGGTCTGGGTTTTAAAATCGGGCACCGATTTCAGATAGATCTTTTCAACCGCCGGGGGAATTTCGTCTTCCGGCTCCACGGCGCCGCCTCGGATCAGTTCCTGTTTCAGGGTCTTCAGGGAGATGATTCCCGACTTCACCAGCAGGTATTTCCCTTGAGGATTCTCAAAGAGGATCGGGCCGAAGAACTCGGGGTCCAGGTCCGCTTTCTTCAGGGTTTTCCGGTAATAATCCCGATGGATGCCGATTTTATAGATCCCCCTTTCCCGAAGGATCTTGAGGTAGTCGGACACCAGGCCCATGATCACCTTATCGGTTTTGACCTGGGAAAAGGGAAAATTGCCGTGGCTGTCCCGCTCCATCAGAAGTCCTTCCTGAAAGAACGCCGGAATGTCGTTGAAGAGATCGTCGTCACGGGTGTTCCAGATGGAAAAGGTGTTCTCCTCCCGGGACTGGCGGGCCAGCCGTCGCAGGTACTCCAGCTTGTCTTCCAGATAGGGAAAATCTTCGTGAAAGGTGGCGTCATGGGTGTCGTTGTACTCGGCGATGATGGTATTCAGTTTAATGATGAAGACCTGAATTTCATTGATGAATTCCAGCACCCCCTCGGGAATGACCAGAAGCCCGTAATTTTTGCCCACCGCGGCCCGTTTCACGATGGCGTTGCAGACCACCCGGGAGAGGTGGCGCAGGGTCATGCCGTAGGCGGTATAGTCCACCGTGCCTTCGGCTTCGGCCTTTCGAATCCGCTCCTGGTCGACATAGTCGGCCAGGTCTTCGCCGATCAGGGTCATGTTGGCATGGGTCTGCAGCGCCACCTCCAGGGCCAGATGGCTGGCCACCCGGCCCATCACCTTGCAGATGTGCCAGTATTTGACATCCGAGCTGCAATCGGTGGAGAGGCTGCTCACGGCGGCGGAAAAGGCCCGTGCCGCCGAATGGAACCCGAAGGACATGGCGCACAGAAGGTGGCCCCGGGTATCCTTCACCTGAATGTCGCCGTCGATGGTTTTGGGAACACCGATTACCTGGACCCCGTCCGCATACATCTCCTGGGCCAGAAAAGCGGCGTTGGTATTGGAATCGTCGCCCCCCACCACCACCAGCGCATCCAGCCCCAGTTCCTTGCAGGTCGCCCGGGACAGGGCCATCTTTTCGGCGGTATCGATTTTGGTTCTGCCGGTCTTGATCATCGTAAAACCGCCCAGGTTGCGGTATCGATCCACCCGATCCTTGGTCAGTTCGACGGCCTCGTTTTCGATGATGCCGTCCGGTCCCATGAGAAAACCGTATATTTTGGATTCCGGATTGACTTTTTTGGCTGCGTCAAAAACGCCTGCAATGACATTATGTCCGCCCGGCGCCGGACCTCCTGAAAAGACGATGCCGATGGACCGCTTTTTATCGTAGTTTTCCTTGAATGCCTCGTCGGGCCCATCCATCCCCCCCTCAATCCCCCCCTCAATCCCGATGACCCGTTGCACCTGGTTGTGGATCATGTCGGGCAACTGTTTTTCGGCATCCTTGTCCGGGGTGAAGGTGAATCGGGGGTCCTCCTCCAGTCGGGTATAGCGGTTTGAAAAAACCTCGCATTGCGGGGGGACGTAGTTCCGTCTCTGAATCAGCCCCTGATTGGTGCTGCTGATGGCCTCTTGAATCTCGGGATTTTTCAGGATATCCTTGATGTCGTTCGGTTCTCTTGCGGGCATCGTAGCCTCCGGATAATTGGATCGGATTTGCGTAATGAATGAAAGTATAGTAACGGCCCTTTCGGGTTTCTGTCAACATCATTTCAATATACTGAAAATACAGTAGGGATCATTCGATTCCAAGGGGGCCCTTCCAAAAATTTTATTTACTTTATTCGATTGCCGGTATAAGTGAAAAATACCTTTCCGTACCGAGCCGCCAGGGGAAAGGCGCCACCAATGAGGGAAAACAACCATGAAACCGAGAAAACAAGCGGTCGAGGTGATCTGCCCCAGATGTAAATTTACGGAGATCATCTATATGCCCAAGGAAGAACTACCCAGATGCCCCGAGTGCCAGAAGGCCCAGATGGTGATTCGGGAAATCCTGAGCGAGGGGAAATCCTATTAGCCAAGTCCCTTCATTTCAGTGTGAATGAGGGGGGAATATGAATAACCCACAGAAGATGAAGGAGGTATTGAATGAAGCGATCTATTCGGAAAGCTCTGGCGCTCGTGACGGTGGTTCTGTTTGCGTTGACCGGGGCGGCCTGGGGGGCGGATATCGAACTGGCCAAACAATCGACGGTAGAGGATATCCTGAAGCGGGGTGAGCTTCGCGTCGGATTCGAGGCCGGCTATGTTCCTTTTGAAATGACCGATAAAAACGGCCGGTTCGTGGGCTTCGACATCGATATGGCCAAAGAGATGGCCAAAGCCATGGGCGTCAAATTCGTTCCGGTCAACACCGCATGGGACGGCATCATTCCGGCCCTGCTCAGCAACAAGTTCGACATCATCATGTCGGGAATGACCGTCACCCAGGAGCGAAACCTCAAGGTCAACTTCGCCGATCCCTATATCATCGTCGGCCAGACCATTCTGTTGAGCAAGAAGCACGAAGGCGAGGTCAAATCCTACCTGGATCTCAACGATGCCAAATACACGGTCACCTCCAAGCTGGGCACCACCGGGGAACAGGCGGTCAAACGGTATATCCCCAAGGCGAACTACAAGTCCTTTGAGACGGAAACAGAGGCCTTTCTGGAGGTCCTCAACGGCAGGGCCGACGCCTACGTCTACGACCTGCCCAACTGCGTCTATCTGTACGCCCAGCAGGGCGAGGGCAAGGTGGTCTTTCTGGA
>CAZNLT010000138.1:0-16047 GCA_964573705.1 uncultured Desulfobacterales bacterium
CGCCCTCAAAAAATATGTGCAGGTCACCGGTGATTTCGATTTTCTTTATAAAGAAGGGGCGGAAATGCTGGTGGAGACCGCCCGCATGTGGCGGGACCTCGGGTTCTTCTCAGCCCGGAAGAACAACCGCTTCTGCATCCACGGGGTCACCGGCCCGGACGAATACAATACCGTCGTGAACAACAACGCCTACACCAACCTGATGGCCCGGGAAAACCTCTGGTTCGCCGCCGGCACGGTGGAAGACCTTCAGCGCAAAGACGCCGGACTCTACCAGAGCCTGGTGGACAAAACCGGTCTGGAATACACCGAAGTGGAGGAATGGCGGCGTGCCGCCAACAACATGTACATTCCCTATGATGAAGAACTTGGAATCCACCCTCAGGACGACAGCTTTCTGGATAAGAAAAAGTGGGATATCGAAGGCACCCCGCCGGACAAGTTTCCCCTTCTGCTCCACTTTCACCCCCTGGTGATCTATCGCCACCGGGTGATCAAACAGGCCGATCTGGTGCTGGCCCTGTTTCTTTTGAGCCATGAATTCACGGATGAAGAAAAAGCCCGGAATTTCGACTACTACGACCGGCTCACCACCGGCGATTCCTCGCTCTCGGTGGGCATTCAGAGCATTGTGGCCTCGGAGATCGGACTGCATAAGAAGGCGGTGGAATATGCCCGGTATGCGGTCCTGATGGATTTGGCCGATATCGGCGGGAACGTGGGCCACGGCTGCCACATCGCTTCGATCGGGGCTGCCTGGATGGTGCTGGTCTACGGATTCGCCGGTATGCGGGACCACAGCGGCCGGATTTCATTCAACCCGCGGTTGCCCGAGGCCTGCTCGCTGTTCCGGTTCTGTCTCAGGATTCGAAGCAGTCTGCTGCAGATCGAACTTCGGCCCGAATCCGCCGTTTATCGGCTTCTGGAGGGGCCCCATCTGACGATCTATCACGGGGAAAAAAAGGTGGAACTGACCCCCGGCGCCGCCGAGGTCGCCTGCGCCTATGCCGGGGCCTCGTCGGATTGAGCCGGCCGAGCCTTCTTCTTTCTTCGGCGGCCCAAGGTCCGGGTGGAGTTGACCACCGCCACCAGGGCGGTGCCCATGTCGGCGAAGACCGCCTCCCACATGGAGGCCAGGCCCATGATCCCCAACACCACGAAGAGCCCTTTGATGGTCAGGGCCAAAAAAATGTTCTGCCAGACGATCGCCCGGGTTTCGGCGGCGATCCGCACCGCATCCGCCATTTTAGAGGGGGCGTCGGTCATCAGCACCACATCGGCGGTTTCGATGGCGGCGTCGGAGCCCAGGGCCCCCATGGCCACCCCGATGTCCGCCCGGGCGATCACCGGGGCATCGTTGATGCCGTCTCCCACAAACGCGATCTTGCCGCCGTTTCGCATCTCATCCTGAATCGCTTCGAAACGTGCCACCTTCTCCTCCGGCAGCAGATTGGCATGAAAGCTGTCCAGTCCCAGCCGGTGGGCCACCGATTCCGCCGCGCAGGTGTTGTCGCCGGTCAGCATGGCGATGTGGTCCACCCCTTCCTTTCGCAGACCCTTCACCGCCGCGGCCGCATCCGATCGAAGTTCATCTCCGATCAGAAGATACCCGGCATATTTGCCGTCCACCGCCACATGGGCCACGGTGGTATCGAATTCACACCGCCGATGGGAAATCTCCGCCATATGCATCATGGCATCGCTGCCCACCAGAATGGTATGGGACTTATATCGCACTCGGACCCCTTTTCCGCCCGCTTCCGTGTGGTCTGAAATCAGAGCGGTATCCAGGGTCCGTCCGGTTCCTTCATACGCCTTTCGAATGGAGGCCGCGATGGGATGATTGGAATGGAATTCGGCGGCTGCGGCAAACTCCAGGAGCTGATCCGTGGAATAGCCGTTCCGGCTGATCACATCCCTCACCTGGAACACGCCCCGGGTCAGGGTGCCGGTTTTATCGAAGATGACCGTCCTCACTTTCGTGAGCACATCCATATAGTTGGACCCCTTGATCAGGATGCCTTCACGGGAGGCCCGGCCGATGCCGCCGAAATACCCGAGAGGGATGCTGACCACCAGGGCGCAGGGGCAGGAGATGACCAGCAGCACCAGGGCCCGATAGATCCATTCCTGAAAACTCGCGTCGGCAACCACCAGGGGCGGTATCAACGCCACCCCGGCCGCCGCGGCCACCACCGCCGGGGTGTAGTACCGGGCAAAGACGGTAATGAATTTTTCCGTGGGGGCCTTGCGGGCCGAGGCGTTTTCCACCAGATCCAGCACTTTGGCGATGGAGGACTCGGTGAACGGCCGTGTCACCCGCACCGTCAGGGCGCCGGTCTGGTTGATCTGACCGGCCAGCACCGAGTCTTCCGGCTCGACGGAAACAGGCACGAATTCACCGGTCAAGGCCGAGGAATCGAGCTGGGATCGGCCGGAGACCACATCGCCGTCCAGGGGGACCTTATCCCCGGGCTTGACCAGGATCAGCGCTCCGACCTCCACCGACTCCGGCGACACCGCTTCAAAGCCGTCGGCGGTTTGACGGTAGGCGGTGTCCGGCCGGGCCGCCAGAAGAGAATGAATAGAGCGTCGAGATCGGTTGACCGCCAGATCCTGAAGCAGTTCCCCGACCTTGTAGAAAATCATCACCCCCACCGCTTCCCCATAGGCCTGAATCCCGAATGCACCGGCGGTGGCGATCACCATGAGGACGTTCTCGTCGAAGAAATCGCCTCTGTGAAGGGTACGATAGGCCCCGGCCAACACATTCCATCCCGCAAGAAGATAGGCGATTACGGCAACAGCGATCTCCGCTTCGGGGAAGGGCGAAGCCGCCATCCCGAATTCCATCCCCAGAAGCAGCAGGAACAAAAGCCCGGCCGCCCCGAGCAGCCAGAGGGACCTGTAGGGCTTGAACTCGGCTTGAGATTCGGCGGCGGCCGCCGCTTTGGTAGAAAGCAGTTCAATATCGGGTTCGATGCGATGGGCCTCATCGATCACCGCCTGAAGGTCCGCCGCTTTCACATGCAGGGTCAGATTGGCGAAATCGAATACCGCATCCTCGACCTGGGACAGCTTCTGCAACCCCGCTTCGATTTTGGCGGCGCAGTTGGCGCAGTCTACATTCCGGACCCGGAATTTTTCGGTTCTAATATCTTGCATGGATGGTTTTCTCCGTCTGTTCCGATTCGCGAAGATGGTCGAGGCCGAAGTGGAGCAGGCTGCGAATATGATCGTCATCCAGGGAATAATAGACCACCTTGCCCTCCCGCCGGGATCGCACCACCCGGCCCTGTTTCAAGGTCTTGAGCTGATGCGACACCGCCGGCTGCTTCATCCCCAGCAGCGCGCAGATATCGCAGACGCACATCTCCGACTCGCTCAGGGCCCACAAAATGCTGATTCTGGTGGGATCGCCGAAGAGCTTGTAAAATCCGGCCAGATCCTCCAGATCCGATTCGGCGGGCATTTTGTTTTTAACCCGCTGAACCACGTCGCAGTGGATCACCCGGGCCTCGCAGACTTCAACCGGATTGAGGTCGACCGGTGCTCTTTTCATATTCAAAATTCCTCCGCTGCGATATTCATTCTCAAATGATCGCGGTCCGTCAATTTCATATTACAAAATCCTAATATGATAATAAGCAGAAGTTTTGTCAAGACGAAGGACGGATTCCAAAACATTATTTGATATTATCTCCCATATCGTTTTAAAACCCTTGGAATTCACCTCTCTTTTCAGCCAACCGGTCGCCGCCTATACCTTCTCTTTGACCGACGACGCCGAAGATGCCATCGAAGCCCAAGCTTCGAAGAAGACAGACGCATTTTTCACGGCGGGGTGAATTTTTTGTTGAGTTTTTGATTTTAAGTACCGGATTCCCGGGGCTCTCTGAGTCGCGGTTTTTTTCGACCTTTGAAGAAGAATTTCGGTCGGAGCCTGGTGAAGCCGGAGATTCTTTTGACAAAAAGACCGCGGTTGTAATAATGTGAGATCATGAAGATGAATATTTAGCTATTCACCTTGATTCAACAACTCCGGAAACACTTTTTCGAAGCCTGCGAGCGCTCCGGACACTTCGAACCATCACCCGAGAAGTTCGAAATCTTAGGAAAGCGGACCCCGTCTTATGGAAAGAAGATTCGTAATGGAAAGAGCCACCGAGCTTCGCAACATTGTCCGAGTGACGAAACCGGAACCCTTGAAAGATGAAAATTTCAAGAAATTCTTTGTGGAAACAGATGAAGCGAGAGGCATAAACGCTGCTTCAATGCTGAGCGACTTTTTTTCAATAAACCGGGATGAGCCTCAAAAAGTTCTTTTCCTCGGGCATCGAGGCTCTGGAAAATCAACCGAGCTTTTCCGCTTCGGGGAATACCTGAAGGATGAATTCCGGATCATCAACTTTTCGATTAAAGACGAGGCCGATGTGGCGGATCTGGAATACAGCGATCTGATCTTCATCATTCTCCGGAAATTGTATCAACAAGCGAAAGACGATGAGATAGCCATAAACGAGCATGTCCTGTCCAACTTGGACCATTACTGGCATGATGAAACCCTGATTGAAAAATTCAATGAAATCGAATCGGCCTTCGATCATTATGAACTCCTGAGCATGATCAAAGTGAAGGAGGTCACCGGCGAGCGCTGCCGGAGAGGCCACGAGATCATCCGAAACATTGTCCGGAAAAGGGCGGATCTGAATCTGTTCGAACCGGAAGCGCTCGATTACGCCATTGAAAAATCGGGCGGCTCTCTGCGTCATCTTTTCGAGGTTCTTCAAAATGCGGTTCTGGATATCCGCGTGCGGAACAGGGAGGCTCAAAAGATAGATCGGCAAGCGGTGGAAAATGCGTACAAGAAATTGCGAAGCTACTTTGAAAGAACCATCACGGCGGATCATTTGCTCATCCTCAAATCCGTTCATGAAAGCGCGGACAAAAAACCGACGGCGGACGGAACGTTGAAGGAACTCCTCAACTGCATGGCCGTGATCGAATACAATGGAAACCGCTGGTGCGACCTGCATCCGGCAGTAGCCGATATCTTGAGGGAAAAGGGTGATATCGAGTAGCCAAACCGATAATGCTGAAGTTCTTGAACAGATCATTACCTATCTTGAAGATCAGGATAGCGGTTTTGTCATTGTGGAGGTGAACCAGCAAAAACTTCAACGGGAAATCGTCCATCATATCCGATCTCACTTTCCGGAAAATCAATGCCATATCATCGATCTGCTATCCACTTCGGTGGATGCATCCCCTTTGGCCGCTGTCCGGGATTCGGTGACGAACATGCCCGATGTGAAAATATTTTTAATTCTTAATTTTCATGAACTGGCGGGAGACCATCGGGAAGACCGAATCAGAATCGTTAGGGAACTGAATTTCAGCCGGGAAGCTTATTGCCGAGTAAACAAACTGCTGGTTTTTCTCCTCCCCACCTATTTCGTCGATTTGATTATCCGTCATGCAAAGGATTTTTTCGATTTTGTGCCGGTGACTTTTTCTTTGAAATCCGAATCGATTCCATCAAGGAATTCTGTCATCGAGCATCGAAGACCTTTTTTGGGCAAAAAATTCCTTGAAAATCAGGTCGCATACCTAAAAGATGCTTTGGTATCCAGAGACTTGACTCAAAAATCCATTGGAAAAAAATTCGAAGCACTGGGGGATTGTTATGAACAATTATTCAAATATCGAGATGCCCTGGAAAGTTACGAAAACTCACTGGGACCCTGGATCGTTTGACAAAAGGTCTCACATGTAATACGTTGTATTACATGAAAACAGGAACCTTGACCATACGCTTGGATACCGACCTCGATACACTCCTCACCGAAGCCTGTAAGCGGGCGGGAAAAAGCAGGAGCGAAATCGCTCGGGACGCTTTACGGCGTCAGCTTCGCTTGGAAAAATTCGAAATTCTTCGAAAAAGAACGATGCCTTTTGCCGAGGCAAGAGGGTATCTGACCGATGAGGATATCTTCAATGAGGTTTCGTGAAGGTTTTTCTGGATACCAATGTTCTGGTGAGTGCGATCGCAACCCGAGGATTATGTGCCGACGTTATGCGAGAGGTTTTGTCCTCTCACCTACTGGTGATATCCGCTCCCTTATTGGACGAACTTCGCCGTATTTTGACCGAAAAAATCGTTCTCCCGGAGAATGTGATTTCCGATTTTATCGATCTTCTTCAACAGGACGCCATTCAGTCGACCACCGAAGAAAACGTTAATATAGATTTTCAGGATTCCGACGGTATTCCGATTCTGTCTTCTGCACTGAATGGGGGTACGGATTTTTTTGTCACCGGCGACAAGGCGTTGCTCAAACTCGGCAAATTATCCGATATGAGCATCCTTTCTCCGCGAGAATTCTGGGAAAATTCGAGAACCGATAAAAATACCAGATGACGGAACCCGTTGGTCGAGGTTTCAGCCGCCACCTATTCCAATAACACCATACACTCCGGATTATTCGCAATCGCCTTGACGAACTGCTCGGTCCGCACTTCGAGCCGTCTTTTGATCACCCGAAGGAGTCGCTGGCTGAAGATGAACCCCAAGGCGTTGTCGGCCTCCATCGTGTCGTGGGTCTTGTCGGCATCCAGCACCAGGATTTCCGACGGTTCGGCGCAGATCGCCTCGGTGGTGTAAGGCTGGCGGAGCATGGCGGACCAGCCGAAGGAATAGCCGGGCTTGACCGACCCGAAGGTGACGGTCATCTTATCCGAAAGCCGCTTTTCCAAAACCACCTTGCCCGACCGCAGAAAAAAGAAGTTGGCCGCCGGTTCTCCTTCCCGGAATACGAATTCGTCCTGCCGGTACTGTCGAAGCGCAATATGAAGCAGCAGTTTCTCCTTCATCGGTTCGGTCAGATGGCTCAGGAGCACAATGCCTTTTAAATCATCCAAAGTGGCCATAGGGATCTCCATTAAAATTAAAATTTATTTTTTAGGTTCCCTTATCAGGTGAAGAAAAAGAGGATCACCACGAACAGGGCAGCCGCGGCGACACTCAGACCGATGGGAACCGACCCGGTTTCAAAGGCAGCCAGGATCCGCGCCCGCATCCGCCGGGAACCGGAATCGGAAATGCCCCCCAGCATTCGAAAAGCCGGAACGAAAAAAAGCACCAGATTAGCGGGAGCCCGCCGGGCGAATCGGCCGAACGCGGCGGTCAGGCTCCGTGCGAATACGGCGTCGGCCGCCTGGTTGAGGCCGTTCAGGCCCCGGTCGGCGGCTCTCAGGAATACCCGTCCCCCAATTCGATAGAACCAGTCGGTATCCAGATTGGCGGCACGGATTTCCGGCGGATAATTGCCCGAGAGGATCAGCAGGCAGAAGGCCAGGGCACCGAACATCAGGAGCTGCAGCTGCCCGATCACATGGGCGCCGGTGTAGGGCACATAATCGACCGGATAAGGTAGAATGTGATAAAGGGGCTGTGGGAAAACCCCGAGAAACACGCAAAGAAAAGCGGCCATTCCCATGGCGATCAGCATGTTCAGGGGCGGCTCTTCTGTTCGAATGCCCGAATCATGACCGAAGAAGGTGAAGAAGGGGACTTTGATGCCTGCGTGATGGAAAACGCCCGCTGAAGCAAACTGGAGCATCAGCCAGACCACCGCCAGGTGATTGTGGGCAGCCGCGCTGACGATCATCGATTTGCTGACGAACCCGCTGAACAGCGGAAATGCCGAAATAGAGGCTGCTCCGATAATGCAGAAGAGGCAGGTGATCGGCATGGTTTTATACAATCCGCCGATCTCTGTGCATTTGATTTTCCCGGTCATATGAAGGACCGATCCGGCCGCCATAAAGAGAAGCGCCTTGTACAGGATGTGGCAGAAGGCGTGGGACACGGTGCCGTTGAGGGCCAGCTGGGTACCGATTCCGATACCGCACATCATGAACCCGACCTGATTAATCAGGCTGTAGGCAAGCACCCGACGAATATCGTTTTCCAGGACCGCATAGAAAATCGGAATGGCGGTCATCAGCGCCCCCAGCCAGATCAGCAGTTCAGTGCCCGCAAAGGTCCTAGCCATGACATAGACCGCGCTCTTGGTGGTAAAGGCGCTCAAAAACACCGCTCCGGCCACGGTCGCCTCGGGATAGGCGTCCTGGAGCCAGGGGTGCAGCGGCGGAATGGCGGCATTGACGGCGATGCCGATAAATATCAGCCAAGTGTCGGTTCCGCCGAGACCGATATGGCCGAATTGAATATCGCCTGTTCTCTGAATATACAGCACAATACCGGCCAGAAGACAGAGCCCCCCGAAAACATGGACCAGAATGTACCGAAAGGCGGCCGCATGGGAGGTTCGGGTTCTGCGTGCAAGGATCAGAAAGGTGGATGCCACCGCCATCACCTCCCAGAAGATGTAGAGGGTGAACAGGTCGCCGGCAAAGGTGACCCCCAAAGCGCCGCCGGCATAGCAGAGGCCGGACACATACTGCAGATCGTCCGCGATTTTGATGGCGTAAATCAGGGAGATGAAGGTGATGATAGAGAAGATATACCCGAAGACCCGGCTGAGCCGATCCACCCGGCCGAGGATGAGATCATAGTGGAGCAGCCGAAACTGCCAGTGAATCCCTTCCGGGGTGGTCCAAAGTACGTAAAAAGCGGCCGCCGGGAGCAGGAGCATGAAAACGGATTTGATCCGCCCTTTCAGCAAAGGGATCAAAAAGGCGCCGACGATGAGGATCAGAGCGGGCGGTATGGCAGTGCTGATGGACATCGGATTCATGACGTTTTATCGGAAGTTTCGTAATAATCTTCATCCCGCCGGATCAGGCGCCGCAGTCCTTTGGCGATATAGATCAATGCCACACAGGAGACGAATCCGTAGGTGGCGAAAAACCCGTAGCGAGCTTCCCACGGGAATTCGGCGTGCTTGTGAACAAAGGGCTCGACCGCCAGAAGCACCAGAAGCGAGAGAAAAAATCCCCAGAGAAGCCGCTGCACATTCTTGGGCTTGTCGAAAACCCGAATCTCTTTTTTCATAATCGGTTTCCTCTATATTGAATCGAAACTATAGGCTGACAACGAAAATATAGATTAGATAGAGCGTGGCCACCGCGATTGTGATCCCGAAAACGGCGGGATATCCGTTGACCGGCTCATGGTGCAGTTCATCCGAATTCGATTCATGGGTCGTGGGGGTTTCATCCATCGAATTATCCTCCTCCTGTCAGGGCCTGAACCGCCAATTCCGCCAGCCGCAGAAAGGGCTGGGGGTAGAAAAAGAGGACCACGGACCCGATTGCGGTCACCACCAGCGGGGCCAGGCACCAGATGGGGGCCTCGGCGATTTGGTTGTCGAACATCGCTTCGCCCGGAGTGCAGAAAAAAGCCCGGTAGACGATGGGCAGAAAATAGGCCGCATTCAACAGGGAACTGGCCAGAAGGACCACGAGCATGGCGTACTGGTGGGCCTGCACCGTGCCCAGCACCAGGTGCCACTTGCTGATGAAGCCGCCGGCCGGGGGCAGCCCGATCACACTGAGAGACCCCAGGAAAAAGGCGCCCATGGTCACCGGCATGCGCCGGCCGATCCCGACCATGCCGCTGATGTGCTTGATTCCGGTGGCCACGAAAATGGCCCCGGCGCAAAAAAAGAGGGTGATCTTGCCGAAAGCGTGCATGGCGATGTGGAGCATTCCACCGGTCATCCCCGCCTCGGACAGCAGCGCCACCCCGAGGACAATGTAGGAGAGCTGCCCGATGGTGGAAAACGCCAGCCGACGCTTGAGTTCATCCTGGGTCAGGGCGATCAGCGAAGACGTCAGGATGGTCACCGAGGCGATGACGCAGATCAGGGTGTCGAAATGAAAGGCGGCCAGAAGATCGGTACCGAAGACCCCGGTGATGATCCGGACCACGCAGAAGGCCCCCACCTTGACCACCGCCACCGCATGCAACAGCGCACTGACCGGGGTCGGCGCCACCATGGCGGCCGGCAGCCAGGAATGCATCGGCATGATCCCCGCCTTGGCGAACCCGAATACAAACAGAAGCAGCAGCACCAGCAGGGTCGATCTGGATTCGATGCCGCCCATGAATCCCTGGGGCGTGAAATCGAGGGTGCCGGTCAAATGGTAGGCGACCAGCATGGCCGGAAGCACAAAAGCGATGGAGCCGCCCAGAATGTAGAAAAGGTATTTTCGGCCCGAACTTCTCGCCTCCCGGTCCTGGTGGTGGGTGACCAGGGGATAGGTGGCGAAGCTGAGGGCTTCATAAAAAAGATAGAGGGTGAAGAGATTCCCGGCAAAGGCGACCCCGAGCGTGGCTGACAAGGCCAGGGCGAAAAAACAGAAATACCGGGTCTGGCTGTGTTCATGAAGGCCCCGCATGTACCCGATCGAATAGGCCGAAGTGACGATCCACAAAGAGGAGGCGACCACCGCGAACAGCATTCCGAAGGCATCCACCCGAAAGGTGATTCCCAGCCCCGGCAGGACCTCGACCAGGGTATATTCCAACCGAGCCCCGCTGAGGACCATCGGGATCATGGAAACCACGATCCCGAATTTGGCCAGGGCCGCGGCAAAAGTCCATCCTTCGCGAACATTGGGGCTGCGGCTCAGGATGATCCCGGGCACCGCCGCCAAGGAGGTCAGGACCGCCAGAAGGGGTTTAATGGAGAGAAGGGTATTCATAGGTTTCGCTCAGCCGATGTCCGTTTCAGTAGCAGATCCGTTCTCATTTCATATGGACGGCGGAATCGCCAGATCGATGATCCGGGTAACGATATCCCCGGTGTAGATCCCCAGAACAATCAATGACGCCGCCGCCAGCAGAAGGCAGACCAGCATGCCGGCAGGGGCTTCCCGAATTTCCATGGCCGGGGGGCCGTGGAGGTCGCCGTGGCGCCCCTCCCCTTCCGAAAAGGGTTCGAAATAGCCGATTTCAATGATTCGAAAAAAGAGGACCGCATTCACCAGGCTGCTGAACAGCAGTGCAACCACAAACCCGTAATGACCCGCGGCGATGCCGCCGGAGATCAGGTACCATTTGCTGAAAAACCCGCAGGTGGGGGGCACCCCGATCAGCGACAAGGCCGCCACCGTAAAGGCGGTCATGGAGAGGGGCATTTTCCGGAAGAGCCCTTTGAGGTCTTCGAAATCATCCCCGCATACCTGATAGACCACCGCCCCGGCGGCCAGAAAAATGCAGAGCGTCATCACGGCGTCGTTTAGGATATGAAGCACCGCCCCGGTCACCGCCATTCGGTTGCCGAGCCAGAACCCGCCCACCATGTAGCCGACTTCGGCGATGATCACATAGGTGAGCATCCGTTTCAGGCGGGTCTGGGCCAGGGCGAACAGCGACCCCATAATGATGGCCGCCACCGCCAGCCAGACCATCACCTCGCCCAGGTGCATCATTTTGAAGGAGAAATCCGGGGTGAACACATCAAAGGTGATCCGGATCATGACATAGATCATCACCTTGGTGGTCAAAGGCGCGATCACCCCGATGGAGGCCGAGGGCGAAAAGGAATAGGCGTTGGGCAGCCAGGCATGAAGAGGAAACAGCGCCATTTTGATGAAAAGCCCGGTCATGCAGAGCAGAAACGCCAGGACCATCACCGGCGAGCCGTAGAATTCGGGCAGAAGGGAAGCCATATCGGTCATATTGAGGGACCCGGTCATCAGGTACAAAAACCCGATCCCCAGCAAATAGAGGCTGGCCCCGATCGTGCCCATGAAAAGATAATTGAGCCCGGCCAGAGGGGCCCGTTCATGACCGATGCCGATGAGGGCATACCCGGTAAGAGAAGAAATCTCCAGCAGCACATACAGGTTGAAGGCGTCGCCGGTGGCGACCATTCCCGACAGCCCGGTGACGAAGAGCACATAGAGGGCGTAGAACCCGCCGAGCTGTTCGGGGAAAGACTCCTCGACGGTCCGTTTGTTGGCGATCAGGTACAAAAAGCCGAACAAGAAGAGGGCCCCCGGGACCAGGCGTTTGGGGCGGTCGACAGGGTAGAGAACCCCCCGGGGCGCCGGCCACCCGCCGAGCCGGTAGAGGATCTCCTCCTTGTCCAGAACCGAGGCCAGCAATCCTGTCGAGACCAGCAGAGACGTGAACAGGCCCAGTGCGGCGAGCGGAAAACAGAGGCGCCGGTTCAGCCATCCCGCCGCCGAGGTCAACAGGGCCGCGATCAGCGGAACGATAATGATCAAAATAGGAAAATGCGGGCTCAGGATCTCCATGCGTTCCCTTTATTTATTCCGCAGCCGGCCCCGGATTTCATCCTCCTCCAGGGTGCCGTATTGGTGATACACCTTGACCGCCAGGGCCAGGGCCACGCCGAGGGTGGCCACCGACACCACGATAGCGGTCAGCATCAGGACATGGGGCAGCGGGTTGATGTACTCGGCGGCATGAATCACCTCATGGCCGTGGCCGTTGCGGCCGTGCTGGATAATCGGGATGGTGGCCCCCCGTTTGGCGCCGGTGGAGACGTAAAAGAGGATGATGGCGGTCTGAAAGATGTTCATTCCGATGATCTTTTTGACCAGGTTGTTTTTGGCGATCATGGCGTACAGCCCGATCATCATCAGGATCACCACCCCGAGGTAGTTGTATTTGGAAGCGATATCGGTCAAGAGTTCCACGCCCATCAGAGCCCCTCGTCGTGCCGGCCGGCGGAGGAGAGATTGTAATAGATCCAGACCATCACCGCGGAGACCGCAATCCCCACCCCGATCTCGACGATGAGCATGCCGTGGGACCGAGCCATGACCGGGTCCACCCCCAGCAGACCGGCCAGGGCGCCGTAATCGAGAAAGGCGGCCCCGAACACCATGCACAATGCCCCGGTCCCGGCGTAAATCAGCACCCCCCCGGACCCGAGCACCGCCGTGGCCTGCTCCCCGATCCGCTGAATGGACTGGCGAAGATCGTAAGAAATGGCAAACATGATGACCGCCGCCCCCAGAATGACCCCGCCCTGAAATCCGCCGCCCGGGCTGTGGTGGCCGTGGGCGATGACATACAGGGCGAAGATCTGCAGAAACGGGGTGATGAACCGGCTGGTGGATTTAATGATCAGGTCATGGGGGACCCAATTGGAATCGATCCGCTCGAAAGATCCGCTTTCCGTGGGCAGCTTTCCGCCTTTTTCGATGCGCAGTGTGATGCCCGTCGGAATGTGCCGATAGAGGCGGCACTCCGGGACCTGACGCTGAAGCACACGCAGCAGCATGAAACAGGCCAGGCCGGCGGCGAAAATCACCGTGGTCTCGAACATGGTGTCGTAGCCCCGGTAATCGGCCAGCACCGCCGTGACCAGATTGGGGACGGCGGTTTCCGCAATCGCCTCCTCGATATAATGCGGCGACACATGGAGACTGGGGGGGGATGCCGGGTCTCCCCAGGCCGGAAAAAAGAAGACGCCGTAGCGAAGCAGCGAGCCGAAGGCGATGACGATCAACAGTCCGATAATCCGCATACCCGATTCTCCCGCCTAATCCTTGCTGTTTCTCGTGGTGTGGAACACCGCCGCCACAAAAAAGACGGTGCTCACGCCGGCGCCGACCGTTGCTTCGGTAAAGGCCACATCCACCGCTCCCATGATGGCCCAGAGCAGACACATCATGAAACTGTAGGCCCCGAAGAGAATGGCCGCACTCAGCAGGTCTTTGACGGTGATGGCGGCGATTCCGGAGAAGATCACCAGGGTCAGAATAATGAAATCAAGCTCCCAGATCACGAAAATCCTCCGTTTCGGATTTGGTCCAGGGATCCATACCGGCGCGCACCCCGGCGTCCACAATGGCGTGGGTGGCGGTGGGGCTGGTGATAAAAACCAGAACCGATATCAGCAGAATCTTGAGGCCGGTCAGCACCGAGGCCAGTGAAAGATCAAGGCCGACGACATACAGGGCCATGGCGCCCATGGTCATCAGCTGCCCCATGGTGTCGAGCTTGCCGGCGGGATGGAGCCGGGTGTAAAAATCGGGCATCCTCAGAATACCGACCGCCCCGCCGGTGAAAAAGAATAACCCGATGAGCAGTAAAAACCCCACGAGAACGTTCATCGATTCCTCCTTGAAAAACCCATCTTAGAACCGGCCGATCGCCCGATTACCGGAACCGGGTTTCGTCGTACAATCCTTTTCGTTTCTGAAAATAACGCGCGGCCGCCAGCACCGCGATAAAATTGAGGGACGCGTAAGCCAGAGCGATGTCCACGAACATATCCACCCGCTGATAGATCAGCCCGATCAGGATCAAGAGCACCGTGGTCTTGCTGCCGATGGCGTTGACGCCGATCATCCGGTCCAGCACCGTCGGTCCGAAAATGGCCCGGTAGAGGGTCAGGACCATCAGAAAACAGAGATAGATGCCCGAATAGAGAAAAAAGGTGGTCATTCGCCGAAAACCCTCCCGACCCGGGTTTCCATTTCACCGGGCAGGTTCTCCCCGGATTGGGTGTCGATGACATGGACGGTATAGTCCCCGTAAATCCCCGACACGTAAACGGTAATGGTGCCGGGGGTCAGGGTGATGGAGTTGGCGAATATAAGATGGGAAATTTCTTTTTCCAGCCGGCTTTTAAAGGTGATGATTCGAGGATCGATCACCTCCATCATCCGCGGATGGAAGACCAGGTACATGACGTGCAGGTTGGCGGCAAAAACCTGATACAGCAGCCAGGGAATGTACCGGGCGAATCGGAAGGTATTGCCGATAAAGTCTTTGAGGTCCGGCGATGTGAACACCAGGCCTGCCGACTGATAGGCGACGATGATGCTGGAGATGACGCCCAAGGTAAGGTGAAAGAGATCGAATTTACCGGATAATATGATCCAGGTAGTGATGCAGAACAGAAAAGTGAGCATGAAAGGCGCCGCTCCCAGGATGCGATTGCCCAACATGAAAAAACGGCTCCAGCTTTCGGGGCTCCCTTCTACTCCGTTTTTCTCTTCAGCCACGCTCAAATTCCCTTCTCTGAATGAAATCCAAATAAGTTACCGAATGACCATAATTTATTTGAAAGAGATTGAACAAATTAATTGTATGTATTCGTTACATACAATTCATAGCTTGTCAACAATTTTTAATTCTCATTTTAAGCCATCAATATCATTTATTTTTACCCTTCGCTCAACACATATATTCCATCAGAACGACGCCCGATACACACACCCGGTTCCGTTCAAAGCTCCCGCTTGCTTCGCCTGTTATTTTCTGAACCTCCCGGGGTCCGGCATCTTCATCGACATAGCGGCGCCGATCGATTCAGGTATCCTGCCGGAGCCGGACGGCGACCGGATTGGACTGACTGCCGGGATTCGCTTTTGGTTTCCGCTTTGACTTTCTATGACAATTCAAGGATAATATGTGGTAAATGATAAGAGAAACCGAACCTGAAGGGATCAAATGCACCAGTACGACATCGCCTCAAAAATTCTGATGGAAACCTGCCGCGACGAACTCATCCGATATTTCGCCGGAATTGAGGTCGAAGAGAGCACGATCATCGAAGAACTGCCCCAGGAGACAGTCAGTGTAAAGCGCAGCGATTTTCCGATTCGGGTGAAAGCTAAAAACAACCAGGAATCCCTGATGCTGTTTGAACTCCAGACCGACTGGCGCAAGGAGGTTCCCCTGCATCTGATGGACTATCGGGCGCGCTATCTGATCAAATACGGACTGAAGACGGTCACCTATGTAGTGCTGCTCAAACCATCCCGTGCCGCAACGAATGTTTATAAAGACAATGAAATCCGATATGCATACAATCTGATAAGAATCTATGAAATGAGTGCCCGGGAGATTCTGGACCAGGGGCCGTTATGCCTGATGCCGTTCATCCCGCTGATGAAACACGGTCCGGATCTGCTCGACCAGGCCGATGATCTGATTTATCAAAGCGAAAAAACACGGCTCGAAAAAGCGGATATGCTCACATCCATGGCCATATTGGCGGGCATCATATCCACGGACCTGCCGGTTCAACTGATCAACAGGAGGAAAGACATCATGATCGAATCCGCCGCATACGACATCATCAAAAA
>CAZNLT010000139.1:0-15718 GCA_964573705.1 uncultured Desulfobacterales bacterium
ACCAGTGACTTCTACCGTGTGAAGGTAGCACTCTCCCGCTGAGTTAATCGCCCGTTATGTGGTGATGTTGTGGTTTCTATACCCGGTGTGGGCGGAAAAGGTCAAGTCTTTTTTTCGTCTGTATCGGCCTCGGGAGGGGAATCGCTTTGGAGATCTTCTGCCTCCGGAGAACCGGGGGATGCGGGTTCGGCCGGTGGAGTTTCTTCACCGGGAACCTTTGCCTGCTCATCACCGACTTCTGGGTCCGAACCGGAGGGTCCTTCGATTTCCGATTCCGCCGGCACCGGCGCCGGCGCCGGCAAATGCCGGGTGGACTCGGCCACCGGAAAGGTCTCCCCTTCCCCGCCGGCTTCGCCGAAGGATTCGATCTCTTTGGGGGTCGGCAGATCCTTGAGGTCCTTGAGATCGAACATGGCCAGGAACTGTTGGGTGGTGCCGTAAATCATGGGCCGGCCCGGAATGTCCTTACGGCCCAGCACCTTGATGATTTTCCGTTCGAGAAGCATGCGGAGGATGCCCCCGGAGTCGACCCCGCGGATGTATTCGATGTCGCTGCGAAGCACCGGCTGTTTGTAGGCGATAATGGCCAAGGTCTCCAGGGCGGCTTTGCTGAGCCGGGCCGGACTGGACTGGAGCAGCCGTTTGATCCAGTCTTTGTATTCGGGGCGGGTGCGTATCTGGAAGCCGCCGGCCACCTCCCGCAGAAAAAAGCCCCCCCTGCGGGATTCGTATTCGGCGGCCAGCCGGTTCAGGGCCTCGGTAACGGGACCGGTGTCTTTGAGATCCAGCACATCTCGAATCCGATCCGCGGAAAGCGGCGCTTCCGAAACGAACAGAAGGCTTTCGATAATGTGCCTGAGTTCGTCTCTCATTGATAAAAGATACGGATGATGCCCGACTGGACCTGCTGGGCCATCCGGACCAGGCCGATCTTGGCCATTTCGAGGAGGGCCAGAAAGGTGACGATCAGTTCCTCTTTGCCTCCCGCCTCGCTGAACAGTTCGGTAAAGGTGACCGAATTGCGCGCTTCCAGCAGTTCCACGATTTCGGCGATCTTATCCCGAATGGTAAACCGCTCCGGCGTGAACTCCATTCCGGCATCTCCGGCCACCCGGTCCAGGATGCGCTGAAAGGCATCGATGAGTTCGAAAAGGCTGACCTGAATCACCTCCTCGGAGCGCTCGACGGTCAACTCCGACGGGTCGGGCCGGCGGAGAAAGAGGTCGTCTCCCAGCATCGGCCGCTCCCCCAGCCGATCGGCCGCCTCCTTCATCCGCAGGTATTCCAGAAGCGGACGGGCGATCTCCAGGCGGGGATCTTCCACATCCTCCTCATCCGGATGAACCGGGAGCAGCATTCGGGACTTGATCTGGGCCAGGGTGGCGGCCATGAGGAGAAAATCCCCGGCGTAATCGATATGCATGGTCTTCATCCATTCCAGGTAGCCGAGGTACTGATCGGTGATCATGGCGATGGGGATGTCGTAGATGTCCACCTCATGCTTTTTGATGAGATAGACCAGCAGGTCCATGGGGCCTTCGAAGACGTTTTCGACCCGCACCTCGTGCCGAGACGGGATCATATGCGGACGGCGGCCCGCACCTCCTCCAGGGTCTGCCGCGCCACCTCCCGGGCCTTGTTGCCGCCGGTGATGATGATGTCGGCCACCTCCCGGGGGCGTTCTTCATAATACCGCCGTTTCTCCCGAATCGGTTCCAGGGAGGCGATCAGGTTCTCGGCCATCTGTTTTTTATCCTCCACACAGCCGATCTCCGCATGCCGGCACTGGTGGTCCACCGCCTGAATCATCTCTTCGGGAGAATAGAGCCTGTGAAAATCGAAGACATTGCAGATATCCGGATTTCCCGGGTCTTTTCGCCGTTTTCGATCGGGGTCGGTGATGAATTTGGAAACTTTCTCCCGAATGACTTCGGGGCTGTCCGAGAGGTAGATGGCATTGTCATAGCTTTTGGACATCTTGCGCCGGTCCCACCCGAGCACCTTGGAGGTCTTGGTGAGGATGGCGTCGGGTTCCGGAAACACATGTCCGTAAAGATAGTTGAAGCGACGGGCGATCTCCCGGGTGATCTCCACATGGGGCACCTGGTCGATGCCCACCGGGACCCCGTTGGCCTTATAGATGATGATGTCTGCGGCCTGAAGCACCGGATATCCGAGAAATCCGAAGGTGGACAGGTCCTTGTTAGACATCTGAACGATCTGTTCCTTATAGGTGGGATTTCGCTCCAGCCAGGGCACCGGGGTAATCATGGACAGAAGCAGAAACAGCTCGGCATGCTCCTTGATGTGGGACTGAACGAACAGGGTGGCCTTTTCCGGAGACAACCCGACGCTCAACCAGTCGATCATCATTTTTTTTACATATTCGGTGATCCGGCCGGTCTCTTCATATCCGCTGGTGAGGGCATGCCAGTCTGCAATAAAGAAAAAGCAGTCATATTCTTCCTGCATGCGAATCCAGTTGGCCAGGGCCCCGTGCAGATTCCCCAGGTGAAGCGGTCCGGTGGGGCGCATGCCGCTTAAAATTCGTTTTTTATCCGCCATGTAACGTAATCTCCTAAGGCTGAGGGTATTTAAAATTCCGGCCATTCAATACCCAATTCCGATGGAAAAAGCAATCAGCTCACATAACTTCGCACAAAATTGAGCTCTTCGTCCCGGGTATGCACCGTTCCGTTGAGTCTGGCCTTGAGGATGGCGTCCATAATTTCCCGGTAGATGGGGCCCGGCTCAATGCCGGCCCGCTTCAAATCCTTGCCGGTTACCGAAATACGGGTCTGCCGCAGCTGGGTAAAAAAGAGGGAGATCGCCTTTTTGACCATCTCTTTTCGGGTCACCGCCATCATGTAGAGCAGCAGCTCCACCCGAAATCCCGACAGCGTCTCATAGACCCGGCTGTTCTTGGCCGGCAGCATGCCGCCGAGTCGAAACAGGCATTGCTCCGCCCGAAATCGTTCTTTCAGAAGAAGATCCTGATGCCGGGGCGCCAATTCAAATTTCTCGCAGATTTCGCGGCAGACATCGGCTTTGAATCCTCGAATCAGCACCATAAAATAGACCGCCCAGCGCAGATAAGGCTCCTCGAGAAACAGCAGGTCGTGCCAGGAGTGTACTTTTTTGACCGATTTGAAATTGGAAATCAGCTTTTTATCGAGCTGAAGTTCCGGGTGGATCATTTTCAACAGATCGAAATCCTGAAGCCGCTGAATGGCCGGCAGGGGATTCTCCTCTTCCAGAATCTGCCGCAGTTCGTTGAAGGTCCGCCGTCCGCTCAGTTTCTTGAAAAAATCCATCTTCACCGCGTTTTTGATCAACCCGGCCGTGAGCTTGCCGATGGTGAAGCCGAATCGCTGCTCGAACCGAATGGCCCGAAACACCCGGGTCGGATCCTCCACGAAACTGAGGTTGTGCAAAATGCGGATGGTCTTCTCCTTGATGTCCTTCTGGGCCGAAAAGAAATCGATGAGGGTGCCGAACCGCTGGGAATTGAGCTGAATGGCCAGGGTATTGATGGTAAAATCCCGTCGAAACAGGTCGAGCTTGATGGAACTCATTTCCACAGTGGGCAAGTCTGCCGGAAACCGATAGTACTCCATTCGGGCGGTGGCGATGTCGATTTTGAATCCGTCCGGAAAAATCACCACGGCGGTGCCGAATTTTTCATAGATATGGACCCGGGCCCCCCGGCTTCGGGCGAATGTCTTGGCGAATTCGATGCCACTGCCCTCCACCACGATATCGACATCTTCGTTGGGCCGATACAAAAAGAGATCCCGCACGAACCCCCCCACCACATACGCCCCGTAATCGAGCTCGTCGGCCACCTTCCCGGCCGACCGAAGCAGGTCCAGGAGCGAATCCGACAGCCGCTCTTTCATCAACCGGTGGATGGACCGGGTTCGGGCGTTGATGCTGTCTTCATAGGGGTTGATCTGGTGCCGGGCCGTAAACTCGGATTGCTGCACCAGCACATTGAGAAGATCGGTGCGGGTGATCACCCCCAGAATCCGGTCTCCTTCCACCACCGGCAAAACCCGCTGCTTATTTTCAATGATCTTGTCCTGAATCTCCGGCAGCTCCGATTCGGGCCCCACCGTGCCCAGTTCGGTGGAGGTATATTCCTGAACCGAGGTGTCGTGGAGCTTGAGGTAGAGGGCCTTGGAGATCACCTGCCGGGAGATGTACCCCAGAAGCACCTCCTCGCCTTCTCGGTGCTCGGTGACCAGAAGGGCATTGATGTTGTACCGGGTGACCAGGTTTCGGGCCTCCTCCAGAGTGGTTGCGGCATCGGCCCGAATGGCCGGAGAGGACATCAGGTCTTTGGCCCGTTTGCCGGACCGGACATCCTGGTACAGAATCTTCAGAAGCTCCTGTTCCGCCTGAAACAGGGTTTTGTCGCGGACGGTGGCGGCGGCAGCATACGGATGCCCGCCCCCGCCCATTTTACTGACGATGGCTCCCACATCGACCTCGGGACTTCGGCTTCGAGCCACCAGATAGACCTTGTTGGCCATGCGGGCGATGGCGAAAAAGGCGCTCAGGTTTTCCATCCGCATCATTTTGTGGACCAGAAAGGCGAAATCGGGCACATATTTTTCGGTGGTCACCGTGGTCACCGCCACTTCCACCCCTTTGATATGGTACCGGGAAACCGCCTGAAGCATGTCGTTTAATACCCCCACCTGTTCGAAGCTCATCTCCCGGGCGGTAAGATTGGAAATGATATCCAGCTTGGCCCCTTTGGACAACAGGTAGGCGGCGGTCAGAAAATCCTTTTCAGTGGTGGAGGTGAAAGTGAAAGACCCGGTATCCTCGTATAACCCCAGGCACATAATGGTGGCCTCTTCCTCGGAAATGGCGATCCCCCGCTCCCGAATAATCCCGGTGAGGATGCTGATGGCCGCCCCGGTGGATTCCACCACTTCGACATCGCCGCGTATGTCGCCGGTGAGTGGAGAATGGTGGTCATAAATGTGAATCTCCAGATCGTCCCGGTTCAGGAGCGCTGCAAAATTTCCGATCCGGTCCGGCTGTCGGGTATCCACCAGCACCAGCCGCCGAATCCGGGAAAAATCGATCTCTTTGATCTCCTCCAGGTTGAACAGGTAGATCATGGACTGGATAAAAAAATTGCGAAGGGTCTTTTCGTGGGAGCCGGGAAAAACGACCAGGGCCTCGGGGTAGAGTTTCTGAGCCGCCAGCATGCAGGCCAATGCATCATAATCGGCGTTGACGTGGGTGGTGATGACGGTCAGCGCCGCGTTTTCGGGGTTTTGTTTTTCAGCCACCGTTTTTGTCCATCGATGGGAGGCGGAAGTGGAAGGCCGGCGTAAGATCCCGCAGCCGTGGATCAGCTTCCGCCATTTCCGGGGGCGGCCGCGTCGAGGGCCTTTAAAAATTCTTTGGGATCCACGTCGACCCCGGTCCACAGGGCGAAGCTGCGTCGCGCCTGGTTGGCGAGAATGGAAAGCCCGTCCATAAAGGGGATGTCTTTGGCGATCGCCATGTCCTCCCAAAAATTCTGACGGCGGCCGTAGTTGAGATCGATCACCAGTTCGCAGTCCGGGAGTTGAAGTTTCTGAACCTTCAGCGCCAGCTCCGTCGCTTCAGCGGTTCCGGATACGGAGGTCGCATTCACCACGATATGGGCCTGAAGGGCGTGCTCGGCCAGGCTGTCCAGTGAGATGGCTTCTCCTCGAATCCGGGTGACCACCCGCATCGCTTTTTCCACACTGCGACTCGCCACATAGATGGTGCCGGCCCGAAGCCAGTTGAGCATGAAAACCACCGCCCGGGCCGCTCCGCCGTTGCCGAAGACCAGGGCCGTCTTGCCGGTGGTTTCGAATCCGGCCTCCTCCAGGGCATCCATAAACCCGATGGCGTTGGTGTTGTAGCCCTTGAGCACCTCGCCGTCCCGGGCCACTGTATTGATGGCGCCGATGATGTTGGCCCCTTCCGAGAGCACATTGATGTGCGGCAGCACCGCCTCTTTATAAGGGAGGGTAATGTTGGCGCCGGCGATGTTCAGAATCTTCAGGCTGCGAACCGCCTCGCCGATTCGCCCGGGCTCCACCATAAAGGGCACATACATGCCGTCGATGCCCGACTGTTTCAGCACCGCATTGAACATGGCCGGGGATTTGGAACGGTAAACCCGTTCGTCGCCCAATATACAGAAGACTTTGGATTTGAGCTCGGCTTTGGGATCTCGAATGGCGGTACGGGGCTTCATGGCAGAACCTTTTTCTGATGGCGGTTTTGGCTCCATGACAGAAGCGTCAATCCGCATGATAATTTTTTTCGATCCTCACCGACGCCGATATGGATCACCTTCAGTTCAATCACTGTACGGCTTTTACCCTTTTCCGTCAAGACGGAACCACGGCCCGCTCCAATATCCGGGTCAATTCGTACTCTGTGAGCACAGCCGGGTTGCCCTTCATGCTGCTGGCCGACCGGGATTTGGAAATCAGCTCCGGAAACGCTTCCGGCAGGACCCCGAAGGTCGCCAAGGGAGCCACATTCAGTTCCCGGCACAGCGCCTCCACCCATGCAACGCCCTCCTCGGCCCGGGCCAACGGGTTGCCGGTCAACAGCCTTGCCGCCTCATCGAACCGGGCCGCGCCGGCCGCGTCCCCTTCCCGCCGCAAGGCCTCAACATTCGCCGCCATGACATGGGGCAGCAGGCGGGCGCAGACCACCCCGTGAGGCGCGGGAAACATCCCTCCCAAGGGCGCGGCCAGACCGTGAACCGCCCCCAGTTTCGCATTGGCCAGCGCAAGACCGCCGAAGAGACTGGCCAGACACATCTCTTCCCGGGCCTCGGCGTCTTCTCCGTTCCGGAAGGCCCGGGGAAGGGATCGGCCCGCCCGCACCAATCCTTCTTTGCAGATCCCGTCGGTCAGGGGATTGGCCTCACAGGAAACAAAGGCTTCCAGAAGCTGGGTCAGGGCGTCCAGACCGGTGGAGGCGGTGACCTCCGGCGGCAGGGAATAGGTCATTTCCGGGTCGACCACCGCCAGCCGGGGCAGCATCAAGGGGCTTCGCATGCTCACCTTGACCCGGTGCTCCGGCGATCCCAATACCGCGTTTCGGGTCACCTCGGCGCCGGTTCCCGCAGTGGTGGGCACCGCGATGTAAGGAGCGGGCCGCACCTGAATCGGCTTTCCCTCGCCGATCACCTCCAGATAAGTCATCATCTCATCGGTGTTGGTCAAAAGGGCGGCGATCACCTTTCCGGCATCCATGACGGCGCCGCCGCCCATCCCGATCACCAGAGTGCTTAAGGAGTTTCGGGCGATCTCCAGACCGGCCGCCGCCGTTTCCGTGGTCGGCTCTCCATGGACGCTGAACATCGAGACGGTCATGCCGCGGGATTCCAGGTCCTCAACCAGAGAAGCCGCCCGCCGGGTATCACGGCCGACCACCAGCAGGACCCGTTCTCCCATTTCGGCGGCCGACGGGGCCACTTGGCTGAGGGTTCCCGGTCCGAACAGGATGCGGTCGGCGGTAATGAATTCAAATTGCATAGGTATCTCCTCCGAAAATTGGTGGTTTTCAAATGGCGTCATCATCATTTCAAAAGCGGGTCTTCAAAAAACGTCGGCCTTCAAAACGGCTGTAAGGGTATCCCAATCGCTTTCGAAACTCAATGAACATCCGCTTTCGTTCCCTGGCGAATAATCCCGGATCCAAATTAATACAATTTCGAAATAAATGACATAAGCAATTACGAAAATGCAATTCTTAATTACCTTTGGACCGCCCGAGGTCCCCATAAAAACAGGGGTTTCTTGAATTATTAGCAATGGCACACCCTTTGCAACTTTTTTTGGAATGGATCGCGAACCCATTTGCAGGCCTTGATCATCGTCCCGGCCGGCTTGAATAACAGGGAGGAGATCCTAGCCGATTTCTGAAACTGAAACGAGGAAGAAGACCATGATAGATGGATTCAAGCAGAAACCGGAATGGACCCGGTTTACCGACGAAGGGGCTCAATTCCTGGCAACGGCCGTAAACGCCGTCCGTAAACAACGAAAGGTGTTTACGCCGGATATTTTGTACAACCTGATCGCGATGTCCATGGAAAAATACATCATGGGATATCTGCTGTACCGGAAAAATCTGCCGGACAATCATACCCTGGGAGATCTGATGTGTGCCCTCAAACGGGTCGATTCGATCGAGGATGATCTCTGCGACCGGATTGTCCGCATGGACCGGTTTCAGGAAATCTGCTGCATCACCACCTACAGCCGGGATATTCCGGAGGAAAAAGATATTCAGGAGATGCTGACCCTCGGAGAAAGGATTCGGGATTTCGTCAACGACCGAATGCCGGCAACGAAAACATCAACACCTGTTACGACCTGAACCGATTGATATCGGTTCGGACCTACAGTGCAAAAGAGTGATTCAGCAAGGAGAAATCCATGGTTCCGCATCAGAGCAAACGCATTTGGATCAGCGATACCACCCTTCGGGACGGGGAACAGGCCCCGGGGGTGGTGTTCAGCCTTCAGGAAAAACGGACCATTGCCGGAATGCTGGCCGAGGCCGGCATCGATGAACTGGAGGTCGGCACACCGGCCATGGGCCGCACGGAGCGCCGGGCCATTGAAGAGGTCAGAGATCTGGCTCTGCCCTGCCGCCTCACCTGCTGGTGCCGGGCGGTGCGCCGGGACATCGAGTTGGCCGCAGAGTGCGGCACCGGCAGCATTCATATCAGCTTTCCGGTCTCCTCCATCCATCTCAACTCCATGAAAAAGAACGAAGCCCGCATACTGGAGATGCTGGATTCGCATGTTCGAATCGCCAGGCGGGACTTCGACCGGGTATCGGTGGGGGCACTGGACGCCATGCGTGCAGACCCCGGTTTTCTGGAAACCTTCATCCAAGAGGCCCGATCCGGCGGCGCCTATCGGGTGCGCATCGCCGATACGGTGGGAATCGCCACCCCGGGGGCGGTGTTCCGAATCTTCGGCCGTCTGTCTCGAATCTCCGGCATCGAGCTGGAATTTCACGGTCATAACGACCTGGGAATGGCCACCGCCAATGCCGTGGCCGCAGCCGAAGCCGGCGCCGACGGACTCAGCGTGACCATTAACGGCCTGGGCGAACGGGCCGGGAATGCGCCGCTGGAGGAGGTCTCCGCGGCCTTGGCCTTTGCTTCGGGTCGAACCTGCAAGGTCCGGACCACCAAATTAATGAGGATCTGCGCCTATGTGGCCAAGGCATCCCGCCGCCCGATTCCGGTGGGAAAACCGATCACCGGCGCGGGTGTGTTTCAGCATGAGTCGGGAATCCACTGCGACGGCCTGCTCAAAGATCCCCGTACCTATGAAGCCTTTCCCTCCGAAGCGGTGGGCGGGGGCGAAACCCGGTTCGTGATCGGCAAACATTCGGGAACCAACATTCTTCGCCACATCCTGAGAAAAAGCGGAATCTCGATCGGCCGGGAGCAGGCCGAGCGACTTCTGGACGCCGTGAGAACGGCAGCCGCGGCAAAAGGCATGTCGCTGTCCACGAAAGAATTGTTGATCCTGTACGACCGAACCTGCCGGCCCGAGAGCGAACCGGCCGGGGAATGGATCGCGTCGGAGGCGAAGCGACTCCCCCGACATGCCGAGGCCGTATAAGACCTGAGGCCTCCTGGATTCAGGGGCAACCGCGGAAAGAGGCTGGTTTCGCCCGCCTCCTCATTTTTCCCCTTGATAATGAGGGGGTATTCTCGTATTCTGAATATGAGAAGGGAGGAGGCCATGAAGGACACTTACAAAACCAAGGCCCAGTTGATTACGGAGTTGGACCGGGCGCGCCGGCAGATCGGAGAACTCCGGTCCGAACTCGATGCATTGAAATCGAAAAAGAAAAGCGGTTCGGACAATCTGGAAAGCCGTCCGCCCCGCAAGGAAATCCGCACCCACATCGAATTCATCGCCGATTTTGATGTCATCGAGGCCCGGGGAATCAATATCTCCGAAGGGGGGATCTGTTTTGAACTGGACGAAGACCTGCCCTTTGAGATGCGGTTTGAGCTGGACGGCAAATTGCACCAGCACCGGGCCAATCTGGTCTGGGTCAAGCGCAGCAGCGGGGGCGGATATCTCTTCGGCCTGATGTTCGTTCGTCCCCGGGCGGCGGCATCCTTTTAACAGTAATCATACCCAATTTTACCGCCGGCCTTCATCACGCCAGCATGCCCCCGTCGCAGGTCAGGCACGCGCCGGTGGTGTAGGAGGCGGCATTCGACACCAGGTAGAGCACCGCTCCGGCCATTTCCGAGGGTTCGGCATGGCGCCCCATGGGAATCTGCCGCACCGCATAGCCATACAGCTCCTTGTTGTGAATCAAAGCGCCGGCGAATTTGGTATCGGTTAATCCGGGCAGAAGCGCGTTGACCCGACCAGGATATCCAACCTTCCGAACCTGTCGTCCACCTCCTGAACCAGGGCCTGAATCTGTTCCGAATGGCCCATGTGGCAGGCGATGGCTTCGGCTTTTCCGCCCGCCTGTCGAATCGTATCGACGACGTTTTGAAGATCCTCGATCTTTCGGCTCACCAGTATGCAATAGGCCCCGTGTCCGGCCAAAAGATGGGCCACAGCCGCTCCGATTCCCCGGCTGGCCCCGGTAATCAGGGCGACCCGACCCTCTAATGAAAAAAGATCCGCGTTTTTTTCCTCCCTTGGAAAAACCGGCGTATTCACACCGGAAGAATGGTTTCATTCAGTTCCCCTGTCTGTTTTTTCAGGAGGCGCGATTCCGATAATACCACCAGGCCGATCCGTAAAACCCCAGATTCACCACCAGGACCAGAGCGCCCAGAACAAACTGGTGTTCCCGGGTCAGCCCGGCCGGATAGAGTATCGGCATAATGTAATGGTCCACGAAGCCGGTGTCGTATCCACCGTCCCCGCCCCAGCTGCGAAGGCGATTTTCCAGCGGCGTCAGCGGGCAGATTCGGCCTGAAAATTCAATCCCCGCCCCCCACACGGCAGCCGGCAGATGCAGCCATGCCGTCCATTTTCGCCAGAACAGCAGTGCGCCGCCGAAAACCACAAAGAGTACAAACAGGAAGTGGATGACCACCACCAGGTCCGCCAGAAATCGAAACACGCACGCCCCCTCAGGGTCCCCGGAATCCCGCCTGAAGCGACGATTCCCGGCGGAGCATTCCCCGGTACCGCCCTTGGGCATCGACCCTGCAAAGCACCATTACGCCCCGCTTCGAATCATCCACCCGGCCAGCCACATTCCCGCGAGGACCAGGATGCCGCCGCCGATGTTGTTGATGAAAAAATTGATCACCGCCACATGACTGCCGGCCCGCATGGAAATGACCGATTCCAGGGCATAGGTGGAAAAGGTGGTGAGAGAGCCCAGAAACCCGGTCATGAAAAAAAGCCGGGCCGAAGGACTGAGCAGCGCGGTCCGCTCGGCCAGAACAAACGCCATCCCGATCAGAAAACAGCCGGTCATATTGGCCAACAGGGTGCCCCAGGGGAAGCGAATGCCCAGGCAGCGAACCGCGGCCAGAGAAAACGCATACCGGCAGACCGCCCCCAGGCTTCCCCCCGCCATCACCAGTAACAATTTATACACCAGATTCACCCGACACCTGAAGTCCTGCCTCCCGTCCGGTGGGTACCCTGAAGATCATCCCGAAGAAAGCCTGTCTTCAATCCGCACCGATCAACCGGTCCCCGTCACCACCGTCCACACCACATAGGCGGCATACAACCCCAGCAGTCCCCACCCCTCCTTCTTGCTGAGCAGCCGGTCGGTATACAGAAACGTGAAAAGGACCACCACCGTCCCCATCAGGATCAGCACCGAAAGAAACAGGTCCTCGGCGCCCACGACAATCACCGGCCGTCCGAGAAAAAGCAGCGCCAGTGCCCAGGGCAAGCCGAGACCCACCAGGATATCGAAGATGTTGGAGCCCACCGCATTGGCCACCGCCATATCCCCCCGCCCCTGACGGGCCACCAGAATGGAGGCGATCAGGTCCGGGGCCGAGGTCCCCGCGGCCAGAATGGTGAGGGCGACGATGACCGGCGGAATGCCGACCGCATTGGAAAAAATCACCGCCGCATCCACCAGAAACCAGCTGATGAGCACAATCAGCAGAATGGAGACCCCGAACGCCCGAAGATAGTGTTGCTCGGGATTTCCGGCCGCCCATCCCACCACCCGGCTGATTTTATCATTCATCCGGCTGAAGAAACCGCCCCCGGCTCGAATCTCTTTTTCGGCTGCCTCCAGATCCTCAACCGGATCAGCCTCTTTGATGGGCGCCATAAACAGAAAGGCGAGGTATCCGGCATAGAACAACAAAAACACCAGGGCGTCACTCACGGTGATTCTGCCGTCCCAGAAGGTGACCAGCAGGATGAGGATACTCATGAGATAAAAAACGGTATCCCGAACAATGATCGGAAGGGTGATTCGGGCCTCCCGGACCACGGCGCATACCCCGGTGATGACCAGGATATTGAAGACCGCCGAACCGACAATCGTGCCGACCCCCATATCGCTGTGGGCGCCGCCCTCCTTGAACAGGGCCAGCACGGCGATGGAAAGCTCCGGGGCCGACGACCCCATCGCCATCAGGGAAGCCCCGGCCACATTGGAGGGCAGTTTCCACCGAAGGGCGATCCGATCCAGACTGGTAATAAAAAATTCATCCGTAATCACCGACAAAAGGTAGATAGCCACCGCAAGCGCGGCAAAACTGAAGACGGCGGTCATTTGTTCTCCGGGGCGGAAGAACCTTCAGAAGTTTTTCCCGCCTCCCGGGCCTCCACCACACAAAAGAGCCCCTTTCCTTCCACCGCAGGGCGGAAGCAGAGGTTGTCGGACCGGCAGGCGGCCCGGGCAGTATCCCCTGATTTCCAGCGCTTGATCAATTGCGGTTCCCGAATCAGGGGGCGGGAGAGGGCGATGAAATCGGCTTCGCCGGATCGGACCAGTTCTTCAGCCACCTCGCAGGAGCGAATGCCGCCCACCAGAATGAGGGGAAGCCCGACTTGCGCCGTAAACCCCCGGGCCGCTTCCCGGTAATAGACTTCGTCGGCTGGGGTTTTGATTTTCCCGAGGCGGACCGGGTTCAGCTTGGCCGGGGAATTCTGGGTACCGCCGCTCATTTCGACGGCGTCGAGACCGGCTTCTTTCAGCCACCGGGAGACCTGAATCATTTCCGGAACCGTAAACCCCTCGCCCTGAACGAAATCCTCGGAGTTGATTTTGATGAGCACCGGATAATCCGGCCCCACCGCCTCGCGGACCCGGTGATATGTCTCCAGTACGATCCGGGCCCGGTTCTCCAGGCTGCCGCCGTAGGCATCGGTCCGCCGGTTGTAAAAGGGCGACAGGAACTGGCTCAGAAAATAACCGTGAGCCCCGTGCAGCTGCACCCCGTCGAACCCCGCCTTTTGGGCCCGTTCGGCGGCGCGTCCGAAGGCTTCAACGGTGTCGGAGATTTCCGACCGGGTCATTTCACGGCAAACGGCGCCGCTTTTACCCTTCAGGGGCGAAGGCCCCACCGGTTCGGTTCCGGTGAGATCCACATTGGCATGACACCCTGCATGTGCAAGCTGAAGAATTATTTTGCCGCCGGCCTCATGAACGGCGGCGGTCATTTCGGATAGTCCGGGGACCAGGGTATCTTCATACACCCCGAGCTGCCGAAAACTGGCCTGACCCGCCGGCAGCACATAGCTGTGGCCGGAGATAATCAGGCCGACTTCTCCAAGCGCCAGTTGCCGCATGTATTCGATTAATTGAGAGGTGCAGGCGCCCTTTTCATCGGCCATCCCCTCCCAGGTGGCGGATCGGACAAACCGGTTTTTCACTTCCAGACCGTTGATGGAGACGGATTCGAATAATACGGACATTTTCCCCTCTTTCATTCGGATTTAACGGAATGAGCCAGCGTATCGGAAAATCCGACTCATGGCAAGGGGGTGAATTCGGACAAGAAAACGTGAGACAGACCCGATTTATGATTGACACCGCATGCCGCTTTCCGTACTTTTCTCCAGCCGTTTGCAAGACCATCATTCGAAAGCCGGAAAGATCGGAAAAAGATGAAATACCTGTACCAGAAGACAAATCGGTTTTTCGCCCAGGTATCCACGGGGATGGAGGAATTGGGCGTTGCGGAACTTTCGGAGCTGGAAGCCGAACAGGTTGAACCCGCTTTTCGCGGGATTCATTTCAGAGCCGATAAAGCCGGCCTGTATCGGGCCAATTACCAGGCCCGGACCCTCACCCGAATATTGGCCCCGCTGAAAACCTTCCCCTGCCCGGACCCCGACGCCCTCTACCGGGAAGCCCGCGCCGTGCCGTGGCCGGAACTATTCAGTGTCGAAAACACCTTTGCGGTCTTCGCCAACGTATCCCACAGCAACATCACCCACTCCCAATTTGCCGGGCTTCGCCTCAAAGATGCGGTGGTCGACCGGTTTCGGCAAGAACTGAACCGTCGTCCGAATATCGACCCCCGGAATCCTGATCTCTGGCTCAACCTGCATATCCACAAAAACACCGCCACCCTCAGCCTGGACACCTCCGGCGGTTCTCTTCACCGCCGGGGATATCGTCTGAACGCGCTGGAAGCCCCCATGCAGGAAACCCTGGCCGCAGCGATCATTCGCTTATCCGAATGGAACGGCGACAGACCGCTCTATGATCCCATGTGCGGCGCCGGAACCCTGCTCTGCGAAGGGCTCATGCACGTCTCCCGAATTCCGGCGGGTTTCCTGCGATCCCGATTCGGGTTTCAATTTCTGCCGGATTTCGACGAAAACCTGTGGCAAGCGGTTAAAAAGAAGGCGGACCAAGCAATCCATCCGCCGCCTTCGGGACTTATTCAAGGCAGCGATGCTTCGGACTGTGCGGTAGATATTGCCCTGAAAAACACGCGAACCCTGCCCCATGGAGAAAAGGTCCGTATCACTCAGTCTCGATTTCAGGATATGTCAGGCCTGGAAGACGGCGTCCTGGTCTGTAATCCGCCGTATGGCCTCCGAATGGGAGATAAAGCGGCGGTCGGGGAGATGATAGCGGCGTTCGGGGATTTTCTGAAACAGCGGTGCAAAGGGTCCGCCGCCTTTCTCTATTTCGGAGATCGGGAACTAATCAAACGGGTGGGGCTCAAACCGGCCTGGAAAAAACCGCTTCGAAACGGTCCTCTGGATGGGCGACTCGTCAAATATGAGTTGTATTAGGCCGTCCGAATACCGGAAGCGTCCCGGCCTGCAAGAAACAGTTCTCCGTACTCCTGTTTCCAGTCGAATCTCACATGCGGTCGCAAAACTCCGACCCCGGTTCCGAACTCAAGTTGGAAGACTCGCCATTATGGCTTGACACACAGAGACCGTTTCACTATCATAATCTAGAAAATGAATTTTTATCATTATTTGAACTTTCCAAGGGTTCCGCTGCCGTGAAAAACCTCCTGATCGTCGATGATGATCACGCCACTCGAAATCATCTCTCCTATGAATTCAAACCATACGAAGAGATAATCATCCATCATGCGGAGGATGCCCGGCAGGCGGCCCGACTTCTGGATTCTCATTCCATTGATCTGGTCATCACCGAACTGGATCTGCCCGATATCGACGGCCTCAAACTGTTGGCCTATCTGAAAAAAAGATTTCCGGCGACCCGGTCGATGGCCATGGCC